>NZ_JAHFRY010000080.1:0-12113 GCF_023266035.1 Nevskia sp.
ATCGCAGCTGCGTTCGCAGGAAGCGGAGAAGGATTCGGTGCGTGTGGAGATCCGCGAGATCGCCCGCACCAACATCGCGATCCTGCCGCTGATGCAGGACATGCTGGCGGTGTTCGGCCAGTTTGTGGAGCTGGACACGCCGTTCCTGATCGATGAGCGCAAGGAGCGGGTCAAGGCGCTCAACGACATGATGCCGCGCGCCGACGTCACGGTATCCGAGAAATTCCGCCGCATCCTCGAGGGCTACCAGGTCGAGATCGACTATGGCCGCACCATCGAAGGCTACCGCGGCAATCTGGACGGTAAGGATGTCGACTTCCTGCGGATCGGCCGCGTCGGCCTGCTGTACCAGACGCCCGACACCAAGGAAACCGGCTACTGGGATCGCGACAAGAAGGGCTGGGTCATCGACAACAGCGCCACTGAAGGCGTCAAGGAAGGTTTGAAGATTGCCCGCAAGCAATCCTCGCCGGATCTGCTGATGGTGCCCCTTCAGGCCGCTGCCGCCGCTGCGCCTGCTGCTGCTGCTGCCGCCAACTGAGACCACCTCCCATGTCTATCCGAATCAAAGACCTCTGTGCTGTAACCACCTTCGCCTCCAAGATTTCGGCGGCGTTCCTTATTGCTTTCGGTTGCGTGTCGATCCCGGCCCAGGCCCAGGACGCAGCAGCTGGTGCCAAGACGCTGGACGACCTGCTGCTGCAGGTGAAGAAAGCCGATCAGAAAGATGCTGCCCTGAACAAGGAGCGCGAAGCGCGCTTCGCCGCCTCGCGGGACCAGCAGGCCAGCCTGCTCGGCGAAGCCAAGCGCGCCAAGGAAGCGCTGGAAGCAGAGTCCGCAGCGCTGCAGCGGCAGTTTGAAGTCAACGACAAGGAAATCGCCGACCTGATGGCGTCGCGTGACGCCTCGGCCGGCAACCTCGGCGAGCTGTTTGGCGTCATGCGCCAGAGCGCTGGCGACTTCGCCTCGGCCGCCCGCAACTCGATGCTCACCGTGCAGTTCCCGGAGCGCATCGCCCAGCTCGATCGCCTGGCCCAGACCAAGACCATGCCGCCGATCGAAGATCTGCAGGGTTTCTGGTTTGAAATGCAGCGGGAAATGACTGAAGGCGGCAAGGTTGCTCGTTTCAACGCCAGCGTCACCCAGCCGAGCGGCGAGCGCACCAAGAAGAACGTGCTGCGGGTCGGCCCGTTCGTGGCGATCTCGGACGGCAAATTCCTGTCCTACGAGACCGGTTCGGACAGCTTCTCGGTGCCGCCGAAGCAGCCGCCCGGCCACTTCCTGAGCACCGCCAAGTCGTTTGAAAGCCAGGAGACCGGCTATCACCCGATGATTCTCGATCCGTCCAGAGGCGTGCTGATCGGCCTGTACTCGCAGCGTCCGGAAGTGATGGAGCGCATTCACGTTGGTGGTTGGGTCGCTTATTTGATCCTGCTGGTCGGTGCCATCGGCGCAGGCCTGGCGATCTACCAGTTCTTCTACCTGACGATCGTCACCGCCAAGGTCAACAAGCAGCTGAGCAACCTCAACCAGCTCGACAAGGGCAACCCGGTCGGCCGCGTGCTGGCCTCGTTCAAGGGCTCGGCGATGCCGAAGGACGAAGATGCCGAAGTCGTCGAACTGCGCATCTCAGAAGCCGTGCTGAAAGAGCTGCCGGCGATCCAGCGCATCCAGCCGTTCGTGAAGCTGGTGGTGGCGGCCGGCCCGCTGCTCGGCCTGGTCGGTACCGTCATCGGCATGATCGAGACCTTCCAGTCGATCACCGAATCCGGCTCGGGCGATCCGAAGCTGATGGCCGCCGGTATCGGCAAGGCGATGATCGCCACCGTGCTCGGCCTCGGTATTGCCATTCCGCTGCTGTTCATCAACTCGGCCCTGGCCTCGCGCTCCAAGCGTCTGGTGCAGATCCTCGATCAGCAGAGCACCGGTCTTCTGGCCGAAACGCTGGAAGCTCGCCAAGGTGGAGCGGGTGCGGCCCATGCTTGAGCTCCTGCTGGCCCCGTATGAAGCCGTCGCCGGCTTGATGCACGCCGGTGGCCAGCTGGTGGCGTGGATCTTCATTGCCGGCGTGGTCATGTGGGCACTGATCTTCGAGCGGATCTGGTTCTTCCAGGTCACGCTGCCGAAGCTCACCAAGGACTCGCTGGCGATCTGGGAAGCCCGATCGGAGCGCAGCTCCTGGGCTGCACACCAGGTCCGCAAGGCCCTGGTATCGCGCCTCAGCAGCGGCATGAGTGCCAACCTGCCGATGGTCAAGGTGCTGGTGCCGCTGTGCCCGCTGCTGGGCCTGGTCGGCACCGTCATCGGCATGTTGGAGGTCTTCGATTCGATGGCGATCCTGGGCTCCGCCGATGCCCGGACCATGGCGGCCGGCGTGTCGAAGGCGATGAACTGCACCATGACCGGCCTCGCAGTCAGTGTTTCCGGCATGTACCCGGTATTCAAGTTTCAGGCATCGATCCGGTATGAAACCGAATTGCTGGCTGACCGCTTCAAATTCTAGGAAGACACCTCATGCGCCGGATGTCCAACCACGCAGTCGATGACAGCGACGACGACGATCACGGCATCGACCTGGCACCGATGCTGGATTTCGTGCTGAACCTGCTGATCTTTTTCATCATCACCGCCATCTTCGTCAAAGAGGTCGGCCTGACGCTGTCGACGCCCCCGCCGAGCAACAAGGCGAAGAAGACCGATAACGACGATACGACGATGTACATCGCGGTGCGCGCCAATGGCGACATCGTGGTTGACCAGCGTCTGATCGACAAAGGCTCGGTCCGCCCGAACGTCGAGCGCTTCAAGGGTGAAAAGCCGGAAGGCTCGGTGATCATCGTGGCGAACACCAAGGCACCGACCGGCATCGTCGTCGGCGTCATGGATGAAGTCCGTCAGGGTGGCATCACCAACGTCTCGATTGCGCCGACGACGACCAGCAGGACGCAGTAGTACCCCCGCGAAACCTCAGTAGCCACTGAGCAAAGACGAGCGAAAGCCATGCTGCCTCAAAGACACGATCACGACGAAGACCATCACGGCATCGACTTAGCACCGATGCTGGACTTCGTTTTCAACCTGCTGATCTTTTTCATCATCATCACGTCGTTCGTCAAGCAGAGCGGCGTCAAGGTCGTGCCGACCGACGCCAAGACGGCCGAGCATCGTGACTCCGGCAACATCCTGATTGCCGTCCGTGCCAACGGCGAAATCTGGATGGATCGCAAGAAGGTCTCGCTGCCGGAAGTACGCGCCATGGTCGAGCGCATGCACGCCGAACGGCCTGACGACACGGTGGTGATCCAGGCCGACAAGATGTCCGAAAGCGGCGTGATGAGCAAAGTCATGGAACAGGTCCAGGCGGGCGGCATCCTGACCGTTTCGGTCGGCACCAAGGGCAAGGTCTAGCACATGGCAAGCACCCTGATGCCGCGTGGCACGACCACGCAGAACCCTCTCCGTTTCCTGCCGGCGCTCGGCGTCGGCCTGAGCGTCATCGTCGGCATGTTCTGGCTGCTGCACACGCTGATCACCCACAGCAGCGTGGCGGTCGGCGCACTGGAAGTGCTGCCGACCATCGACTTCGTGCGCCTGAAGAAGAGCTTCGAAGTGGAGACCCGCGAACGCAAGCCGCCGCCGGAACTGCCGCAGAAGGAAGTGGCGCCGGAAGTGCCGACCCAGCGGATGACCGTGGAAGGCCCGAGTGCCGCCGCCGTCAACATCGGCCAGATCAAGGTCGACAAGGACGTGGCCAAGAACACCGGCTTTGCATTGTCGGCGTCTGACGGCGAATACCTGCCGATCGTCAAGGTCGCACCGCTGTATCCGAGCAGTGCCCAGAGCCGCGGCATCGAAGGCTATGTGCTGCTCGAATTCACGGTGACCGAGACCGGCGCCACGGCCGATCCGGTGATCATCGAATCGAAGCCGGAAGGCATCTTCGATCAGGCGGCGGCGAAAGCGGTGCTGAAATTCAAGTACAAGCCGCGCGTCGAGAATGGCCTGCCGATCCGGGTCCCTGGCGTGCGTCACGTCATCACCTTCAAGCTGGACAAGAAAAAATGACCACCAACCGTGATCAGTGGCCAGTGGCTGGTGGCCGGACAAGCAGGAAGCGGTCCCTTTACGCGCATGGCTTGCGAATCATCGCCGGCCTGCTGCTGGCGGCGAGCCTGATCCCCGCCGCCCAGGCGGCCGACGACAAGAAAGCCGCCAAGCCGCAGACCAAGGTCACCCAGACCCTGAGTCAGGCCACCTACAAGCAGATGGAAGTCGCGCAGAAAGCCTTCGACGCCAAGGACTACAAGGGTGCGGAAGCCGCGCTCAACGTCCTCAAGGCCAAGTACGACAAGCTCAACGACTACGAAAAGGCCACGCTGTGGGTGCAGTACGCAGCGGTCTATCGGACCCTGGAAGACAACAAGCGCGCCATCGAGGCGTACACCAACGTCCTCAAGCAGGCCAACCTGCCGGACGGCCTGCGTGACAACTCGTTGTTTGCACTCGCCCAGAGCTACTTCCTGCTCGAGGACTATCCGAAAGCGATCCGGGTTCTCGACAAGTGGTTTTCGGTCGTCACCGATGTCCAGCCGGATGCCTACATCCTCTACGCCCAGGCGTACTACCAGCAGCAGCAGTACGCCGAAGCCAAGGCGCCGATCCTGAAGGCGCTGTCGGTGGCCAAGGCGCGCAACCAGGAGCCGAAGGAAAACTGGCTCGGTCTGCTTCGTGCCGTCTTCTTCGAGTTGAAGGACTACCCGAGCGCGATCCGGGTGATGGAAATCCTCGCCAGCAACTACCCGAAGGAAACCTACTTCATCCAGCTCTCCGGTCTCTACGGCCTGCAGGGCAATCAGCGCAAGCAGCTGAACGTCATGCATGCGGCCTACAAGGGCGGTTTCATCACCAATGTCGGCGACGTGCTGAATCTGGCCCGTCTGTACCTGGCGGAAGAAGCGCCGCAGCAGGCCGTCAACCTGATCACCGCGCGGATGAAGGACAAGCTGATCCCGCTCAATGCCGAGAACCTGCAGCTGCTCGCCCAGGCGCTGGCCATTGCCAAGGAAACCGAGCGCTCGATTCCGGTGCTGGTCAAGCTGGCGTCGTTGACCGGTGAGTCGAAGCACTACAACTTCCTCGGTCAGGCCTATTCGCAGACCGGGAACTGGCTGAAAGCCGCCGAAGCCTATGCCGCAGCCCTCAAGGGTGCCAACGTCTCGAACCCTGGCAGCCTGAACATGCAGCTCGGCACCGTGCTCTACAACAGCGGCAAGCTCGCAGAAGCCAAACAGGCTTTCTCGCAAGCCTCCGGATCCGAATCCCAGACCGAAGCTGCTGCCAACTGGGTCAAATTCATCAACACCGAAATCGAACGCAATCAGGCGCTCAGAACTCGCGCCGGATAGTCATTGGCGCGAGACAAGCTGGATTGCATCACTGTGCTGAGGAGACAGCCGGGTGCAGACAATCGTCGAAAGAAAATCATGCCGGTCGGCAGCCAGGCTTCTGATCGGCATCGTGCTGATGGTCAGCCTGCCGTTGGCCAGTCTGGCGGCTGATCGGAAGCCCGAGAGCAAGAAGGTCTCGAAGGTGGCTGCTGCGCCAGCTCGTGCAGTGCTGCCATCTTCAGCGGCGAATGGCGCGCGGACCCGGGTGCTGGCGTCCGGTCCCATCGTCCGGCTTGCGCCGCCGGTCAACTACGCAATGCCGTCGATGCCCAAGCCGGAGCAGTCGCTGGTACCGGACGTGGCGAAAGATCGGCCGATGACCACGCTCGAATATGCGTCGACCCTGAAAGCGCCGCTGGGGCTGCTGCGAGTCAGCTCGTCCTACGGGCTGCGCATGCACCCCTTGGCCCAGCGAGAACTGTTTCATCAGGGCATCGATTACGCCTCGCCCCTCGGCACCCCGATTCGCGCCGCGCAGGAGGGTCAGATCAAGGAAATGCAGGGCCGCAAGGGTTTCGGCTTCGTCGCCCGGATCAGCCATAGCCACGGCGTCGAAACGGTTTACGGCCACATGCTCAAATTCATGCCGAGCCTGAAGAAGGGCTCGGTGGTGCGGCGCGGCGACATCATCGGCTTCGTCGGCTCCACTGGCCGCTCCACCGGCCCGCATCTGCATTTCGAGGTGCTGGCCGATGGCAAGCAGGTCGATCCGCTGCGGCTGACCATGGCTTTCGCACCCGATCGATTGCTGGCACTGAAATGAGCCATTCATGACTGATCCGCTTGGCAAGCCGGCCGCGGCACGCAGCCTCGATGGCTTCCTGCGCACCGGCTATCTGATCCACGACGTTTCCCGGCTGCGCCGCATGCTCTACGACCAGCGCTCGCGCCACCTTGGCATCACTCGCTCGCAGTGGTGGGTGCTGTTCAATCTGTCGCGCGGTGACGGCCAGCCGCGCAACCAGAACGAACTGGCTCAACTGCTGGAGATGGGCAACGCGGCGGTAGGCGAGCTGCTGCTGCGGCTGGAAAAGGGTGGCTTCATCCGCCGCCGGCGAGTGCCCGACGACCGCCGCTCAAAGCACGTGCAGATCGCCGATCGCGGCCGTGAAGTGCTGGAACACATGCGCCTCGTCGCACTAGCCAGCAACGACGCCGTCATGGCTGGCATCTCCGCGGACGAACAACGCCTGCTCAATGACCTGCTCTCCCGCATGAAACGCAATCTCGCCGAGCAGATCCGGCTCAACGAGCTGGCGCCCAAGAGATCGGGCGAACTGCCGGACGATGGCGGCGAGGCCCGGACTGCGGGCCCGTCGACGACCAGCGCCCACCGCCAGGACGCGGTGGCGCTCGGCAACTGGTAAACGGAGTGACTGAAATGGAATCATCCCGTGGAGTGCTGCCGATGTCGCGAACCATGATGCTGGCTCTGATGGTCGCAGCCGTGTCGACGATGACCTGGCCGGTATCGGCGATGGCGGACTCGGGCTGGATTGCCGAATTCGTCTGGAGTCCACAGTACTGCAGCAAGTATCGCGACTCGCGGGAAAAGCAGTGCCAGCAGACGAATGGCTTCGTGCTCCACGATCTGGTGCGAGTCGTCGATGGACGGACCGCTGACAACTGCGATCACGGCGAAGCGTTGTCGCAGCGGATACTCGACCAGATGGCGCAGTTCACCAAGAACCGGATCCAGACCCAGATGTTCTGGCACCGGCATGGTCGCTGCTCGGGTTTGTCAGAGACTGACTACGCCTCGTTTGCCGAGCACGTCGATCGCCGCATGAGCTGGCCCATCGGCTACCAGCCCGGCAGTCCGGAACAGCTCAGCACGCCAGCCGATGTCGTCGCGGCGCTCAAGGATGACAACCCCGGCCTCAAGGAAGAAGCCCTGGCCTTGCGCTGCAAGCGCCGCGAGCTGGAAGCAGTCAGCCTGTGTCTTGATGACCGCTTCGAATTGTCGGCATCAGCTTGTCTGCTGAGCAGCAATTGCGGCGAAAGTGTCCGGCTGCGTTCCAGCCGCTGAGCGCTGCTGCATTCGTCGGCGCGTTTGCGGAGCTCGAAGCTGCTGCCGGCCCGCGTCATCGCATCTGCCGCAAACGGCCTGATTGGTTGTCTGCCGATGATCCGCTGATCGTGGCTACTGGGTCAGCGTCGGCGGTGGCAACAGCTTCGAGCGCTTGTTCTCCTCCGGTTCGTAGCGCAGCGGCTGTTCGCGCCACAGCTTCGGAAAGGCTTCCTTCAAGCGCGCGACCTTCGGCAGGTCATTGACCAGCACGTAGCGCTGCTTCGGATGGTTCTGCACGAAGTTCTGCTGAGAGCCCTCGGCCCGATGGAACGGAAACAGCGGCCGCATCTTGGTGGCGATCGGGTGGGGCAAGAGTTTCAGGGCATCGATCTGATTCATGTAGGCCACGGCGACACGCTTCTCGTCGACGTTGTCGGTGAAGATCGTCGAGCGATACTGAGTGCCGACATCCGGCCCCTGACGGTTCAGCTGGGTGGGATCGTGAGCGACGAAGAAATAGATCTGCAGCAGGGTGCCGATGGTCAGTTGGGCCGGGTCGTATTCGATCAGTACCGATTCCGCATGGCCGGTGCCCCCACCGATCACGTTCGCGTAGTTCGCCGTCGATTTCAGACCGCCGGCATAGCCGGCCGTGACGTTGCTGACGCCTTTCACGTGCTGGAAGACCGCCTGCATGCCCCAGTAGCAGCCACCGGCGAGGATCAGTGTCGCCTTGCCGCTTTTCTCGGCGAGCGGCAGGTCGTACTCCGGCGGCACTGACGTCACCGGCGCCGACGGTGTCACCGCGAGTTGCGGTGCCTCGGCTTTCACCGACGCCCCCGCCGCCAGTGCCAGACCGGGCAGGGCGGTCACTTGCATCGCCGTCGCCAGCAGCAGCCAGAGTGAGGCGCCGCGGCGCAGGCCCGGGCGGGCGACAGTACGGCTGGCCAATCCTTCATTCTTCATCGTCAAATCTGAATCGGGCGGGTCCGCTGGCCTGTACGTGAGATCAACCGGCCGAGATGCCGCGGTTGACGCTGATCACCGGGCCGGCTTGCGAACCGCAGAGGTGAAAGATCATCGCGGCAGGTCGTCCGGCGTGTAGAGGTCGAAGCTGGCCATGCTTTCGACTTGGGCGAACAGCTCTGCGCTGAAGTCACCCTTCTGGATGTGGGCCACCGTCGGCGTGCCGTCGATCAGGGAAGGGGCGTATGGGATGAAAACGACGTTCGCTGCATCGGCCACGGGTGCTATCCAAGGTGGCTGCGGACACATAGTAATGTGCCATACTAAATCATCGTGCATTCCGACGCGCGTCGAATGCTCGTAGACAGCCAGCATCATTCGAATGCCAGTTTCTGGAGAGGAGAACTCACATGTCGCTTGACAAGAATATCGATCACGACTCTTTCTACATCGACGGTGACTGGGTCAAGCCCGCCACCAGCGCTCGCATCGACGTCATCGGTGCCAACACCGGTCTGAGCATCGGCAGCGTGCCGGAAGGCAGCAATGCCGATATCGACAAGGCCGTCGCCGCCGCCCGCAAGGCGCTGGATGGCCCCTGGGGCGACACCACCCCGGCCCAGCGCGCCGAGTACATGAACAAGTTCGCCGACGCGCTGGAAAAGCGCGCCGAGCGTCTCAGCCGCGCGGTCAGCATCCAGAACGGCATGCCGCTGGCGCTGTCCGAACAGCTCGAAGGCAGCTACGTCTGCGGCCTGATCCGTTACTACGCCGCGCTGACCACCAGCATGGTCGTCGAAGAGCGTCGTCCGTCGCCGCTGGGCTTCGACACCCTGATCCGCAAGGGTCCGGTGGGCGTGGTCGGCGGCATCGTGCCGTGGAACTTCCCGGTCGTGCTGTCGATGATGAAGATCGGTCCGGCCCTGGCCACCGGTTGCACCATCGTGCTGAAGCCGTCGCCGGGCACCGTGCTCGATTGCTACATCGTCGCCGAAGCCGCCGCCGAAGCAGGCATTCCGGCCGGCGTCATCAACTGGGTGCCGGGCGGCCGTGAACTGGGCGCTTACCTGGTCTCGCATCCGGGTGTCGACAAGGTCGCCTTCACCGGCTCGACCGGCGCCGGCCGCAAGGTCGCCGAAGTCTGCGGTCGCTTGCTGCGTCCGGTCAGCCTCGAGCTGGGCGGCAAGTCGGCGGCGATCATCCTCGACGACGTCAAGATCGAACACCTGCTGCCGGGTCTGCACTTCGCCTCGTTCGGCAACAACGGGCAGATCTGCGCGCTGTCGTCGCGCATTCTGGCGCCGGCCAGCCGCTACGACGAGATCGTCGACGCGATCGCCGGCCTGGCCAAGGGCCTCAAGGTCGGCAGCTCGATGGACAAGGACACCCAGATCGGCCCGCTGGCTTCGGAAGAGCATCGCGCCCGCGTCGAAGGCTTCATCGCCAAGGGCAAGACGGAAGCCCGTCTGGTCGCCGGTGGTGGCCGTCCGAAGGGCGTGGGCGACGGCTGGTTCGTCGAGCCGACCGTGTTTGCGGACGTCGACAACAAGGCCGTGATCGCGCAGGAAGAAATCTTCGGGCCGGTCCTGTCGGTCATCAAGTACCAGAATGAGGAAGAGGCGGTGAAGATCGCCAACGATTCCGAGTTCGGTCTCGGTGGCACCGTCTGGTCGTCGGATTCGAAGCGCGCTCAGGCCATCGCCCGCCTCGTTCATACCGGCACCATCGGCGTCAACGGCTACATGATCGACATTGCGTCGCCATTCGGCGGCATCAAGGCCAGCGGCCTGGGTCGTGAAATGGGTCCGGAGTCGCTCGCCGCCTACCAGCAGATCAAGTCGATCTACCTGCCGGCTGGCTAAGCTTCAACGCAGCCAAAAGGCCGGTCACCTACACGGGTGATCGGCCTTTTTTTATGGCTGCGTTTCAGGGTTTCAGCAGTTCACCGGCAATGATCATCTTGCGGACTTCGGTGGTGCCGGCGCCGATCTCCAGCAGCTTGATCGAGCGATACAGACGGTTGATTTCGGACTCCCAGATGTAGCCCATGCCGCCATGCACCTGCACGCCGTAGTCGAGCACCTTGTTCATGGTGTCGGCGGCGAACATCACGCCAGCGGCTGTCAGTTTGTGGATGTCGCCACGGCCGCCCTGGCTTTCGTCCAGGCTGTTGCAGGCGCGCAGCACCTGGTAGGTGAACAGGCGCATCGCTTCGACCCAGGTGTACATCTGGGCAATCATCGATTGCACCATCTGGAAGTCGGCGATCGGCCGGCCGAACTGCTGGCGCTGCTTGGCGTAATCGATCGCCAGCTCCAGCGCCCGCTCGGCGATGCCGAGGCAGATCGGCGCGATCATCGCCCGTTCCAGGTCGAGCCCGGACATGACGATCTTTACCCCGCGATTCTCTTCGCCGAGCAGGTTCTCGGCCGGCACGCGGCAATCGTCGAACACCAGTTCGGCCGTCTGCGAGCCGCGGAAGCCCATCTTTTCCAGCTTCTGCGCCACCTTGAAACCGGGAAAGTCCTTCTCGATGATGAACGCGGAAATGCCGTGCTGGCCGCGGTCCTTGTCGGTCTTCGCGTAGACCAGCAGCACGTCGGCTACCGGGCCATTGGTGATGTACAGCTTGCGGCCGTTTAGGACGTAGTGATCGCCATCGCGACGCGCCGTGGTGCGCATCGAGCCGAGGGCATCGGAGCCAGCGCCCGGCTCGGTGAGGCCGAGTGCGCCGATCGACAGGCCCTTGTTCATCGCTGGCAGATACTTGGCCCGCTGCGCATCGTTGGCATTGCGCAGGATGTTGTTCATGCACAGGTTCTCGTGGGCGACCCAGCTCAGGCCCAGCGCATGGTTCCAGCGCGAGAACGCCTGCAGGATCAGCCCGGCGCTGAAGATGTCCAGCCCGGCGCCGCCGTACTGCTCGGGCGCGGTGATGCCGAAGTAGCCAGTGGCGCCGATCTTCGGAAAGATCTCGGTGGGCCACCATTCCTCGTCGTCCATGCGCTGTGCGAGCGGATACAACTCGCGGCGCGCGAAACGATCGGCCTCGTCAAGAATCTGCTGCTCGCCATCGGACAGGCCGGCAAAGACCTGCAACAGGTTGCCACTGCTTGCCGCGCCGCTGGAATCCGCCATGACCATCTCCTCGCTTCGATGCGGGCAGCATGCAGAAGTCGCCGCCCGGTGTGGTGAGTCTGACTCATCCGTTGACGAGATGAGTTGGACTCACCAATACTAGCGCCATGCCGTCCGTCCGCAAAGTCACCGTGAGCAAACCTGCTGGCCGAGCCGGAAAACGGGCCGCGCGCGTGCCGTCGCCGAGACTGGGACGCGAGCAGCGCATCGACGAAATTCTCGTTGCCGCACGCGAGGTGTTCTGTCGCAAGGGCTATGAGCAGACCGCCGTTTCGGAGATCGCCGCGAGCATCGGCGTCGTCGAAGGCACGGTGTTCAAATACTTCGCGACCAAGCGCGACTTGCTGCTCGCCGTGCTCGAGCGCTGGTACGACGCGATCAGCGATGACCGCGCCCGCGAGTTGGCTGGCATCACCACGCATCGCGAACGGTTGCGCATCGTCATCCACGGTCACCTGCGCACGATCCGCGACCAGCCGCTGCTGTGCCGGCTGATGTTCCGCGAAGTACGCGCCGAACAGGACTATCGCGGCTCCGGCCTGCATGACAAG
>NZ_JAHFRY010000080.1:12123-23326 GCF_023266035.1 Nevskia sp.
CCGGCGAATTCCGCCGCGATGTCTCGCCTAGCCTGATGCGCGATCTCGTCTACGGCGCCGTCGAGCATCTGACCTGGAACTACATCTGCGGCCGAGGCGAGCTCGATGTCGACGCGATCGCCGCTGAACTGACGGCGATGGTCTGCGATGGCATCGAAACCAGCGCGCGCGTGGCTGCCGTCAACAAAACCCCGAGACTCGCTAAACGCCGATGAAGAACTCCTTGAGCCACGACACCAGCGCCTGGCCGTTCAAGGCCGTGCTGGTCGCCAATCGCGGCGAAATCGCCGTGCGCGTGCTGCGCACCGTTCAAGCCCTGGGCTTGAAAGGCATCGTCGTCTTTCATGCCGCGGATCGCGGCACGCTGGCCGTGCAGATGGCCGATCAGGCGATCGAGATCACCGGCAGCACGCCCGTCGCCGCCTATCTCGATGCCGAACAGATTTTGAAAGTTGCGCGCGACAGCGGTGCCGGCGCGATCCATCCGGGCTACGGCTTCCTGTCCGAGAACGCCGGCTTCGCGCGCGCTGTCGCAGCGGCCGGCTTGGTATTCATCGGGCCACTGCCCGAGCAGATCGAACTGATGGGCGACAAGGTGCGCGCCCGCAACTTTGTCGAGCGCGCCGGCTTCCCGGTCGCTCCGAGCGCGATCGAGGACGACGATCCGGAGAGCTTCAACGATCGTGCTCGTGCGGTCGGCACGCCGCTGCTGATCAAGCCTTCGGCCGGCGGTGGCGGCAAGGGCATGCGTATCGTTCGCGACCTTGCCTTGCTCGACGCCGAGATCGAACGCGCGCGCAGCGAAGGCCAGCGTTACTTCGGCGATGGCCGGCTCTACGTCGAGCGCTACATCGAGAACCCGCGCCATATCGAAGTGCAGGTTCTCGGCGATGGTTACGGCTCGGTCGTTCACGTGTTCGAGCGTGAGTGCTCGGTGCAGCGCCGCTTCCAGAAGATCGTCGAGGAAACCCCGTCTCCTGCGCTGACGCCGGAACTGCGCGCACGCATTTGCGAGACAGCTGCCGGCATCGCGCGCTCGGCGGCTTACCGCAATGCCGGCACCGTGGAGTTCATCTACGCGCAGACGGGAGAGTTTTTCTTTCTGGAGATGAACACGCGGCTGCAGGTCGAGCATCCGGTGACGGAAGCCATCACCGGGAAGGACTTGGTGCTTGAGCAGCTGCGCGTCGCGGCCGGCGAAGCACTGGGCTACACGCAGGCCGATCTGCGAACCAGCGGCCACGCGATCGAACTGCGCATCTACGCCGAGGACGCCGCACGCGGCTACACGCCGACCACCGGCCCGCTGTTGCGGCTGCGCGCGCCAGAAGGCGAAGGCCTGCGCTGGGACAGCGGCGTGGTCGAGGGCGGCGAAGTTACCGCGGCCTTCGATCCGATGATCGCCAAGCTGATCGTTCACGGCACTGATCGTAGCGAAGCGCTGGCCCGCGCCGACCATGCGCTGCGCGACACCGTGCTGCTTGGCTGCAAGACCAACATCGGCTTCCTGCGCCGGCTGATCGCCCATCCGGCTTTCGTTGCCGGCGACGTCCACACCGGTTTTCTCGATGCCAATCCACAGATCGCGGCAGAGCCGGAACTGGCGCCGTCGACGCTGCAGGCACTGCTGGCTGCCGCGAGCCTGAGCACGAAAACCATGCGCGACGGCGCCGATGCGATTCCCGATCTCCATGCCGCGCTCGGCGCCTGGAGGAACTGATGCACCACGCTTTCGAGTTTGCTGACAACCAACACGGCGTCGAGCTTTCGCGTACGCCTGCCGGCTATCGCCTTCACCTCGACGAGACGCACACGGTCGATGTTCGCGTGCTTGCCGAGATCGACGGCCGACTCAGGCTTAACATCGACGGCCGCAAGATCGACGCGATCATCGCCACGCGCGGCGACGAGGTGTTCATTCATCTCGATGGCGAGGCTTACCAGCTGCGCTACCGCCATCCGCTGGAGCGCCTCGCCGCCCAGCATCAGGGCGGCGCTGCAGACGGCATCCGCGCGCCGATGCCGGGCTCGGTGATCACCGTGGCCGTGGCGGCTGGCGATAGCGTCAGCCGCGGCCAGACCTTGCTGACGATGGAAAGCATGAAGATGGAAACGACGCTGGTCGCCCCACGAGATGGCGTCGTCGCGGCCGTGAACTTTGCTGCCGGCCAGAGCTTCGATCGCGATGCACTGCTGCTGAGCCTGGAGTCGATCACCGCATGAAGCGCATCGAATCACAGCTCAACACTGGCTCGGCCGAGTTCCGCGCTAACGTCGCCCACAACCGGGCGATTGCCGATGACTTGAAGGCGCGTCAGCAAGCCGCGCGCCATGAGCGCCCGCAGCGCGATATCGATCGTCTGCGCGCGCAGAAGAAGCTGCTGGTGCGCGAGCGCATTGCGCTGCTGCTTTATCCGGGCACGCCGTTCCTGGAGCTTTCGACGCTCGCGGCAGGCGAGGCTTACGACGGCAGCGTGCCGGGCGCCGGCTGCGTGATCGGCATCGGCATCGTTGCCGGCCGGGAAGTGGTCATCAATGCCGGCGATGCCAGCGTCAAGGGCGGTGCCTGGTATCCGCTGACGATCAAGAAGACCGTGCGCGCGCTCGACATCGCCATCGAGAACCGCCTGCCGGTCGTCCATCTTTGCGACTCGGCCGGCGGCTTCCTGCCGCTGCAGGCGGATTTCTTCGCCGACAAGTACGCCGCTGGCCGGATCTTCCGCAATCAGTGCGCGCTATCGAAGATGGGCGTGCCGCAGGTCGCCGTGGTGCTCGGCCATTGCACGGCCGGTGGCGCCTATGTGCCGGCACTGTCGGACTACAGCGTGATCGTTCGCGGTACCGGCGCGATCTTCCTCGCCGGTCCGCCACTGGTGAAAGCCGCGACCGGTGAGGAAGTCACTGTCGACGCGCTTGGCGGTGCCGACATGCATACCTCGGTGTCCGGCACCGCCGACTATCCGGCCGCCAGCGAGGAGGAAGCGATCGCCATCGCGCGCGACATCGTCGGCAACTTCGCGAAAGCAGAAAAGACCAAGGTGCAGTGGCAGACGCCCGAGCCGCCGCTGCACGATCCGGAAGAGCTCTACGGCGTGTTGCCGCGCGACATCAAGCAGAGTTTCGACATGCGCGAAATCATTGCCCGCATCGTCGACGGCTCGCGCTTCCATGAATACCAGCCGGCCTACGGCAAGACGCTGATCTGCGGTTACGCCCATCTCTGGGGCTACCGCATCGGCATCCTCGCCAACAACGGCGTGCTGTTCAATGACAGCGCGCTGAAGGGCGCGCACTTCATCGAGCTGTGCAATCGCGATCGCACGCCGCTGCTGTTCCTGCAGAACATCACCGGCTTCATGGTTGGCCGCGAGTACGAGCAGCGCGGCATCACCAAGGACGGCGCCAAGATGATCATGGCGATGTCGAACGCCACGGTGCCGAAGCTGACCGTGATGTGCCACGGCTCGTTCGGTGCCGGCAATTACGGCATGAGCGGCCGCGCCTTCGATTCGCGCTTCCTGTTCTCCTGGCCACAGAGCCAGACCGCCGTGATGGGCGCCGAGCAGGCCGCGAACGTGCTGGTCGACATCAAGATCCGTCAGCTGGCGCGCACCGCACAGAAGCTCTCGCCGGAAGACATCACGGCGATCCGCGAGCCCGTGCTCGACGAGTACAAGCGCAAGTCCAGCGCCTACTGGTCGACTTCGGAAATCTGGGACGACGGCATTCTCGATCCTGCCGATACCCGCAATGCGCTGGCGATGGCGCTGTCCGCCGCGCTGAATGCGCCGATCGAGGAAGCGCGCTACGGCGTGTTCCGGATGTGATCGCTGCGCCCCCAATAACTAAAAGAACCTTTCAGGAAGTCTGCAAGACATGAGCAATGAAATCGGCAATCTGGTGCTGATCGAAGAACACCTCGACGGCCGGGTCGCCCTGCTGACCCTGAACCGTCCGGATGCGACCAATGCCATCGACGACTCCATGGCGCTGGCGATCGAAGCCGCAGTGGCCCACATCAAGGCTTCGCCGCGCATCGAAGCTGTGCTGCTGACGGGTGCCGGTCGCATCTTCTGCTCGGGCGGCGATGTCGGCGTGTTCAAGGCTGCGCTGGGCAGCGGTGACGATGGCGAACTCGCGCGCTTGCTCGATCGACTGGCGACTCGTATTCATGGCGCTCTGGAAGCCCTGGTCAACGCCGGACCGTTGCTGATCGCGGCGGTCAATGGTCCGGCGACTGGCGCTGGTCTGGGCTTCATCTGCGCTTGCGATTTCGCTTACGCCAAGCCTTCGGCGACCCTGCGTCCAGGCTTCTCGAAGCTCGGCCTGTCGCCGGATACCGGCACTACCCAGTTCCTGCCGCGCATCGTCGGTGTTCGCAAGGCGCTGGAAATCCTGATCCGCGGCGATGCGATCACGCCGGAGGCGGCGACCCGACTCGGCATTTTCAACGAGGTGATCGACGGCGACGATGCGGCGTTCATCGACGCCGTGCTTGAACGGATCAAGCCGCTGATCGCGTCCGGTCGCGCGGCCAGCGAAACGCGGCGGCTGATCCGCGAGACGATGTCGCCTGGCCTGCATGAGCAGCTTGCGGCAGAGCAGGCTTCGCTGGTGGCACTGGCATCCAGCCCGCTGGTGACCGGACGGCTGAAGAAAGCGCTCGGGCTCTGAGCCGGCGCGGAATCGTTCAGCGCTGTTCGCGGAAGCGGCGCGGCGTTGAACCGGTCAGTGCGTGGAAGGTGTCGGTGAAGTGCGATTGGCTGGAGAAGCCGGTCTCCTGGGCGATCCAGGCGAGATCGAATTCGGTATTTCGCAGCAGGCGCATCGATGCGGTAACCCTGCGCTGGGTGATGTACTGGTGCACCGTCGAGCCCATCGCCGAATGGAAGCTGCGCGTGAACGCGGCCCGGCTGATGCCGACGTGGGCAGCGAGTTCGTCGATCGGCAGCGGGCGACTCAGGCTGCCCTCGATATGCGCCAGCAACTCGGCCAGCGACCGGCCGCCGATCTTGCGGTTCGGCGAAGCTGGCAGGTTCGCCGCTGCGTCCCGCTTTACTGCCGGCTGCACCGGTTGCACCGTCAGCGCCAGTTGGCCGATGTGGCAGAGCAGGGCGCTGGCCAGTTTGGTGATGTAGTCCGATGACGGTGCCCGCGAGCCGCGCGCCGCCCGCAGCAGCGCTTCCATGCTGGCGCTGATGTAGGCGTCGCGGAACGCGAAGCGCGCCGTCGCCGTGCCGGCGCCGAGGGTGGGCTCGAGGCTGCTGATGCGCTGCACGCTCTGCGGCACGTGCAAGGTCATCACGTCGATGCTGCCGCCAGTGTTGAAGGCAACGGAGCGGCCCGGCGGCAGGATCGTCACCAGCCCCGGCGTCGAACAGGCGCGGCTGAGGCCGCGCTCGGTCACCGCACGCACGCGGCGTGAACCACCGAGGTGCAGGGCGATGACCAGCTCATCGGTTTCCGGCAGTTCGAAGCCGGCCATGTCCGGCGTGCGCCAGTCATAGATGCCGATGCCGGCTTCACCGTCAGTTCCCGCTTCTGCGGCAACGGCAGGTGCGGTGCCGAATGCGAATCGGAAGGCATCTGCCGCATGCAATCTGACGGTGGCGTTCATGTGCGGATGACCCGGATGATGCGTAGCCGATTCTGATATCGCGATCGGACAATCTTGGTAGACCGCTATTTACTGCAAAAGGATACTTGGGCACAAGCAGAAAACGCCGGAAAACCGGTATGGCCGTCTTTATCCGAGGAGTAATGATTCCATGAATCCGACACAACCGAATCCAGTTGATTACAGCATGTGGAAGCTGATGGCCTGGACCGGCCCGATCTTCTTCATCGGCTTCTTCTGCATGTGGGGCCTGCTGGGAAGCAACTTCCCGCCGATGGCAGCGAACACCAGCGCCCAGGACATGTGGCAGCACTACAAGGATCTGCAGACGCCGATCATGATCGGCATGTCGGTGTGCATGGTGCTTGGTTCCTGTTACATGACTTTCGGCGCGGCGGTGTCGCGCGTCATGCGCCGCATCGAAGGCGGTGAAGGCATGCTCGCCAACATCGAGATGACTGGCGCAACGATCACCTATTGCCCGATCGTCGTCGCCTGCGGCATCTGGCTGACCATCGCGTTGCAGATCGACGTGCTGTCGCCGGAGATGGTCCAGACGCTGTACTACCTCGGCTGGATGATCGTCGACCTCGCCTACATGGTGACCAGCTGGCAGATCATCGCCGCCGCCATCGTGTTCCTGCGCGACAAGCGCGCGAAGCCGCTGGTGCCGGCCTGGGTCTGCTGGTGGGGCTTCGTCACCGTGGCCTCGTTCTTCCCGGTGAGCCTGATCCCGTTTTTCAAGACCGGCCCGTTCGCGTTCCACGGCATGTTCAATTTCTGGATCGCGTTCCCGACCTGGTACATCTGGATCGTGTCGATGTCGGTGTTCATCATCAAGGCGGTCAACCGCATCGAGATCGAGGACGGTGCCGCCAGCCCGAGCGCAGTGCGTGAGCAGTCCGGCTCGCTGATCGGCGCCCGCTGAGGCATTCTCGCGGCATGTCGACTTCTCCAGCCGTAGCGACCCGACGCCTTCCCGGAGTGGAGGGCGTCTGGGTTTTCGTACTCGCCGACATGTGCTTCTTCGGCGTGCTGTTCGTGTCGTTCATGCAGGAGCGGATCAAGCAGGGCGCGTTGTTCGAAACCGCGCGCCACACCTTGAATCCGGACTTCGGCGGCATCAACACGCTGATCCTGCTGACCAGCTCCTGGTTCGTGGTGCTGGCCGTCGATGCCGCCAAGCGTGACCGGCTCGCCACGATTCCGAAGCTGCTGCTGGCGGCGATGCTCTGTGGCATCGCCTTCGGCATCTCGAAGGCGATCGAGTACGGCGGCAAGCTCGCGGCCGGCATCACGCCGATGAGCAACGACTTCTACATGTTCTATTTCTCGCTGACCGGCATTCACCTGCTGCACGTGATCGGCGGCTGCGTGATGCTGACGGTGTTCTGGCTCAAGGCGCGCAGGGGCGAGTTCGACAGCCGCAACATGAAGGTGCTCGAATCCGGCGCCACCTACTGGCACATGGTCGATCTGCTGTGGATCTTCCTGTTCCCGCTGCTGTACTTGCTGAGATAGGGCTGAGATAGGCCATGGCTTTACTGACGAAACCCGCGACCCTGGTCTGGCTGTTCCTGATGGCTGCGACCTGCGTGACCACCTGGGGCTTGTCGAAGGATCAGTTCACCGCCAGTGTCGCGACCTTGTCGATCATCCTGATCGCGGCGATCAAGGTGCGGCTGGTGTTGCTGCACTTCATGGAACTGCGCCATGCGCCTTTGCCGTGGCGGCTGCTGCTTGAAGCCTGGGTGCTCGTGGTCACCGGCGCGATCGCCGGCTTCTATCTGCATGCCGCTCCTGTGGCCTGATTGGCTGATTCATTCGTTGCAACGAAAAAGCCCGGCTGAATCAGCCGGGCCCTTTTTAGCGCTTTCGTTACGGCATTTTTGCGGAATGACTTTCGTCAGTGAATTTGTCGTAGAAGATGGCCTCGAGCTTCATGCCGGCTTCGGTCATGGACGACATGCCGGCGTCGATCATGCCGGGCGGGCCGCACATGTAGCCTTCGGCGGTGGACCAGTCGATCTCGGGCAGGGCATCGGTGATGAACTGCGTCACCAGACCGCGAGCGCCGGTCCAGGAACTGTCGGCTGGCTCATGCGACAGCACCGGCAGGAACACGAACTTGCCGTTCCAGTTCTGAGCGATCTGCTGGATCTGCTCGAGACCATAGAGATCCGCCTGCGTCCGCGCCCCGAACAGAAAGGCACAAGGCCGCTGCACGCGATCCTTGCGACCCGCTTCAAGCACTGACAGCAACGGCGCCAAGCCCGACCCCCCGGCGATGCAGACCATCGGCGCGGTGCCCGGATGAAGATGGAAATTGCCGTGCGGGCCCTCCACATCCAGGGTCACATCATTCAACTCGCCCTTGAACAAGGCTTCGGTGAACATCCCGTTCGGCACCTTGCGGATGAAGAACGACACCTGACTGCGGCCATCCCGATCCGGCGCATCGGCAAACGAATAGTTTCGAGCGCGCTGGATGTTCGGATATTTCAGATTGGCGTACTGACCGGCCACGAACTTGATCGGCCGATCCAGGGCAATGGTGATCTTGACGATGTCATGGGTCAGCGTCTCGGTGGCCGAGATCTTGCCGGTGAACGACGCCACTGCCGGCGCATCGAGCGCCTGACTCTCGACTTCCACCTGAGTCAACGCATCCTTCGGGATGGCCTGACAGGCGAGGATGAAACCGGCGGCGATTTCCTGCTGCGACAGCGTGTAGCCGAAGTCGGTCAGCGCACTGACACGTCCGGATTTGAGCTTGCACTTGCAGGAGCCACAGGTGCCGACGGTGCAGTTGTGCGGAAACGGCACGCCATTCTTGAGGGCAGCCTCAAGCATGGTTTCCCCGCTCGGCACTTCATAGCGCGCACCAAATGGCGCCACTTCCACAAACTTCGCTTCCTTCGCAGCAAACAGCGATTTCAGAAATCCCATGGCCACTCTCCGCAAGGCTCCGCGCGACAGGATAGTGCAGCAGGAGCGCGCGGATGGTATGCATCCATATGAAAAAGCGCAACGCGTTTTCGCGAGTTGTTTTGTCAGCGATGAAGCGCTACGGCCTCAGTCCTCATCCAGCGACTGATTGTTGCTGTCCACGCCCATCCGCGACAGCGAATGCTTGATCTGACCCAGCAGCCGAGACAGCGTCTGATGATCGTCCAGGCTGAGTGCGCCGAGCGCCCGCTGGTTGAAGCGATCTTCCTCGATGGTCATGGTCTTGATCAGCGGTTGCGCGGCGCGGGTCAGATAGACGCGCTTGACGCGCTTGTCGAGCGGATCAGCGCGGCGTTCGACCCAGCCGCTGTTCTCCAGCTGATCGACAACAGTGCCGAGGCTGGCCTTGCCGACTTCCAGCACGTCGGCGAGCTGCGACTGCATCATGCCGTCGTGGCGTGACAGATGCGCCAGCACCCACCAGCGGGCACGGGTGATCTTCAGCGGCTTCATCAACTGGTCGTAGGCCGAACGGCGCAGACGCGACACGTCGTGGATCAGGAAGCCCAGCTTGATCCATTGCCGCGACAGTTCTTCGCTTGGCGGCGGCTGCAGGCTGGCATCGCTCGGTTCTTCGCCAGGCTGACGCGCAGATGCGCTTGGCGGCTCGGCCGGGGGCGTCGTGGCGGCTTCTGAAACCGTCGCTGCCTCCGCTGGCGGGGCCTTGATGTTGCGCGTCTTCATCGCAGGTTTTCCCAATTGAATCGGCCGCGCCTGACAGTTCGGGGAGCGATTCCCGCGACCTGAACCCCATCTGAACCATGGCAAACCGTATGCTTCAATACTACAACGGTTCGCGGCCGATTCACTTTGCCAAGCGTGCATTTCAGCGTCGATTCGATTGACTTGAGGATTGTTCCTGGCCGACTCTGCGACGGATTTGGTGCGCCGCCAGACGACGGGAAGCTTGATGATGTCCCGACTGCTGCTGCGCTCCTTTGCTGCGACTGTGCTGACGCTCGCCTTGTCGGCCTGCGGCTTTATCCGTCCCGTTGCCGATCCCGTGCCTGAACAGAGCGCCGAACCAGTCGCTTACGACAAGGCTTCCTGTCCGCGGACCAGCAGCTGCGGCAGCAACATCAAGGTATTGGGCAAGCCTTGATGCCGCTGCCTGCCGGCGATCAGAACGCCGCGCTGTAAAGCAGGTAAAGGCCCAGCGCGCCAGCGCTGCCATGCACAGCGACCATGGCCAGCGGCGTTCTGCCCTTGAACAGCACGCGGAACAGCAGCATGCCGCCGATGAAGCCGCCGAGGAACACCACCAGCGCCCACCAGGCGAGCGTCGGCGTGGCATCGCCGCCCTTGAGGTTCGAGGTGAACAGGGTGGCCAGCGCCGCCAGTCCACCAAGCCCGTGGGCTGGCCCCAGGAAGGCTGGAATGCGGATGCCGAAGGCAATCATGGCCGCCATGCCGATACCGCCGGCGGCAATGGCTGCGAAGAAATAGAACGCAATCTGAATCAATGGCATGGCTTGCTTCTCCCTTAGTGTGGCCCGGACTCGATGTCGGGCCTTAGTTGTGATGAAAGGATGATGCTGGCTGCTGCTGGTCACGAATGCCCCATGCTTTCGCTGGGGGCATGCTCAGGTTAGCGGTACGGCTTCCGCATCGCCAAAACTCAGGTGTTCCCACATCCGCTCGTAGACTCTTCCGGCCACCACCTGCCGGGCAATGGTTTCGTCTGCTGTCAGCAGCGTGTGGTCGCCGTCCTGACCCATCTGCATCAGGCCGGTTTCGACTCGTGCAGCTTCCTCCAGGAACCAGGACAGCGCCACCGCTTCGACGATGGTCTTGCCAACCACCACCGCGCCGTTGGCGCGCATCACCAGCGCGTTGCCGGTACCCAGCGTATCGGCGAGACGGGCGGCGGCTGTGTCATCACGCAGCAGGCGGGGGTCATCCCAGAGCACTGGGCCTTGGCCGTCCGGTCTCGCGAAGTAGGCGCCGAAGCCGTGCCGCGCACGCGGCGTCCGCTTCAGCAGCGCGAGCAGGCCGATTTGCGGCGGCATGATTCGGCATACCGCAGCAATCTCCGGCCGCCGGGCGTAGACCTGCTGATGGATGCGCACCTCGCCGAGCACGCCATCCGGCAAGGCGCCGCGGACCGGCACGACGGTGCCGGCATCGCTAGGCTGGATACTGCCCATCGGCTTCGCGGCGCAGACCAGAAAATGCTGCGCATCGAGACGCAGGCTGCAATGACCGTAGGCGTGCACGAGGCCGCCGCGCGATAGCGCACGAGCGGCCACGCGCAGCTCGGCTTGTTGCGCGGCGCTGGCGATCGGGGCGGGAAAATTCGTTTGTGGCACAGCTGTCATAACCTTCATTTCCTTTCGGGGCAGGCGCTTGTGATCGCAACTTACAATCCGTTTAGCCGGAATGTTGAAAGCGGGTGGGAAGCATAGTACGGTGCCACACGAACTTTGACGATACGGAAGAACAGCCGCGTGAAAAAGATCCGCTGCGCGATCATCGGTCCTGGGAACATCGGGACGGACCTGCTGTACAAGCTGAAGCGCTCCGGCGTGCTGGAGCCGGTATGGATGGTCGGTGTCGATCCGGAATCGGAAGGTCTGG
>NZ_JAHFRY010000172.1 GCF_023266035.1 Nevskia sp.
CCCCGGCAATGCACACGCAGCTCGGCGATCTCGCGGCGAACGCGTTCGGCGCAGCGCATCGCCTGGCTGCCGTCCGGGTGCTCGCCGTCGTCGATCAGCAGCACGAATTCCTCGCCGCCGAAACGGAACGCGGCTTCGCCGGCGCGCACCGATTCCTGCAGATGCTTGGCGGTCTCGCGCAGCACATCGTCACCGGTCTCGTGGCCATGCTGATCGTTGATAGGCTTGAAGTGATCGATGTCGATCATCAACACCGAAAAGCCGCGTCCGCTGCGATCGTGCTCGGCCATGCGGGCGCGCAGCAGTTCGTCGAAATGGCGGCGGTTGTAGAGGCCGGTGAGCGGATCGCGGATCGCCTGGCGGCGCAGTTCCTCACGCAGCCGGACATTGCCGATCGCCAGGCCGATCTGCTCGACCACCGAGCCGAGCAGCGCGTCGTCCGGCGGCGCCACCAGGCTGCCGATACGTTCCGACCAGCCGAGATGGATCAGGCCGACCGGGCTGCCGAGTGCAGTGATCGGCACGCAGGTATGCGGTTCCTGGCCATCGCTGCGGCCATCGAGATGCGGGCACAGGTGCGGATGGCTTGGATCGTCGATGCGCAGCGGCTGGCCGCGGCGCAGCGCCCAGCAATCCTCGGTGATCAGCGTCTCCGCCACTGGCTCGCGAGCGCCCCACTCGGCAACGATCGGGTAGGAAGGGTTCTTGCCGTCGCCGAGCCAGAGGGCGCCGCCGTAGCCATTGAACAGGCGCGGCAGATAGTCGCCGACGATGCGATGCGCCTCGCCACTGTCGAGAGCGGCGGCCAGCGAGCCGGTCATCTTGTTCAGCAGACTCAGTTCCTGGTTGCGTGCGACCCAGCTGTGGACGGTGTCGTTGAGCTGGCGGGTACGCTCGGTGACGCGCTTCTCGAGATCGGCATTGAGGCGCTTGATCTGGGCTTCGGCCTGACGCTGCTCGGTGATGTCGACCACCACCAGCGACAGGCTCACATTGCCGCCGCTGCCACTGTCGTCAAGCCGGCGCGCGTACAGCGAAACCCAGACCGGTTGGCCGTTGCGGTGGCGATAGCGCTTGACGAAGCTATAGTCGTCGATCTCGCCAGCGACCAGGCGGGCCCGTTCGATGGCTTCGGCAGCACGGTCCTGGGGATCGGTGATTTCTTCGCAGCGGTGCTGCAGCAGTTCCTCGGCACCGTAGCCGACGATCTCGCGAAAACGCTGGTTGACCATCAGCCAGTTGCCCTGGGCATCGATCATCGCGATGCCGACTGCGGCCTGCTCGAAGATGCCCTGGAAGCGCGCCTGGCTATCGCGCAGCTCGGACAGCATTGCCTGCTCATTGCTGACATCGCTGGCCATCGACAGCACCGACTGCACCTCGCCGTTCGCACCGCGCCGTATCGAGCTGTGCCACTGGCACCAGAAAGTATTGCCGTCACGATGGTAGTTGCGGCAGAGGGTCTGGATGGTGGGCAGCGGGCTGTCGAAGATGGTCTGCGCCACATCGGTGACGCGGTCCAGATCGTCGTCGTGGAAGAAGCGCCAATCAAACGGGCTTTTGCCGACCACCTCGGCCTCGCTCCATCCGAACATCTGCATAGCGTGCACGGACCAACGCTTGACTCTCAGATCCGGCGTCCATTCGATGACCGCCAGCGGCGTGTTGTCGAAATGGAAATCGCTAACCTGCTGGTGCTCCAGCGCCTGCTGTTCGGCGTGCTTGCGCTCGCTGATGTCCTCGATCACCGAGACGAAACGCATCGGCGTGGTCGCCGTGGCATCGATGCGGCCGACGTGCAGCCGTACCCAGATGATCTCGCCGTCCGGGCCCAGATAGCGCTTTTCCATCACGTAGCCGGGCAGCTTGCCTGTTGCCACCGCCTCGGCCTGGGTGACATCGAGCAACAGGTCTTCCGGATGGGTGATCGACTGGAAATCGCTGCTCAGCAGCTCCGCCTCGCTGCGGCCGACAATGGCGCAAAAGCGGCGATTGACCGTCAGCCAGTGGCCCTGGGAATCCAGCATTGCGATGCCGACCGCCGCCTGTTCGAAGATCGCGCTCAGTTCGCGGCGGTTCTCGTCGAGCCGCAGATTGTTGGCCAGGAACTCGGTGACATCGAACCCGGCGGTGAAGAAGAATTCCGGCTTGCCATCGGCGCCGGCCAGCGAGTGGCTGTACCAGCGGCACCAGGCCAGGTGGCCGTCCCGGTGGCGGGTGCGGCGCAGGCTTTCGACCGCGGTGCGCTGGCCGGTCAGGAATTCACGCATCACCTGCTCGTGATTCTCGGCCTCGTCGGCATCGAGCACGCCGACTTCACGCAGGGTTCGCCCGACCACCGCTGCCGCCGGCCAGCCGAGCATGTCTTCCGCCTGCTTCGACCAGCGGCGTACCCGCAGGTCGCGGTCCCATTCGATCATCGCCAGCGGCAGATGCTCGAAGTGGAAATCGCGAATCCGTTGCAGCTCCTGCGTCTCCTGCTCGGCCTTCTTGCGTGCACTGATGTCGATCGCCATCACCACCGCTGCCGCCGGCAGCTGGGCCGAGCCGGGCACCCGCTCGAAATGCAGGCTGACCCAGATCAGGTCACCGTCGCGACGCAGCCACTGCCGCTCGACCGAATAGCGCGGCTGTTCGCTGTTGATGAAATCGTCGAGCCTCTGGCGGGCGGCCTCGCGGGCCTCCGGCACCAGCAGCAGCAGCAACGACATGCCCTCCAGCTGCTGCAGGCTGTAGCCGGTCAGCTCGGCCATCCGGTCGCTGATGATCTGCCAGCAGCCATCGGCACCGATCAAGCCGACGCCGGCGGTGGACTGCTCGAAGACGATCCGGAAGCGCTGTTCGCTGGCCAGCGCCGAAAGGCGGCCGGTGCGTTCGATCTCGGCCAGCCGCGCATGCGCGTCGACCAGCGCCCGCTGCTGACGGGTCCAGCCGTTGAGCAGCGCGACGAACAGGCCGTGACCGAGCCAGACGTAGATCAGCGTCGCCATCAGGAACGGCCGCGGCGGTTCCGGGTTCAGCAACGACAGGCTGCCGATGGTGACCAGGCTCGCCAGCGCCAGCCAGGCCGCGACGCTGCAGCGCATCGATGCCGTGCTCGGCAGCAGGATGGCCAGCATCAGGTAGACCACCGTGTAGTACGCGTACACCGGCATGAACAGGCTGTGCGTACCGTCGGCAAAGGTGTCGTCGATGAACACCATCGCCACTCGCAGCAGCAGCATGCCGATGGTGATGCCGAGGGTCAGCGCAGCAGCAAGTTCGTAGGCCATCCGGCGCCGCGAGAACAGCAGCGCGGTCAGCAACAGCAGGCTGCCGCTGGCAGCGAATGCCTCCGGCTCCCAGGCCATCACCCGAGGCTGCGCCGGCAAGGCCAGCGCCGAAGTCAGCAGCAGCAGGCCGACCAGGATCGCCGTCATCACCAGGATCCGGTCACGGCCGGCAGACAATGGCCCTCGTTCCACGGTCGCTTCGGCGCTCTTGATGGCGGTGCTCATGGCGCGGAATGCGGAATCGGCGGATTCATCGCAACTCTCGTTTGCCGGGATTACGGCAGATGCAAACTCAAACCTGCAGGTTCTGTTCCACTAAGCTCGGTAGCACTCACAGGGCTGGTGGCTCCGGCCGGGAATCCGGCAGCGGATCCGGCTCGCCACCGGGCACATCGCCGACCTTCGGCGCCAGCGGCCGCTCACCACCGCGCCAGGCCTTGAGCTGGTAGACGTAGGTCAGCACCTGGGCCACGGCGGCGTAGAGCGCGGTGGGAATCTCTTCCTCGAGATCGCAGCCGCGATACAGCGCGCGAGCCAGCGGCGGCGCTTCGATCATGGTGATGCCGTGGGTCTCGCCCAGCTCGCGGATCGTGGCGGCCACGGTATCGACCCCCTTGGCGATCACCACGGGTGCTCGTCTGCCGCCGGCCGTGTATTTCAGTGCCACCGCGTAATGCGTGGGATTGGTGACGATGACATCGGCGCCCGGCAGCTTTTCCATCATCCGGCGCTGCGACATCTGCTGCTGCAGGCGGCGAATGCGGCCCTTCACTTCCGGGCTGCCTTCGCTCTGCTTGTACTCCTGCTGCACTTCCTGGCGCGACATCTTCAGCCGCTTGGCAAGGCTTACGATCTGCCAGGGCACGTCGATGGCCGCGATCAGCGCCAGCGACGCGACCATCCACATGAAGGTCGACGCGACCATCGCCAGCCCGTGGCCGATCGCCTGTCGTGCCGGCTCCATCGCCAGCGACAGCAATTCCCCGCGCAAACCCCACCAGGCGATGCCGGAGACCAGGCCGACGAGGCAGAACTTGGCGATGCTCTTGCTCAGCTCGACCAGGCTGTTACCGGAGAACAGCCGGCCCAGACCAGTGACCGGATTGAGCCGGCTGAAGTCCGGCTGCGCCGCCTTCCAGCTCAGGTTCCAGCCGCCGATCAGCATCGGCGAGACCAGGGCCGCGAACAGCGTCGCGAACAGGATCGGCGCGACGATCGCCAGGCCGGCGCCGAAGCCGGACAGCAGCAGCGTCGGCATCTGGCCGGGATCGGCCAAAGCGGCCGCATCGAAGCTCAGCGAGTGGCTCATCGCCTGGTAAGCGCTGGCGCCGACCTTGGCGCCATAGCCGGTGATCAGGGCCGCGCCGACGCCCATCACCACCGCCGTGCTCAGTTCGCGCGAGCGCGGGAGTTGGCCTTTCTCCCGGGCTTCGCGCTTGCGTTTCTCGGTAGCGGGTAAGTTCTTTTCCTGGGCGCTATCCGACATCGATCAGCCTCCGAACAATGCGGCGAGCAATGCGTAGCTGTCGTCGAGCATCCGCGCCATCACCGCTGCCAGCCCCGGCAGGCTGAAGCGCAGCAGCAGCAGACCGGAAGCGAGCGCGATCGGAAAGCCGACCGACAAGGCCGACAAGGCCGGTGCCGAGCGGCTCATCACGCCGAACGCCAGATTGACCAGCAGCAGCGCGATCACCACCGGCAGGCCGATCTGCACGCCGCCGGCAAACAGGCTGCCGCCCCAGCGAGCCAGCGCGAGGAAGTTGTCGGCATTCAAGCCCGGCCCACCGACCGGCATGCTGACGAAGCTCGCGTGCAGCGCTTCGATCAAGCGCAGATGGCCGCCGATGGACAGGAACAGCAGGGTGCCGAGCACCATCAGCAACTGGCCCACCACCGGCGTGCCGGCGCCGCGCAAGGGATCGACCAACTGGGCGAACGACAGGCCCATGCCATAGGCAATCAACTCGCCGGCCATGACCACCGCCTCGAACACCAGCATCAGCACGAAGCCCATCGCCACGCCGATGACCATCTGCTTGCCGATCTCCAGCCACCAGCCGGCTTCGAACGGCGCCAGGTACGGCGGCGGCGGCATCGTCGGCGCCATGACCAGGGTCAGCAGCACGGTCAGCACCACACGGATGCGCACCGGCACCACGCGTGCACCGAGCACCGGCGCAATCGCCAGCACGCCGCCGATGCGCACCAGCGGCCAGAACCAGCTTTCCAGCCAGCCGATGATCTGGGCGTCGGAGAAGGTCATGGGTGAAGCTGAGCGCTTTGCGAGCACTGCTCGCTGCACCGCTGAACGCCCGGCCATGGATGGACGGGCTGGGGGTGGGGATATAGGCAAGGTCTCGCCATGGATGGCATCTCCGCGCTCAATGAATCAGCGCAGGAATGCTTTCATACAGACGCCGCGTGAACTCGGTCAGCAGGCGCAGCATCCACGGCCCGGTGAACACCAGCACGACGGCGGTCGACAGCAGCTTCGGGATGAAGCTCAGGGTCTGCTCGTTGATCTGGGTCGCGGCCTGGAACACGCCGATCAGCACGCCG
Organism: Nevskia sp.; assembly: GCF_023266035.1. Lineage (GTDB taxonomy): Bacteria > Pseudomonadota > Gammaproteobacteria > Nevskiales > Nevskiaceae > Nevskia. The sequence continues at coordinate 5,832 of NZ_JAHFRY010000172.1, forward strand.
ACAGCGAGCGCCGTCAGCAGCAATGGCGCTGCGAGCATCAACACGAGTTGAAGTGCTTGGCTGCCGGTCGTCAGTACCGTCTCGGGAGTCATGGATTTTGGGCCTCAATCTCGTCGAACCGCGTTCCCTTCCAGTCGGCGGCCGCGCTCGCCTTGCCGGCGATCCCCTTCGCTCGCGGGCCGGCGAGCAGGGCTCGCCAAGCAGCCCGTTCGCGCCCTCGCCGGGTGGCGAGCACGTCCCCGGTCGTCAGTACAGTCTCAGGAGTCATGGCGCGAGTTCAGTTGACGACGAAGCTGGCCGCCAGCGTGCCCATCACCAACGACCAGCCATCGACGAGCACGAACAGCATCAGCTTGAATGGCAGCGAGATGATCACCGGGCTCAGCATCATCATGCCGAGGCTCATCAGCACGCTGGCGATCACCAGATCGATGACCACGAACGGGATGAACAGCAGGAAGCCGATCTGGAATGCCGTGGTCAGTTCGCTGGTCAGAAACGCGGCACCGAGCACGGTGAACGGCACGTCGTCAGCACTGGCGTAGGGACCGTTGCCGGCGATCTTCGAGAACGTCATCAGATCCGCTTCACGGGTCTGCGCCAGCATGAAGCCGCGCATCGGCACTGCGGCTGCTTTCAGCGCTGGCTCGAAAGCCAACTCACCATCGAGATAGGGTTTGGCGGCGTTGTCGTAGACCTTCTCGAACACCGGCTGCATGACGAAGAAAGTCAGGAACAGCGACAGGCCGACCAGGATCTGATTCGACGGCGTGGCGCCGGTGCCGAGCGCCTGCCGCAGCAGGCCGAGCACGACGACGATGCGGGTGAACGCAGTCATCGCCAGCAAGCCGGCCGGCAGCAGGGTCAGCGCCGTCATCATCAACAGCACTTGCAGGCTCAGGGAGTAGTTCTGGCCACCGCCCGGTGCCGGGCTGACGTTCAGCGCCGGCAGGCCCTTGGTCTGGGCCAGGGCATCGGCGACTGGCAACAGCACCAGCAGGGCAAGGCCCAAAGCCTTCGTCATTCCGGCGTTCGGTCTCACGACTTCTGCCCCAGCGACCGCTTCAGCACATCGCGAAACGCAGTCGCGATCGGCGGTGCCTCGGCAGCCGCTTCCGGCACGGCTGCGACCGGCGGCTCGGCAAACACATGCAGCGTATTGACGCCACCCGCCGACACCCCGATCAGCAGGTGCTGACCACCGGCTTCGATCATCAGCACCTTCTCCTTCGGCCCGACCTGCAGACCGGCATGGATGCGCAGATTCGCCGGGCCGCCGAGGCGGACGCCCTGCACGCGCTTGAGCAGCCAGGCGAGCGCGAAGATCAGGCCCAGGACGACGATCAACGACAGCGCCGTCTGACCCAAGCTGGGCAGCGCCGTAGTGGTCATCGTCGCTTCCGCAGCCGTGCTCATCGAAAGCTGCGGCGCGCTTACTTCAGCTTGCGGATGCGTTCGGCCGGGCTGACCACATCGGTCAGGCGCACGCCGAATTTCTCGTTGACGACCACCACTTCGCCATGGGCGATCAGGGTGCCGTTGGCGTAGACATCGAGCGGCTCGCCGGCGGCGCGCTCGAGTTCGACGACCGAGCCCTGGTTGAGCTGCAACAGGTTGCGGATCGGGATGCGGGCGCGGCCCACTTCCATCGACAGGGTCACGGCGACGTCGAGAATGACGTCGAGATTGAACTCGTTGCCGAGGCCCCCGGCATTGGCAGCGCTGCCTTCCAGATTCTGGAAGCTGGCGCGGGCGTAGTCCTTGTTGGTACCGCTGGAGCCGTTCTGTGGGGGGGTCGTGTTCATAGTGTCGTCCTGCTGGGGGGCGGTGCCGAAGGGGTTGCTGGGCGTGGTGCTCATGGCGGCGATCAGTGCACGGTGCTGCTGCGCGGACCGCGGCGGATCACTTCGGTGATGCGCACGGCGTTGTTACCATGCGACAGGCCAAACGTGCCCTTGAACACCGGCATGTCCTCGACGCAAAGATCGATGGTTTTCGGCAGGTTCACCGGCAGCACGTCGCCCGGCTTGAGCTG
>NZ_JAHFRY010000081.1:0-1928 GCF_023266035.1 Nevskia sp.
CCCGAGCTCGCCGAAATACTGGACGAGGTTGTAGGTGAAGGAGTCGTAGTTGTCGATCATCAGGATCATGGCGTGCGGCCTCGCGGGCTGGCGGTAAGCGGTCGGCGTCGGGTGCATCGGAGCGGTTCACGGCAACGGATCGAGCCGTAGCGGAACGGGCAAGACTTCAGGATGAGCGACGCCAGCGAGACATGGCCAGAGGATGATCGGGTGATGAGGTTGCGCAGTTTACCGAGCGCGGCGCGCGGCCGCTGAAGACGACAACGGGCCGGCTTCCAACAGGGAGGCCGGCCCGTCTGGTCAATCACGAATCCTGGGCCAGCCGGGTGCCGAGCTGCGACACCCGGCTGGCCCAGCGCCTTTACGGGGCGCTCACCGACGACGTGAAGAAGTTAGACACCGTCTGGGTGATGCGGGTACCGCTGTTGTTGCCGCCGTTCGCGCCATACGCATGGATGGAATTGGCGCAGGCGCCAGTGCAGGCACCGGCAGCACGGTCACGCTCGAACACCGGCGAGCCGCTCTGGCCACCGGCCGTGTCCTGCGGATAGCGGGTCTTGCGGGTCTCGGACACCGTGATGTCGCTGACCGACGCGTAGTGCGTGCCCGCCGCCGTATCGCCCGGATAGCCCGACACTTCGACCGGCAGGCCGACCAGCGATGCGGTGGTCCAGAACCAGCCGAACCAGCCGGTGGTGTTGCCGATCGTGCAGTTCAGCTTCGCGGTGCCGTAGTCGTACTCGTCCGAGCCGTTGCTGATCCAGGTGGAATTGGTGCGCCACTGGCGAACCGTGCAGCTGCCGTACGGATCCGAAGCACCGTTGCGGCCCGGATAGAACTTGCCGTTGGTGCTGAACACGCCACCGTTGCCCTGGTGCACGCAATGGCCGGCGGTGGCGATGGTGTCCTTGCCGATCAGCCAGGCGGTGCAGATGTAGTTGCTGCCGGCCTGCGAGAAGGTCAGCTGGCCGATCGCACGTTCCGGGAACGTGGTCGTGTACTTGCGGAAGCGGCGATCGGCGCCGATCACCGATTCGGTCTGCACCTGGTCACGTGCGTAGGCCGGGATCATGGTCTTGTACTTGGCCGCGAACTCGGCGATTTCCCGGGTGCTGTAGGTGCGTGCCGAGAACTCGGCTTCGGCATCGCGGCGGCCAACATCCGCGCCGCGGAAGCTGACAATGCCGCCAGTTTCGGCGGAGCCCTTGCCCGAGCTTTCGGCAGTGACCAGCGGCGCCACGACGCCGGTATCGCTGGTCACGGTATAGACCGCATCCGCGTGCGCTGCAGTGGTCAGCAGCGAACCGCAAACCATCGTTGCGGTGACCGCAATCTTGTTGAGTTTGTTCAGCATGTCGTCTCTCCCAATGTCTTTGAAGGGCCCGAAGTCGGGGTAGACGAAAGCTAAGGCTGGCCTCGATCCGTGGATGTGATCGATTGCTCATTGAGCGGCTCTGGAAGGCTCTGCGGAGACGGAAAAGAGCCGTTCTGTGAAGGGGGCGACAAAATTTTTGTGCTGGCCGCCGCGCAGCGGCCAGCACCCCTCACCAGCAGACAGTGCTCAGACCGTTCCGTACAAGGTCACGACGCAGGCGCCGCCGATGCCGATGTTGTGCTGCAGCGCCAGCCGCGCGCCGTCGACCTGGCGCGGGCCGCAGACGCCGCGCAGCTGCTCGACCAGTTCGGTGCACTGCGCCAGCCCGGTGGCACCCAGCGGATGGCCCTTGGCGAGCAGGCCGCCGGACGGATTGGTGACCACCGCGCCGCCGTAGGTGTTGTCGCCGTCGTTGATGAACTTCTCGGCGCCGCCGATCGCTGCGAAGCCGAGCGCTTCGTAGGTCACCAGTTCATTGGCGGTGAAGCAGTCATGCAGCTCGCAGACGTCGATGTCGGAAGGACCGACGCCAGCCTGCGCGTAGACCTGATCG
>NZ_JAHFRY010000081.1:1938-23005 GCF_023266035.1 Nevskia sp.
GGCCGGCGTCAAACGTCGATGGCCGGTCGGTGGTCATCGCCTGGCCAAGGATGGCGATGTTCGAGCGGATGCCGTGCTTCTTCGCGAACGCTTCGGAGACCAGAATCGCTGCCGCTGCGCCGCAGGTCGGCGGGCAGCACTGGGCGCGGGTCAGCACGCCGTAGATGGTCGGCGTGGCGAGGATCTGCTCGGCGGTCATCTGCTCGCGGAAGATCGCCTTGTCGTTGTGCTCGGCGTGGCGGCGCGCCTTCTCGGCGATCTTGGCGAAGGTGGCATTGGTCGCGCCGTACTTCTGCTGGTACTCGAGGCCCGCGCCGCCAAACAGGTGCGGCGCCATCGGCGTGGTCGGCGCTGCCGGCTGCAGCGCGTGCGATTGCTCGATCCATTTACCCATCGGTGGTGGCCGGTCGTTGAACACGGCGGCCAGCGCGCCCGGCGCCATCTGCTCGAAGCCGACGGCGAGCACGCAGTCGGCCATGCCGCTGGCGATCGCCTGGCGTGCGAGGTACAGCGCGGTGGAGCCGGTCGAGCAATTGTTGTTGACGTTGATTACCGGCACGCCGGTCATGCCGACTTCATAGACCACGCGCTGGCCGCAGGTGGAATCGCCGTACACGTAGCCGGCATAGACCTGCTGCACCTGCTCGTAGCCGACGCCGGCGTCGGCCAGCGCCAGGCGGATCGCCCGCGGGCCCATGACGGTGTAAGGATCGGCGGCGCTCGGCTTGACGAAGGGAATCATGCCGACGCCGGCGACGATCACTTTGGCTGGGCTCATGGAATCAGGTCCTCGGGGGTGGGATTGGTTCGGGGATGCAGAGTGTCGCCCGGCCGTCGCGCCTTGGGTCAAATCCTTGGTTGGGGGAGGGTTGGCCCCGGGATCGAGGCGGTGCCCGTCTCGCGACGGACGGAATGCACGGGCTGCAAAGCGATTTGCACGGTCCCTCAGGCGCCGGGCGCGGCGATTTGGATACTCAGCTGCACGCCCTTCCTGACCGCGAGAAACAGCGATGACGCAAACCATTGACAGCGATTACCTGGTCATCGGCGCCGGCGGCATGGGCATGGCATTTGTCGACGAGATCATCACTCAGACCTCCGCAACGGTGACCATCGTCGATCGCAATCATCGTCCGGGCGGTCACTGGAACGACGCCTATCCCTTCGTGCGCCTACACCAGACATCCACCTGCTACGGCGTCAACTCGACGCCGCTGGGCAACGGCACCATCGACCAGGTGGGCTGGAACAAGGGCTGTTACGAACTGGCCAGCGGCAGCGAGGTAGTCGCCTATTTCGACCAGGTGATGCGCCAGCGCTTCCTGCCGTCCGGCCGGGTCAAGTACCTGCCGATGTGCGACTACCGCGAAGACGGCTCGGTGGTCTCGCGGGTCAATGGCAACCGCTACGAGATCCGCGCCAGGAAGATTGTCGACGCGACCTACATCAACGTCACCGTGCCCTCGCAGCGGCCGCCGAAGTTCAAGGTGGAAGGAGGCGCCGTCTGCGTGCCACCGAACAGCGTGCCGAAGCTGGCGCCCGAGTACAGCAAGTTCGCCGTCGTCGGCTCCGGCAAGACCGGCATCGATACGTGTTTGTTCCTGCTCGAAATGGGCGTCGCCCCGGCGGACATCACCTGGGTGATGCCGAACGACGCCTGGCTGTTCGACCGCTTCACCGTCAATCCTGGCCGCAAGTTCACCGACATCATCACGGCGGGACGAGTCGAAGTGCTGAAGGCCGCACTGGCTGCGGATTCGGTCGACGACTTCTTCCAGCGCGTGGTCGCCTGCGATCAGCTGTTCCAGTTCGATCCCAAGGTGAAGCCGACCAACTGGCGCTGCGCGACCGTCACCAAGCTGGAACTGGAACAGCTGCGCAGCATCCCGAACATCGTCCGCATGGGCCATGTCGATGCCGTGGCGCCGGGCGAAATGCGCCTCAAGAAGGGTGTGTTCAAGACAGCGCCGGGCACGCTGTACATCGACTGCGCCGCCGACGGCCTGAAGAATCGTCCCGAGAAGATGGTGTTCGACGGCAACCGGATCACCCTGCAGACGGTGCGCATGTGCCAGCAGGTCTACAGCGCCGGCTACATCGGCAATGTCGAAGCCAATCTGACCGACGAAGTGCGCAAGAACGAGCTGTGCCGCCCGGTGCCGCTGCCCCACGCCGCGAACGATTACCTGCGCTGCGCGATCCAGGACAGCGAAAACATGCTGATCTGGCTGACCGAACCGTCGGTGGTGAAGTGGATCAACGAGTCGCGTATCGACCTGTTCAGCCCGGTCTTCGATTTCGATTGCCCCGTCATCGGCCCGCAAATCCAGGCGATGGGCGAGTTGTTGAACCTCGCGATTCCAAAGATGCGCCAGCTGCTCGAGGACGAAAAGGCTACGGCTGCGGCCTGAGTGCGGGTTCCGATCTAAGGCTTTGCCGTAGACGCAAAAGCCCCCTCAGCCTTGGCTGAGGGGGCTTTTGCATGGGCCTGCCGAATTCCGGAAAAGGTTCGTTTTGGCCATTCCCCTTGATCGCACGTCCCACACGAGCGGGTAGCTGTCAGCGCCCTCTCAAACGGTCATGATTCCGGCACCAGACGCTGGAAGAACACGCTCCGTGACCTTCCTGCGCTCGAAATCCATTACCGACCGCAGCCCGGAAGGCTGCGACGGATCCCACTGCGATAACGGAGAGAACAGATGGCAACCGCTACCCAGAACGCGCCGGCGCAGACCGGCACCCCGCAGTACGACGCCGTGGTGATCGGCGCAGGCGTGGCTGGCCTGTACCAGACCTATCGGTTGAACGAGGCGGGCTTCAAGGTGAAATCGTTCGAGGCAGGCTCCAACGTCGGCGGCACCTGGTACTGGAACCGCTACCCGGGCGCCCGCTTCGATTCCGAAGCCGAGATTTACCAGTACTGGTTCTCCAAGGACATGTACGCGCAGTGGAAGCCCACCGAGCGCTTTCCGGCGCAGCCGGAAACCGAGCAGTGGCTGAACCATGTCGCCGACCTGCACGACATCCGCAAGCACTACACGTTCTCGACGCGGGTCACCGTCGCCCACTACGACGAAACGAAGAAGCTCTGGACCATCTCGACCGACAAGGGCGAAACGGTCACCGCGCGCTTCTTCATCAGCTGCGCCGGCATGCTGTCCGCGCCGCTGGAAAACCGCTTCCCGGGCCAGGACACCTTCAAGGGCCGCGTCTTCCACACCGCGCGCTGGCCAAAGGAAGCGATCGACTGGACCGGCAAGACCGTCGGCGTGGTCGGCACCGGCGCCACCGGCATCCAGGTGATCCAGACGATCGCTTCGAAGGTGGCCAAGCTGAAGGCCTTCGTGCGCACGCCGCAGTACGTCATCCCGATGAACAATCCGAAGTATTCGGAAGCGGATTGGGACAAGAAGGTCGACGGCTTCGAGGACCTCAAGAAGCGCGTGCAGTCGACGTTCTCCGGCTTCGAATACGACTTCGCCAACGGCTCCTGGCACGACAAGACGCCGGCCGAGCGCCGCGCGATCTACGAGCATTACTGGAAGGATGGCTCGCTGGCGCTGTGGCTGTCGGCGTTCCCGGAAGTGTTCACCGATGAAGCGGCCAGCGCCGACATCTCCGAGTTCGTGCGCGAAAAGATGCGCGAGCGCCTGAACAACGATCCCTATCTCTGCGAGAAGCTGATTCCCAAGCCCTCCGACTACGGCTTCGGCACTCACCGCGTGCCGCTGGAAAGCAAGTATCTCGAAGCCTACCTGCGGCCGAACGTGGAGATCGTCGACTGCCGTGAATCGGCCATCGACCGCGTGCTGCCGAACGGCGTGCAGATGAAGGACGGCACCGTGCACGAGGTCGACATCCTGGTCCTGGCCACCGGCTTCGACGCCGGCTCGGGCGCCCTCAGCCGCATCGACGTGCGCGGCCGTGGCGGCCGTTCGCTGAAGGACGACTGGGGCCGCGACATCCGCACCGCGATGGGCGTGGGCGTGCACGGCTACCCGAACCTGTTCACCACCGCCGTACCGCTGGCACCGTCGGCTGCACTCTGCAACATGACCACCTGCCTGCAGCAGCAGGTCGACTGGATCAGCGACTGCATGATCCGCCTGCGCGACAAGGGCGTGACCGAGATCGAGCCGACCAAGGCGTTCGAGGATGCCTGGGTTCAGCACCACGACGACATCGCGAACGCGACCCTGATCGTCAAGACCGACAGCTGGTACATGGGCTCGAACGTCGAAGGCAAGCCGCGCCGTTTGCTGTCGTACTGCGGCGGCGTCGGCACTTATCGCGGCAAGTGCGATGAAGTGGCGGCGAAGGACTACGAAGGCTTTGCGATGAGCTGAAGCCTGTTCGCGCGAGCCCGCCAGGGGTCTGATGGCATTACCTTGATCGCTGCGTTGCGAGTCGAAAGCCGCCGGGCATCCGTGCGGCGATCGACGAAGCGCTGCGCCGCGAGACTCGGCACAGCGCTGACGGTTTGCGGTACGCGCTGCATTAGGAACCACGCACTCGGCGTCGCCACGGCAGGCGTCTGCGCAGGGCCTCCCGGCCATCGACGAGCAGGCGCCACCATTCGCCGAACACGATCTGCAGCGGATTGTCGCTGCGTGGCACCCCGGCGAGACCGTAGCGCAACGGCTCGTCGGCGGGCGCATCGGCGAAGGTTCCGAACCAACGGTCCCAGACGATCAGCAGGCCGCCGAAATTGCGGTCACGCAGCGCTTCGTTGCTGGCGTGATGGACGCGGTGATGGGCCGGGGTGTTGATCCACCACTCCAGCCAGCCCAGCGAGCGCACGGTTTCGGTGTGGACGAAGAACTGGAACAACAGGTTCAGGCCGAAGGCGCCGAGCACCGCCGGCGCCGGGAAGCCGAGCGCGACCAGCGCCAGCAACCACAGCCAGGTGCCGGACAGCAGGTCGGTCCAGCCGAGCCGGTAGGCGGCGCTCAGGTTGAAATGGGTGCTGGAGTGATGGACCGCGTGGGTCGCCCAAAGCCAGCGCAGGTGATGGCTGGCGCGGTGGTAGCCGTAGTAGATGAAGTCGACCAGCAGTACCAGGCCGACGAAAGCCAGCGGCGTGCGGATCGGCAGATCGAACAGGGCATGGGCGGCGACCCAGGCGAACAACGGCGCCAGCAGCGCCGCAGTCACCGGACGGATCAGGACGTTGCCGAAGGCGACGGCAGTGGACGCCGCCGATTCGCGCCAGTCATACGCGGCTGGCCGTAGTCGCCATTCGAGCAAGGCGAGCAATACCAGCAAGCCCAGCAGCAGTGGCCGCTGCTGGGCTTGCGTGGCTCCCTGGAACAGCATCGGGCTCATGAACGGATCCGGGCTCAGGGCTGGATGGTGGTTTCGCGGCTCATGCTTTCGCCGTTGGGGCCGGTCGCGACCGTGCCGCCGCTGAGGCTGCCATCGTCGTTGCGGACGATGCTGCCGTCCCGCGACCAGGTCTTGCCGCTGTTGGTGGTGCCCTGGACGCCGCGCGAGCAACCGCTGCCTTCCGCGCAGCTGCCGCTGGCATCGCGGACATAGCCGCGGCCCGCGCTGCCCTGCACGTCGCGATGCCGCTGATAGCTGCCGTTGCCGGCCTCGACGCTGCTGTCGCGATGCAGGCTGCGGCCCTGTGGGCCAGTGGCGCTACCGGAGCGGCTGCGTTCGCGGGCTTCGGCGGTGGTTGCGAGCAGGCTCAGCAGGATGCCTGCGGTGGTGAGGACGAGACGGGTTTTCATGGTGGATCTCCTGAAGAACAACGAAGGAACGGCGGGTACTGCGGGTGGGGGAATCAACCGGGGCGCTTGAACAGCAAGCCGCGCAGTTCGGCGCGCTCGACGACGCCGTCCCGATTGCTGTCGAAACCTTGCATCAGCTTCAGGCGCGCATCGATGAACTCGGCCTGGCTCAGCTGGCCATCGGCATTGCCGTCCATGGCCCGGAACTGCGCCGCTGAAGCCCGTTCGACTTCGGCGGCGGTGACCACGCCGTCACCGTCGAGATCGATGCGGCGCGGATCGAGGTCCTGAACCTCGGCGGCCCTGGCGCCACCGACGGCGAAGGCCGCGGTCAGCAGCAGGAGACGGGGAATGTGGATCGGATTCATCGGGAGCTGCCTCGGTCGTCGAGGCCTATTTGCCTCGCCGCCAGACTGCAGCGCCCAGGTAAGCCCGCGATGTCCGACCGGTGAGCCCTTGTACCGCTGTGTAAGCCTGTGTAAGCGCGCCTTGAGCCGCGGCGGCCAGGCCCGGAGAATCAGGGCATGAAAAGCGAACTGGACATCCTCGTCGTCGAAGACGACCGCGAACTCGGCGAACTGGTGTCGGCGCTGCTCAAGCGCGAAGGCATGCAGCCGCACTGGGTCGCCGACGGCCGGGCGATGGACGAGGCCCTCAAGCGCCTGCGCCCGGACCTGATCCTGCTCGACCTGATGCTGCCCGGCGAGGACGGCCTGTCGATCTGCCGGCGGCTGCGTGCGCAGGGCCAGGTGCCGATCATCATGCTGACCGCCAAGGGCGACGACATCGACCGCATTCTCGGCCTCGAACTCGGCGCCGACGATTACCTGCCCAAGCCCTTCAATCCACGTGAACTGGTCGCCCGCATTCGCGCCGTCGCCCGGCGCAGCGTCGTCGACGCCACCGAGGCGGCCGCACGACCTTCCAGCGAGCGGCTGCGCTTCGACCGCTTCCTTTTCGATCTCGATGCCCGGCGGCTGCTCGACGGCAGTGAGGCCATCGAACTGTCGGCTGGCGATTTCGAACTGCTGCGGGCCTTCGTGCGCCATCCGCTGCGGGTGCTGTCGCGCGACCAGCTGATGGAATCGGCGCGCTCGCGCAGCTGGGACGCCTACGACCGCAGCATCGACGTCGCTGTCGTGCGCCTGCGCCGCAAGCTGGAACGCGATCCGTTGAAGCCGGAACTGATCAAGACCGTGCGCAACGGCGGCTACCTGTTCGCGGTACCGGTCGAGCGCCTGCCGTGATCGGCCTGACCCTGCGCCTCGGTCTGCTGCTGAGTGCGGCGATCCTGCTGACGGCTCTGGCCGTCGGCGGCGCGTCCTGGCTCAGCCGCGAGCCGGCTGACGCCCGGCCGCGCCTGCCGCTGCCGGAACAGCTGTCGGCGATCGTCCATCTGCTGGAACAGCTGCCGGCGGCGCAGCGCGGCCTGCTGCAGCAGGCGCTGACCTCCGACGGCCTGAGCCTGAGCCTCGTCGCCGCACCGGCCGGACGCCCGGCGCACCCGGTGCGCGAGCTGCCGGCGCTGAGCTGGATGGTGTCGCGCTATGCCCTGGCGCTGGGCGATCACGCGGTGAGCGCCGACCTCGTCGACGATGCGGACGGCCTGCGCCTGCGGCTGCGCACCGAACTCCACGATGGCACGCCGCTCAGCCTGGAAATGCGCGGCGATGCGTTGCGGCGGCTGCGCGACCGGCCCATCGTGGTCCTGCTGGGCCTGGCGCTGCTGATCACCGCCGGCCTCGCCACCTGGGGTCTGCGCCGCCAGATCCGCCCGATCGAACAACTTGCCGATGTCATGGATCGCTACGGCACGCCGACAGCGCAGGCGCTGCCGCCAGCCCGCGGCGCGCCGGAAGTGCGCCGCCTGCACGAGGCCTTCGGCCGGGCGAGCCGGCGCATCGAGCAGCTGATCGACGATCGCGGCACGCTGTTCGCGGCGCTCAGCCACGACCTCGGCACCTATCTGACCCGGCTGCGGCTGCGCATCGAACTGATCGGCGACGACGCTCAGCGCCAGCGCGCCGAGCAGGACATCGGCCACATGGCGACCCTGCTGCGCGACCTGCTGAACATCGCCCGGCTGCGCACCGCGCCGGCCACCGAACACGAGCCGCTGGATTTCGCGGGCCTGCTGCGCGAGGAACTGGACGCCGTCGACGCCCGTGCCGATGTGCGGACCATCATCCGGCGACTGCCGGACGGACCGCTGACGGTGCGCGGCAATGCCACGCTGCTGCGGCGGCTGCTCGCCAATCTGCTCGACAACGCCGCCAAGCACGGCGGCGGCGTGATCGACGTGACACTCGACGAGCGGGATGGCGAATTACGGTTGCTGATCGAGGACCGCGGCCCGGGCATCCCGGAGGCGGAGTTGGCGGAAGTGTTCGAGCCTTTCCATCGCGGTGACGCCGCCCGCAACCTGAATCAGCCAGGCTCCGGCCTGGGCCTGGCCATCGTCGCCGATGCGGTCCGCCAGCATCGGGGCCGCATCAGCTTGAGCAACCGCGCTGGCGGCGGCCTCCGCGTCAGCCTGAGTTTGCCGGCTGATTGAGCAGGCGGATCGGAAGTGAGTGCGGGGTCCTGGTGCGGCGCAGACAACGAAGCGTTAGTGATGTGGCGATGGATCGTGCTGCGAATCCAGGCGCGATGAGGAGCCATAGTGGTTCTATGGCGACGATTCGCAACGAAGAATGGCGATGGCCATGGACCCCATCATGTTCTCGCCGTCCCAGCCACATCTGGCGAATGAAGCCGATCACGGCTTCGCGCCCAGCACGTCGGCCGTCGCCCGCATCACGGCCCGCGATTTATTCACCGTTTCGTCCCACTCGGACTGCGGCACCGAATCGGCGACGACACCGCAGCCGGCCTGCGCGTGGACCATGCCGTCCTTGATCACCGCCGTGCGAATGGCGATGGCCATGTCCATGTTGCCATCCCAGCCGAGATAGCCGACCGCGCCGCCGTAGATGCCACGGGCGACCGGTTCGAGTTCGTCGATGATCTCCATCGCGCGGACTTTCGGTGCGCCGCTCAAGGTGCCGGCCGGGAAGGTCGCGGCCAATGCGTCGAGCGCATCGAGGCCCGGCTTCAACTGGCCGGTGACGTTGGAGACGATGTGCATCACATGGCTGTAGCGCTCGACGATCATCTTCTCGGTGAGCTTCACCGAGCCGGTCTGCGCGACCCGGCCGACATCGTTGCGGCCGAGGTCGATCAGCATCAGGTGCTCGGCGATTTCCTTCGGATCGGCGAGCAGATCGGCTTCCAGCGCGCGATCTTCCTCGACCGACTTGCCGCGCACGCGCGTGCCGGCAATCGGTCGCACGGTGACTTCGCCCGCTTCCGCGCGCACCAGGATTTCCGGGCTAGAGCCAACGACGTGGTGATCGTCAAGGTTCAGGCAGTACAGGTAGGGCGATGGATTCAGGCGGCGCAGTGCGCGGTACAGCGTCACCGGCGGCGCGGTGAACGGCGCGCTCATCCGCTGCGAAGGCACCACCTGCATCACGTCGCCGGCGGCGATGTAGTCCTTGACCTTCAGCACGGCCTGCTTGAAAGCGTCCTCGCCGAAGCCGGAGACGAATTCCGGCATCGGGCCGGTCGCGGCCGGCAGCGCGGGCACCGGTTCGGCCAGCATGGCTTCGATCGCATCGAGCCGCGCTACACCGCGCTGCATGTCCGCAGGCGATGAGGGATCGGCATGGACGATGAGGGTCAGGGTCGCGCGCAGCGCATCGAACACCACCAGCTCGTCCGAGCGCATCAGCAGCACATCGGGCGTGCCGAGCGGATCGGGCTTGGCGGCTTTCAGGCGTGGCTCGAACAGGCGCACGCATTCGTAGCCGAAGTAGCCGACGAAACCGCCCGAGAAGCGCGGCAGCTTGGCGTCCGGGGCGACCCGGATGGTCGCCGCATGCTCGCGCAGCCAGACGATCGGATCGGCCGCTTCGACCGTCCGGGTGACGACGCCGTCGACCGTCACTGTGACCGTGTGGCCCTTGATGCGGACGATCTCGCGCGCACTCAGGCCGATGAACGAATAGCGGCCCCAACGCTCGCCGCCGTGCATCGATTCCAGCAGATAGGTGTACGGGCGGTTGCCCAGCTTCAGATAGGTGCCGACCGGCGTATCAAGGTCGCCGGGCAACTCGCGCGTCAGCGCGACATGGGTGTATTCGGACATGGCAAACGGGCATTCGGTGGAAGGGAGCGTTCAGCCCCGGGCGCAGCGGATTCGGCAACGACGGATCACCATCGCCAACCGGCTGCGCCTGCAAAGTCCACCCAGCTTGTCATGTCCCGTTCCAGCTCCCGTCAGCCTCAGGCTTTGGCAATCTCGGCCCGCATGGCCGCAATGGTAGCCGCGTAGTCACTGGTATTGAAAATCGCCGAGCCGGCGACGAAGGCATCGGCACCGGCGGCGGCGATCGAACGGATGTTGTCGACCTTCACGCCGCCGTCAATTTCGAGGCGGATCTCGTGGCCGGTTTCGGCGTGATGGGCGTCGATCAGGCGGCGCGCTTCGCGCAGCTTGTCGAGCGCGCTGGGCAGAAAGCTCTGGCCACCGAAACCCGGGTTGACCGACATCAGCAGCACGATGTCGACCTTGTCCATCACGTAGCGCAGGTGATCGAGCGGCGTTGCCGGATTGAACACCAGGCCGGCCTTGCAGCCGGCATCACGGATCGCCTGCAGGCTGCGGTCGATGTGCTTGGTCGCTTCCGGATGGAAGGTCACCGAGCTGGCACCGGCCTTGGCGAACAAGGCAGCCAGAGAGTCGACGGGCTCGACCATCAGGTGCACGTCAATCGGCGCCTTCACCCCATATTTGCGCAGCGCTTCGCAGACCATCGGCCCAATGGTGAGGTTGGGAACGTAATGGTTGTCCATGACATCGAAGTGGACCCAGTCGGCGCCGGCGGCGAGAACTTTCGCCGTATCGTCACCGAGGCGTGCGAAATCCGCCGACAGAATGCTCGGGGCGATGACGGCGGGCAGCGGTGACAGGCTCATGGGGACTCCGCTTGGGTAGAGGTGGAAGTGCGCGAAATCTAACAGATTTGCCCGGTTTTGCCTGTTCTTGATTATGCTGCTTAAAACCGGTTCTGATCGATCCGTCGCCAGGTCGATATATAGATTTATGGCATCAATAAAATAAAAACGATTGCCTTTACCAATTTATCGAGACCCACCAGACTGCGGGCCAACGCTGAAGCAGTGCCTGCACAGATTCGCAAACCGGCAAAAAAACTGCGAAGTCGTGAATCGATCATGGAATTTGCCGGTCGCAATACCCAAGACTCTGAAATGAGCGCTGAACAGTGAAGCGCATGAAGTCGCCGGGCAAATCCAGATCTCGAAAATCGATCACCTCACCCATCGCAAGCAGCAATAACTAAAGAGCAGCAACAGGAGAGAACCATGTCAACCGAACCCAAGTGCCCGATGTCGGGCGACGCTCGCAAGCCGCCATTGGCGGGAGCCCGAACCAATGCAGACTGGTGGCCGAATCAGCTCAACCTGAAGGTCCTAAGTCAGCATTCCTCGAAGTCCAACCCGATGGACGAGTCGTTCAACTACGCCGAGGCGTTCAAAAGCCTCGACCTCAATGCCGTGGTCCAGGATCTTCATGCCCTGATGACCGATTCGCAGGACTGGTGGCCGGCGGACTACGGCCACTACGGCCCGTTCTTCATCCGCATGGCCTGGCACAGCGCCGGCACCTACCGCATCGCCGACGGCCGTGGCGGCGCCGGCTTCGGCACCCAGCGCTTCGCACCCCTGAACAGCTGGCCGGACAACGGCAATCTCGACAAGGCGCGCCGTCTGCTCTGGCCGATCAAACAGAAGTACGGCCGGGCCATCTCCTGGGCCGATCTGATCGTGCTCACCGGCAACGTCGCCCTCGATTCGATGGGCTTCAAGACCTTCGGCTTCGCCGGCGGTCGCGAGGACGTCTGGGAACCTGGCGAAGACATCTACTGGGGCCCCGAAACCGAATGGCTTGCGAACAGCGACAAGCCGAACAGCCGCTACTCCGGTGACCGCGATCTGGCAGAACCGCTCGGCGCGGTGCAGATGGGCCTGATCTACGTCAATCCCGAAGGCCCGGACGGCAAGCCGGACCCATTGGGCTCGGCGCGCGACATCCGCGAAACCTTCGCCCGCATGGCGATGAACGACGAAGAGACCGTGGCGCTGACCGCTGGCGGCCACACTTTCGGCAAATCCCATGGTGCCGTCGATGCCGCCAACATCGGCCCCGAGCCGGAAGGCGCGGCCATCGAGGAGCAAGGCCTGGGCTGGATCAACCGCTTCGGCAGCGGCGCGGGCGTGCATGCCTTCACCAGCGGCATCGAAGGCGCCTGGACGCCCACCCCAATCACCTGGGACAACAGCTACTTCGAAACCCTGTTCGGTTACGAGTGGGAACTGACCAAGAGCCCGGCCGGCGCACATCAGTGGAAGCCCGTTGGCGGCGCCGGCAGCAGCACCGTGCCGGACGCCCATGACCCGAGCAAACGCCACGCGCCGACGATGACCACGGCGGACATGGCGATGCGCATGGATCCCGCCTACGAAAAGATCTCGCGGCGCTACATGGCGAATCCGCAGGAACTCGCCGATGCCTTCGCCCGCGCCTGGTACAAGCTGACGCATCGCGACATGGGCCCGCTGTCCCGTTACCTCGGCCCGCTGGTGCCGAAGGAAGAACTGCTCTGGCAGGATCCGGTTCCGGCCGTCGACCACCTGCTGGTCGATGAGCAGGATGTTGCCGCGCTGAAGGGCAAGATCCTCGCCTCCGGCCTGTCGATCTCCGAACTGGTGACCACGGCCTGGGCGTCGGCAGCGACGTTCCGCAGCAGCGACAAGCGTGGCGGCGCCAATGGCGCGCGCATTCGCCTAGCACCGCAGAAGGACTGGGCGGTCAACCAGCCGGCTGAACTGGCCAAAGTGCTGCAGAAGCTGGAAACGATCCAGAAGGACTTCAACGGCACCGGCGGCAAGAAGATTTCGCTGGCAGACCTGATCGTGCTCGGTGGCTCTGCTGCCGTCGAAGCGGCGGCGAAGAAGGCCGGGCACGACATCAAGGTGCCGTTCTCGCCGGGCCGCACCGATGCCTCGCAGGAGCAGACCGACGTCGACACCTTCGTGGTGCTGGAGCCGACTGCAGATGGTTTCCGCAATTACATCCGCAAGGAACAGGCGGCATCGGCAGCCGAGTTGCTGGTCGACAAGGCGCAGCTGATGAGCTTGACCGGTCCGGAGATGACAGTGCTGGTCGGCGGCCTGCGTGCGCTGAACGCCAATGTCGGGAAATCCGCGCACGGCGTCTTCACCAAGCGGCCGGAAACCCTGAGCAATGATTTCTTCGTCAATCTGCTCGACATGAGAACGAAGTGGCAGAAGTCCGCGAGCGCCGATGGCGTGCTGGAAGGACGTGATCGGACCAGCGGCGAACTGAAGTGGACGGCGACCGTTGTTGATTTGGTGTTCGGTTCCAACTCGCAGCTCCGGGCCCTCGCCGAGGTCTACGCCTGCAGTGACGCGCAGCAGGTTTTCGTGCGCGACTTCGTGGCGGCCTGGACCAAGGTGATGAACCTGGATCGCTACGACCTCGCCTGATAAGCAGGGAGAGCTGGAAGCAGCGAAGCGCTTGAACCGCTGGGAAACATCAGGCCGCCGGAGTGATCCGGCGGCCTTTTTCGTGGCGCGGCGGCAAGCACTTCAATACAGTGACGGCCTGTTCGCTCCTGCCATCGACTAACCCATGGGTCTCGCTCTCTCTATCCACACCTTGTTCGCCGCCATCTGGGTCGGCGGCATGTTCTTCGCTTACGTCTGCCTGCGCCCGACCCTGGCCGGGATCGATGCGAAGACCCGCACCACGCTCTGGGCGCAGGTGCTGCATCGCTTCTTCGGCTACGTGTTCCTGTCCGCCGCGCTGCTGCTCGGCACCGGCCTGCACATGATCCGCAGCCTTGGCGGCATGGCCCATGTCGGCCCGCACGTCCACATCATGCTGACCCTGGGTCTGGTGATGATGCTGCTCGCGCTACACGTCTACTTCGCGCCGCTGAAGCGCCTGAAGCGCGCGGTGATTGCCGGTGATGTCGCCGAAGCCGGCCGCAGAGTCGGGCAGATCCGCATCTTCGTCGGCATCAACCTACTGCTGGGCCTGATCGTCATCGTCGTCGCCAGCGGCGGCCGCTATTTCTTTTCTGGGTTCGCAGGAGTCTGATGATGACGATTCCGCTCCATGAAGCGACCATCACCAGCCTGCCGAAGCTGCACAGCGGCAAGGTCCGCGATCTTTACGCGCTCGGCGATCACCATCTGCTGATCGTCACCAGCGATCGCCTGTCGGCATTCGACGTGATCCTGCCCGATCCGATTCCCGGCAAGGGCGCGGTGCTGAACGCGCTGACCGCGTTCTGGATGGCGCGCTTCGAGGCGCTGATCCCGAACCATTTCGATACCTCCGTCGATCTCGACCAATGGCTGAACCCGGCCGAACGTGCGCAGTGCGAAGGCCGCGCAGTGGTCGCCAAGAAGCTGGTCGCGCTGCCGGTGGAAGCAGTGGCGCGCGGTTATCTGATCGGTTCCGGCTGGAAGGACTACCAGGACAGCGGTGCGGTCTGCGGCATTCCGCTGCCGGGCGGGCTGATGCTGGCCGACAAGCTGCCGCGGCCGATCTTCACGCCGGCCTTCAAGGCGCCGAAGGGCGAGCACGACGCCAACATCTCGTTCGACGACACGGTGAAGCTGGTCGGCGAAAAGCTGGCCGCGCAGGTCCGCGACATCACCCTGCGGCTGTATCAGGAAGCATCCGAGTTCGCGGCGACGCGCGGCATCATCATCGCCGACACCAAGTTCGAGTTCGGTGTCGATGAAGACGGCAGCCTGCATCTGATCGACGAAGTGCTGACACCGGATTCCTCGCGCTTCTGGCCGGCCGCAGCGTATCGCCCCGGCATCAGCCCACCGAGCTTCGACAAGCAGTACGTTCGCGATTATCTGGAAACGCTGGACTGGAACAAGACCGCCCCTGGCCCGAAGCTTCCCGACGAAGTGATCGCCCGCACCGCGAGCACTTACCGCGAAGCGCAGCGCCTCCTCACCGGAAGCTGAAACGCAGATGACTACCGCTTACTGGTGTGTGCTGATCGCCGCCTATCTGCCGATTGCCTGGACCGGCATGGCCAAGTTCGGCGCTGGCGGCAAGGATTTCGACAACGCTGCGCCGCGCGCGATGCTGGCCAAGCTTGATGGCTGGCGACAGCGTGCGAACTGGGCGCAGCTGAATGGCTTCGAAGCGTTTCCCCCATTCGCCGCCGCGGTGATCATTGCCCATCTCGTTGCCGTGCCGCAGGCGCGGATCGACCTGCTGGCGATGGCCTTCATCGCCGCCCGCATCGTCTACGGCATCCTGTACCTCGCGAATCTGCCGACTCTGCGCTCGCTGGCCTGGATGATCGCCACCGGCTGCGTCGTTGCGCTGTTCGTGTCCGCTGCCTGATCAAGTCTGTTCGCTCGAGGAGCCCGCCATGCAGATTCGCATCGAGATCGACGTCAAGCCTGAAGAACTGCGCCGCTTCCTCGGCCTGCCCGATGTCGCCGGCCTGCAGGAAGATCTGATCAGTTTCCTGCGCGACAAGCTTGGCGCGGCGGCGGAGACCTTCGATCCCGCGAGCTTCGTCAAGGACAACCTGCAGACACTTCGGCAGAGCGCGCCCTGGCAGCTGCTGGTGTCGGCGACAGCGCGGTCTTCGGCAAGCGCAGCAGCGCCAGCGGAAAGGCCGGCCGCCAAGCGGACACGCAAGCGTTCGGCCAAAACGGACGGCACGACGGAAGCGAAGACGCCTCGCCGACGGAAGACTGCCCAGCGGAAAGTGGCGAAGCCACCATCGAGCAGCGAGACCTAGCGCGGCGGACTTTCGGCTTGGGTGTGGGTCGAGCGCAGTAAGGCTCTGACCAGTGCAAGGCGGCGGCGATGATCGCCAATCACCCGCTTCGCGGTTCGCGGCAGCAGGTCGATCTGATAACGCAGGGTTTCACCCGGCCGGCGGCTGCGGCGAATGATCTGCCAGCGTTCCTGCAAGCCCTGACGGTGACCGTCGATGGCTCGCGCCTCGTTGCGCGCAAAGCGTCGCAACAAGTCCTGAATTTTGCTGTGACGGCTGTCGGCGATGGCGCCCGGCAAACGCTCTGAATTCTGTGCAGTCATGGTGTTTGGGCAGACCCCAAAACGAAGGAACTGCGTGGCCTTGCGACCACGCAGTTCAGGATCATCGCGAGTGCGGTGATCTGCCGGAGTCGATTACTTGTCGAGCTTGGCGGCAGCCTTCTTCACGGTCGCGGAGGCCTTCTTGGTCGTCGACTTGGCAGCCTTGGAGACCTTGGCAACGATCGGCGACTTGCCGGTCAGCTGCGCCTGGATCGTTTCGACGCCGGTCTTGACGACCTTGTACAGCTCTTCGCCGGTGCGCGAGACGACGGTGACCGTCTGGCTGAACGGGGCGGTCAGCGTGCCGGTGGCCGGCAGGTAGCTGATCGGATCGGCGGCGACAGCCTTCAGGCCGTCGGTCTTCGCCTTCTCGAAGCTGGACACGGCAGCCGAGTAGATTTCCTTGGCGGCGGTTGTGTTCTCGCTGACCAGCGACTTGTAGCCGCCGACGACCACATCACCAGCCTGCTTCAGGCTGTCGATGGAAATCTCGGCAACCTTCTGGCCCTGGCCAGAAATGGATTCAACGCGGCCTTTGACATCTTCAACAACGCTCTGCAGGTTCATCTTCGTACTCCTCACGTTTGGGACGGGGCTCAGATGTTGCGACGCAACAATTGATGCACCGCATCATAACAGCGCGTTTTTGACTGTCAACCACGATTCCGTCCAGCAGACAAGCGGTCGGCGGGGAATTTTCCGCGGACCGCGTTTTCGCTGATTCAGCCCGCGCGTTTCTGGCCATGCCGCCAGGCGCGAACCAGACGCAGCTCTTCATAGCTGTACGCGCCGCTGCCCAGCGCCTCCCAGGCCGGACGCAACCGCGCCTCGCCATGCGCCTGCAGCGCGCTGGCAATCGTCTGCACGCGATCGGTCGGCACCAGGCGCGACAAATCCAGCGGCACGCCATGGGCGAACAGCGCTTCGAGATGGCCAGCGATGGTTGCGGCATCGAGCCCGCGCTTCGTCGCGATCTCGTCGAGCTCCAATCCCTGCTCGAACAGCCGCTGGCTGGCGACGACGGTATCCGGCAGGTCTTCATCGACGATCTGTTTCTCGTCGACGACGAAGGCTGCCGCGTCCTCGGCCGGCGCTTCCGGCACCGACAAGCCTTTGTCGACCAGAAACGCGCGGATCGCCGACGTGAACGCCGCGCCGTACTGCGCCAGTTTGCGGCTGCCGACGCCGGAGATATCGAGAAACGCCGTGCTGGTCAGCGGCTGGCGCTCGGCCATCTGCTTGAGGCTGGCATCGCTGAACACCACGTACGGCGGCACGCCCTGTTGATCGGCCAGGGCCTTGCGCAGGCTGCGCAGCGCTTCGTGCAGGGCTTCCGCTTCCGGCATCGCCGAGGCATCCAGTTCGACACTCCCACCGCGGCGCTTCTTCGGCTTGGCGGTCTTCGGCGCGATCGCGACCTGCACCGGCCGATCGCCCTTGAGCACGGCGCGGCTCGCTTCGTTCAGGCACAGCACCGGGTATTCGTTGCCGGTTTCGCCGAGCAGACCCTGATGCAGCAGCGCCCGCACCAGCAGCCGCCATTCGTCCTGCGAACGCTGCTTGCCGATGCCGTAGACGCTCAAGGCCTGATGGCCGCGATCAATGAGTTTCTGGGTTTCCGAGCCGCGCAGGATGTCGATCAGATACGCCGCGCCGTAGCGTTCATTGCGCTGCGCCAGCCGCGCGATCGCCGACAGGAACTGCCGCGCTTCGAGCGTCCAGTCCTCGACCGGCTTCGGATCGTTGCAGTTGTCACAGGCGCCGCAGGGCGCTTCGAAGTTCTCGCCGAAATAACGCAGCTGGATCGCCCGGCGGCATTCGGTGGATTCGGCGTAATCGAGCACCTTGCGCAGCTGCTGCTTGGCCACGCGCTGCTCGGCTTCCAGCGGCGCGCCAGTCTGCGGATCGACCTTCTGGGCGATCAGGAATTCGGCGGTCTTCAGATCGCCGATGCCGAAGTACAGCAGACAGTCGGCCTTCAAACCATCGCGGCCGGCGCGGCCGGCTTCCTGGTAATAGCCTTCCATGGTTTTCGGCAGGTCGTAGTGCACGACCCAGCGCACGTCCGGCTTGTTGATGCCCATGCCGAACGCGATCGTCGCGACAATCACCTGGGCGTCATCGCGAATGAACGCATCCTGGTTCGCGCGCCGTGTCTCGGCGTTCAGGCCGGCGTGATACGGCAGCGCGCGAATGCCGTCCTCGGCCAGCCCAGACGCCAGTTCGTCGACCCGCTTGCGCGACAGGCAGTAGACGATGCCGGAATCATTCGGCCGCTTGCGCGCGCGATCGAGCAGCTCGGGGTAAGTACGGCCATCCTTGGCGCTGACCGCGTAATGCAGATTCGGCCGGTTGAAACTCGAGACGTGAATCGTCGGCTCGACCAGGCCCAGCTGATGGACGATGTCCTGCCGCACGCGGCCAGTGGCCGTCGCCGTAAACGCGAATACCGGGACGTCCGGAAAGTGATCGCGCAAGCAGTGCATCTGCCGATAATCGGGCCGGAAATCGTGGCCCCATTCAGAGACGCAGTGCGCCTCGTCGATGGTGAAGCCGGACAAGCCCTGCACGTCCTTGAGCCGCGGTAGGAAGCCGCTCAGGAAGTCCGGCGTCAGCAGCCGTTCGGGCGCCAGATAGAGCAGCTTGTAGTCACCGCGCAGCAGACCGGCGGTGGTCTCGCTGACTTCGCGCGCAGTCAACGATGAATTCAGAAACGCGGCATTGATGCCGTTGTCGCGCAGCAGCCGCACCTGATCCTGCATCAGCGCGATCAACGGCGAGACCACCACCATGACGCCGGGCCTGAGCAAAGCCGGCAACTGGAAGCACAGCGATTTGCCGCCGCCGGTCGGCATGATCGCCAGCAGATCGTGGCCGGCCATCGCATCGCCGAGCACGGCGCGCTGGCCGGGACGAAAGCTGTCGAAGCCGAACCAGCGCTTCAGCGCGGCTTCGAGCGATCCGTCGATCGGGTTTGCGGTTTCAGCGACAGGCAACATTGCAGGCGATGGCATCCAGGCGTGCGGGAGACGGCCCGCATTGTCGCCGGTCGCGGCAGCAGCGACACATGGACAGCATCGGACAGGGCCGCGACAATCGGCCGACCATGCTTCCCGATCCCTACCATCGCGTACACAAGCTGCTGTGGCTGGGCGAACCCCGCTCGATCTGGGGCCGCCGCCTGCTGAAACCTGGCCGCTACGCGCTGGCGCTGCTGCGCGACCTGCTCGAAGGCGAGATCGCCCTGCGGGCGATGAGCCTGGTCTACACCACCCTGCTGTCGCTGGTGCCGCTGCTGGCGCTGGCGTTCTCGGTGCTGAAAGCCTTCGGCGTGCACAACTCGCTAGAGCCGATCCTGGCCCAGGCGCTGCAGCCGCTCGGCGATCAGGCCAAGGTGATCAGCGACAACGTCATCGCCTTCGTCGACAACATCAAGGTCGGGGTGCTCGGCTCGATCGGCATCGCGCTGCTGCTGTACACCTCGGTGTCGATGATTTCGAAGATCGAGGCCAGCTTCAATTTCATCTGGAAGATCAAGCAGGAGCGTGGCGTCACTCAGCGCTTCGGCGAGTACCTGTCGGTGCTGCTGATCGGACCGGTCCTGGTGTTCTCGGCACTCGGCCTGACCGCGACCCTGCGCTCGAGCACCATCGTCATGACCCTGGCGATGTACGAGCCGTTCGGCACCACCTTGCTGCTGGTGACCAAGCTGGCGCCGTACGTGCTGATCGTCGGCGCGCTGACCTTCATCTACAGCTTCATTCCGAACACCCGGGTGACGTTCCGCGCCGCAGCAGCCGGTGGCCTGTTCGCCGGCATCGCCTGGGAAAGCGCCAGCATCGGTTTCGCCCGCTTCGTCGGCGGCGCCAGCAGTTACAGCGCGATCTACTCCGGCTTTGCGATCGTCATCATCCTGCTGATCTGGCTGTACGTGAGCTGGCTGATCGTGCTGTACGGCTGCCGGCTGGCGTTCTACATCCAGAACCCGCGCCATCTGGTCGGCAATCTGGTCAGCGTACCGCTGGCAAGCCGGGAGTCCGAGTACCTGCCGATGCGCGTGATGATGCTGGCGGCACGGCGCTTTCAGGCCGGCGAGCCGGCGCTGCCGTTTATCGAAGTCGAGCGCTTGCTCGCGGCCAATGTCGAACGCCTCGAACACGCGGTGAGCCTGCTGACCACTTGCGGCGCGCTGATCGAAACTCAGCCCGATCGTCGCCTGCTGCCGGCGCGTGATCCGGCCAGCTACACGCTGGCCGAACTGTGGCTCTGGTGCCGAGGCCGCTCGCCGGAGTCCATCGCTGGCGGCGCCAGCGATGCCGACGATCGCCTGCTGCTGCGCTTCATCGCCCAGACCGAAGCCGACGCGGCTGCCAGCGGCGCACCGTCATTCGCGGACTGGCTGCACAGTAGAGACGTTTCCCTATAATCGAAGTGCGCTGAACAAGACCGCGGGCGACGCGGCCAGATAGCAGTAAAACAAGGAAACGACCATGGCGAAGCGGGGAGAACCGGGCGATCCAGCAATCGCCGGGGCAACCGAGGCAGCGGCTCCGCGGGTCTGGCTCAAGGCCTATGCGCGCGGGGTACCGGCCGACATCGACACCTCCGGCCATGCGTCGCTCGCCGCGATCATCGATAGCGCCTGCGAGCGCTATCGCGATCTACAGGCCTTCGAGAACATGGGCGCGGTGCTGTCCTACGACGATGTCGATCGACTGTCGCAGGATTTCGCATCCTGGCTGCAGAACGTCGCCGGCCTGCTGCCGGGTGATCGCGTCGCGGTGATGATGCCGAACCTGCTGCAGTACCCGATCACGGTGTTCGGCATCCTTCGCGCCGGGCTGGTGGCGGTCAACGTCAACCCGCAGTACACGCCGCGCGAGTTGGAACATCAGCTCAAGGATTCCGGAGCGCGGGCGATCGTGGTCGTCGAGAACTGTGCGGCGACCTTGGCCCAGGTGATCTCGGCGACACCGCTGGAAATCGTCATCACCACGCAGATCGGCGATCTGCTGCCGTTCCCGAAAAGCCTGCTGACCAACTTCGTGGTCAAGCGGATGAAGCGGATGGTGCCAGCCTGGTCGTTGCCGGGCAGCGT
>NZ_JAHFRY010000082.1:0-9061 GCF_023266035.1 Nevskia sp.
ATTGAGCCGGGACCACCGTGACCTTGCAGCCGCGCTCGACCAGCATGCGCAGGATGTTGCGCTTGATGCCGAAGTCGTAGACCACGACATGGCGCGTGCCGCCGGTGATTTCCGGCTCGGCATTGGTCTTCAGCTCCCAGGAGCCGCGCGTCCAGGCGTAGGACGACGCGGTGCTCACCACCTTCGCGAGGTCCATGCCCTTCAGGCCGGGCCAGCCCTGTGCCTGCTTGATCGCGGACTTCTCGTCGATGTGGCCGGCGACGATGCAACCGTTCTGCGCGCCCTTGTCGCGCAGAAGGCGGGTCAGGCGGCGGGTATCGATGCCGGCGATCGCCACCACGTTCTGCTCGCGCAGGTAGTCGCTGAAGTTCTGGGTGGAGCGGAAGTTGCTGGCGGGGCGAGGCACTTCACGAATGATCAGACCGGCCAACTGGGTCTTCTCGGATTCGTTGTCCTCGGGATTGACGCCGACGTTGCCGATGTGGGGATAGGTCAGCGTGACGATCTGTTCGCGGTACGAAGGATCGGTGAGGATTTCCTGGTAACCGGTCATGGCGGTGTTGAAAACCACTTCGCCTACCGTGGAACCCTCGATGCCGATGGATACGCCGTGAAAGGTACTGCCGTCGGCGAGCGCGAGAAGGGCCGGAGTCGTTTGGAGCATGTTGGCGGCTGAGGTCCTTGTAATGGCTAAGGTTGTTCTCCTGTCGCGCACACGCGAAGGGGGGCCGGACTTTTGATGGTTGGCCCCCCTCGCAGGATTAAGACGCCATTTTACGGACTGCACCGTATGGCGTCCATCGAATCCGGACATCATCGGCGTCCAACTTGCTTCGATCAGAACGCAAATGCGCTTTGTCCGCCCTCTTCTGGAACGCGGAAGTGGCTGCAATCGGGCTCGAAGCGGGGCCGATCCAGCCCCAGCTTGCGAGTCGCCAGCCGGTAGCGCTGCGCAATCAGGTCGGCGAAGGCGCCCTCGCCTTTCATCCGCGTGCCGAAACTGGCGTCGTAATCCTTGCCGCCGCGCATCTGCTGGACCAGGCTCATCACGTGTTCGGCTTTCAGCGGAACGTGCGTATCGAGCCAGTCCCGGAACAGCGCCTTGACCTCGAACGGCAGCCGCAGCAGCACATAACTGGCCGACGTTGCCCCGGCATCGCGGCCGGCTTCGAGCACCTGTTCCAGCTCGGCATCGTTCACGAACGGGATCACCGGCGAGAACATCACCCGCACCGGCACGCCGATGTCGGCCAGCTTGCGCATCACTCGCAACCTTGCGTCCGGCGAAGCAGCCCGTGGTTCGAGCGTTCGCTTCAGCGCCGGATCGAGCGTGGTCAGGGTGACGCCAACGGTCACCAGCTTGTCCTTGGCCAGATCGGCCAGCAGATCGAGATCACGCTCGATCAGGATGCCCTTGGTGATGATGCCGATCGGATGCCGGAA
The DNA here is from genome assembly GCF_023266035.1 of Nevskia sp. Classification (GTDB taxonomy): domain Bacteria; phylum Pseudomonadota; class Gammaproteobacteria; order Nevskiales; family Nevskiaceae; genus Nevskia. Next base: position 1,444 of record NZ_JAHFRY010000082.1, read on the forward strand.
GCGCGCCAGCACTTCGAGGATGCTGCGGGTGATCCCGTGCTCGCGTTCGATCGGCTGGTAGCAATCGGTATTGGCGCCGAGCATGGTCATGATCGGCCTGTAGGACTTGCGCCGCAGTTCGGCTTCGAGCACTTCCGCCGCATTGGCCTTGTAGAACAGCCGGGTCTCGAAATCGAGTCCGGCCGACAGGTTCAGATAACCGTGACTTGGCCGCGCGAAGCAGTAAATGCAACCGTGTTCGCAGCCGTGGTACGGGTTGATCGTCTGGTCGAAACCGATGTCCGGCGAGTTGTTACGCGTCAGGATCGATTTCGCCTGCACCGGCCGGACGATGGTCTCGAAAGCCGGCAGCGGCTCCTCGTCCAGCTGCCAGCCGTCATCGATCTTTTCGATCGAACGCGATTCGAAGCGGCCTTCCTCGTTCGAACCCGCACCCCGCCCCTTGCGCAGAACCGCCACGGGACGACTCAGGCTTCGACCTTGACGCCCTTCCAGAACGCGACTCTGCCCTTGATCTCGGCGGCCGCCGCTTTCGGCTCCGGGTAGTACCAGACCGCGTCCTGGTTCGCCGCGCCGTCGACATTCAGCGAGTAGTACGAAGCCCTGCCTTTCCAGCCGCAGACCGTGTGGGTGGCGCTGTCGGCAAGGTACTCGCGCTTGATCGAATCGGCCGGGAAATAGTGGTTGCCTTCGACGACGACGGTGTCGCTGCTTTCGGCGATGACCTGCCCGTTCCAGATCGCTTTCATGATTGGCTCCGAACTTGATTCGCAGATTGGGCCATGTAATCGAGCGTCAGGCCGACCAACGCCCGAACGCCGAGTGGCAGGCCTGATTCATCGACCTTGAAGCGCGGCGAGTGGTTCGGCGCGTACTCGTCGGTCGTCGCGCCCGGCTTGCGAACGCCGACGAATACGAACAAGCCGGGAATCTTCTGCTGGTAGAAGGAAAAGTCCTCGGCGACCGTCTGCGGGGTCGATTCGATGATGTTGGCCTTGCCGGCAATGCGCTCCAGCGTCGGCCGCATCTGCGCGGTCAGCGCCGGATCGTTGTAGGTGACCGGATACGCGTACTCGTCGCCGATGCCGACGATCGCCGTGGCGCCTGAGGCTTCAGCGATCTTGGTCGCGGTGCGTCGCACGGCATCGTTCATGATCAGGCGCGAGGCCGGATCGAGCGAGCGCAAGGTGCCTTTCATCCGCACTTCATCGGGGATGATGTTGTTGCGCACCCCGCCATCGATCTTGCCGATGGTGACGATCGCCGCCCCCTGGGTGATATCGAGCTGACGGCTGACGACCGTCTGCAAGGCGCTGATGATCTGTGCGCTGATCACGATCGGATCGACGCCATTCCAGGGCATCGCGCCATGAGTCTGCTTGCCGTGCACGACGATGTTCAGGTTCTCGGTGCTGGCCATCAGGCTGCCGGCCCGGAACGCCAGCTGGCCAGTCTCGAACTGGGTCAGCACATGCAGGCCGAAGATCACGTCGGGCTTTGGCGCACTGCTCAGCACCCCTTCCTTGACCATCAGCTCGGCGCCGCCTTCCTCGCCGGCGGGACGACCTTCCTCGGCCGGCTGGAAGATCAGTTTCACTGTGCCCGGCAGCCGCGCCTGCAGCTTGGCGAACACCGCCGCGGCGCTGAGCAGCATCGCCATATGGGTGTCGTGACCACAGGCGTGCATGACGCCGACATCCTTGCCGTCGTAGGTCGATTTCACTTTCGACGCGAACGGCAGCACTACCTCCTCGGTCACCGGCAAGCCATCCATGTCGGCGCGCAGCGCGACCACCGGGCCCGGCTTGCCGCCCTTGAGCACCGCGACCACGCCGTTCCTGGCAACGCCGGTCTGCACCTGATAGCCAAGGGCCTGCAGCTTCGCGGCCAGATACTGGCCAGTCTCGCTTTCACGGTTCGACAGCTCCGGGCGCTCATGCAGATAGCGGCGGATGGCGATCAGTTCATCGCTGGTGCCGGCAGCGAGCGCCTCGGCATCCTTGCGCAGCGAATTGTCAGCGGCGAATGCAGGCGCGGCACTCGACAAAGCCGCAGCGAACATCGTCAAACGAAGGGCGCGAATCATCGGATGCCTCTGCCGAAAGGGTCGGCAGCGAGATTAGCGCTTGTCTGCCGCGAACGTCTGCAAGGCCTCGCCGGTGAGGCGGAAGATGCGCCATTCGCTCATCAGCTTCGCACCGAGGCTTTCGTAGAAGCCGATCGCCGGCGCATTCCAGTCCAGTACCGACCACTCCAGGCGGCCGCAACCGCGCTCGACGGCGAGCTGCGCAAGCTGCTGCAGCAGCGCCTTGCCATAACCCTTGCCGCGATGCGCGGGCTCGACGAACAGGTCTTCGAGATACAGGCCACGACGACCAAGAAAGGTCGAGAAGTTGTGGAAGTACAGCGCGAAGCCCACCGGCTCGCCGTGCTCGCGGGCGATCAGGCATTCGGCACCAGGCCGTTCGCCGAACAGTGCCGCATGCAGCGACTCTTCGCTGGCGACGACTTCATGCGACAGCTTTTCGTAGTCAGCCAGCGCGCGGATCAGATGCAGGATCGTCGGCACGTCATCGGCGGTAGCGGCGGTGATCGTCAGCAAGAGCTCAGATCTCGACGTGGAAGCCCAGCTCGACCACATCTTCCGGCGGCAGGCCGTAGAAGTCGGTCGCGCGAATTGCGTTGTGGGCCATGAAGGCGAACAGGTGGTCGCGCCACAGCGCCATGCCCGGCAGATCGTCAGACGGAATCAAGGTCGCGCGGCCGAGGAAATAAGTGACGTTGTCGATGTCGATGTCGAGGCCGAGCTGCTCGCTGAAGCGCAGCGCCACCGGCACATTCGGTGTCTGCATGAAGCCATAGCGGATCACCAGGCGATAGATGCCCGGGGCAACGCCCCAGCCGCGCAGGCGTTCGACCGCCGGCACGCGCGGTTCATCGATGGTCTGCACGGTCAGCAGCACGATGCGTTCGTTGAGCACCCGGTTGCGCTCAAGGTGGCGCAGCAGGTAGGCCGGCGCATGATCACCGCCAGTGAGATACACGCCGGTTCCGGGGATCTTGTGCGGCGGATCTTCACGCACGCGCCGCGCCAGTTCCTGGGTCGATTCCTCACTGCCGGAAATGCGGCTCTGGAACAGCTTGCGGCCGCGGCTCCAAGTGGTCATCAAGGTGAAGATGCCGATCGCCATCACCACCGGCACCCAGCCGCCATCGGTGATCTTGAACAGATTGGCGCCGAAGAACCCGAGGTCGATGATCAGGAACACCGCCGCCACCGGATAGGTGACGCTGGCGCGCCAGTCGTAACGGCGGGCAACGAAGACGGTGAGGATGGTGGTCACCACCATCGTCGACGACACGGCAATGCCGTAAGCCGCGGCCAGCGCACTCGACGAACGGAAGGCCAGCACCAGGCCGATGCAGGCCAGCATCAGCAGCCAGTTCACCGCGGGAATGTAGATCTGGCCCTGCTCGTCGCTCGAGGTCTGGATGATCTCCATCCGCGGCAACTGTCCGAGCTGGACCAGCTGGCTGGTCAGCGAGAACGCGCCGGTGATCATCGCCTGCGAAGCAATGATGGTGGCGAAGGTGGTCAGGCCGACCAGCGGATAGGTCATCCAGTCCGGCGCCAGCTGATAGAACGGATTGTGGATGTCCGGCGCGCCAGTGAGGATCAGCGCGCCTTGGCCGTAGTAATTCAGCAGCAAGGCAGGCAGCACCAGCACCAGCCAGGCGCGGCGGATCGGCGACGGGCCGAAGTGGCCCATGTCGGCATACAGGGCTTCGGCGCCGGTGACGCACAGGAACACCGAGCTGAGCACGATGAAGCCGGCAAAGCCATTACGCAGGAAGAAGGCGATGCCATGCACGGGATTCATCGCCGCCAGCACGGTTGGATTGTTGAGCACGCCATGCGCGCCAAGCGCGCCCAGCACCAGGAACCACAGGGTCATGCCCGGCCCGAACAGAGCGCCGATGCCGGCCGTGCCGCGGCTCTGCACCAGGAAGATGCCGATGATGATCACCAGGGTGATCGGCACCACGAACGGATGAAACGCCGGCGTGGCGACATTCAGGCCTTCGACTGCCGACAGCACCGAGATCGCCGGCGTGATCGCGCCATCGCCATACATCAGCGAAGCACCGAACAGGCCGAGCAGCATCAGCACATAACGCTGCGAACCGCGCCTTGCCCGCCAGGGATTGAGCAGCGCCACCAGGGCGATGGTGCCGCCCTCGCCCTTGTTGTCGGCTCTGAGCACGATCGCCAGATACTTGATCGTTACCACCAGGATCAGGGCCCAGGTGATCAGGCTGAGTACACCGAGCACATTGGCCGGCGTGCTGGCAACACTGTGCTCGCCGTAGAAACATTCACGCAGCGCATAGATCGGGCTGGTGCCGATATCGCCATAGACGACGCCAAGCGCGACAACGCTCAGCGGCAGACTCTTGCGATCAGACATCCTGGCGATTCCGTTCGATGGCGTCGGTATCTGTCAGTCGTTCAGGGACAGGACGTCGCGCATCGAATAAAGCCCCGCCGGCTTGCCGACCAGCCAGGCCGCTGCGCGCAACGCACCATTCGCGAAGTTCGTGCGAGTCGTTGCGCGGTGGGAAATCTCCACTCGTTCGCCTTCGCCGAGGAACAGCACCGTGTGATCGCCGACCACGTCGCCACCGCGTACCGTCGCGAAGCCGATGGTTTCCCGCTTGCGGGCGCCGGTCTGGCCTTCGCGGCCGTAGATGGCATTGCTGAGCAGATCGCGATCGAGGCCGGCTGCCGCCGCTTCGCCGAAGGCCAGCGCGGTGCCGCTCGGCGCATCGACCTTGTGACGGTGATGGGCTTCGACGATCTCGACGTCGTAATCCGCGCCCAGCGTGTGCGCCGCCAGTTCGACCAGCTTTAGCGCGACATTGACGCCGATCGCGTAATTGGCCGCGATGCACAGCGGAATGCGCTTCGCAGCCTCGGCGATCACCAGCTTCTGCTCCGGCGTGAAGCCGGTGGTACCGATGACGATCGGCGTGCCATTGGCGATACAGACTTCAAGGGCAGCCAGGGTGGCGCCCGGCGCGGTGAAATCGACGACCACCGCTGATTGCTGGATCGCCGGAATCAGCGCTTCGCTGACGACAACTCCGACGGCAGTCTGGCCAACCAACACACCGGCATCGATGCCAATCGAAGCATTACCGGCGCGTTCGACGGCGGCGGCCAGACTGAGGCGATCGTTGCGCAAGGTGGCATCGATCAGGGACCGTCCCATGCGCCCGGAGGCACCGAGGATGGCCACGGAAAGCGGTTGAGTCATGTTAGGCAGCGGCAGCCGGAAAGGGCGCTAGATTACGCGCGTTCTCGCCGGCTGCGGGGACTTGTCTCGCGTCAGCTCGGCTTGATGTGGGTTTCGAAGAACTGCTTGGCCTTCGATAGCCAGCTACTCGCTGCCGGGCTGTGCTTTTCGCCGCCCTTGTCGACCGTTTCGCCGAACTCCTTGAGCAGGTCTTTCTGCTTGCGCGTCAGGTGCACCGGCGTTTCGACGACGACGGCGCACAACAGATCGCCCTGCGGACCACCGCGCACCGGCTTGACGCCGAGCCCGCGCAGACGGAACACCTTGCCGCTCTGCGTACCTTCGGGAACGGTCAGCTTGGCCTTGCCGTTCAAGGTCGGCACGTCCATGTCGCCACCGAGGGCGGCGACCACGAAACCGACCGGCACCTGGCAGTGCAAGTCGTTGTTATCGCGATCGAAGATCTCGTGCGGCTTGACCTCGACCTGCACGTACAGATCACCGGCCGGCGCGTTGCGCTCGCCCGGCTCGCCTTCACCGCTCAGGCGGATGCGATCACCGGTATCGACACCGGCCGGCACCTTCACTTCCAGGGTCTTTTCGCTGCGGATCTTGCCGGCACCGCGGCAGCTCTTGCAGGAATCGGTGACCACCGTGCCGCGGCCGCGGCAGGCCGGGCAGCTCTGCTGGAGCACGAAGAAGCCCTGCTGCACACGTACCTGGCCGGCACCACGGCAGGTACTGCAGGTCTGCGCCGGTTTGCCATCCGCGGTGCCATTGCCGTTGCAGGGTTCGCAATCGCGCACCGTCGGAATCCGGATGGTTTCAGCGGTGCCGAACACTGCCTGCTCCAGGCTCAGCTCGATCCGGTAGCGCAGATCGGCACCGCGACGCGGACCTCCGCGTCCGCCACCGCCGCCGCCACCGAAAATGTCGGAAAATACGTCGCCGAAAATGTCAGCGAAGCCACCGCCGAAATCGCTGCCGCCGCCGCGCTGCATGCCTTCGTGGCCGTACTTGTCGTAGACCGCGCGCTTGTTGGCGTCGGTCAGCACTTCGTAAGCCTCGTTCGCTTCCTTGAAGGATTCTTCGGCCGCCTTGTCGCCGGGATTACGATCCGGGTGGCACTTCATCGCCAGCTTGCGATAGGCCTTCTTCATCTCGTCGTCGCCGGCGCTCTTGCTGACGCCAAGGACTTCGTAGTAATCGCGCTTGCTCATGTTCGTCGTGAGGCTTCTTGAAAAGGGGTGCCGGGGAAAACGCAAAAGGCGGAAGGCACGAGTCGGGCCGTTTTACCGGCGACTCGCACCTTCCGCCCGTTGCCAGGGACTTACTTCTTGTCCTTCACTTCGGTGAATTCGGCATCGACGACATCGCCGTCCTTGCCGCCGGCTTCAGCCTGCGCACCGGCTTCGGCACCACCGGCGCCGGCTGCGGCACCGGCCTTGGCGTAGGCGCGTTCGGCCAGCTTGCCCGAGGCTGCAGCCAGCGCTTCAGTCTTCGCGGTGATCGCATCCTTGTCGCTGCCCTTCAAGGCTTCGCGCAATTCGGCAATGGCCGACTCGATCGCCTTCTTCTCGTCGTCCTGCACTTCGCTGGCGAGATCCTTCAGCGACTTCTCGACGCCGTGGATCATCTGGTCACCCTGGTTGCGGGCGGTGATCAGCTCGTTGAACTTGCGATCCTCGTCGGCATGGGCTTCGGCGTCCTTGATCATCTTCTTGATCTCGTCCTCGGACAGACCCGAGTTCGCCTTGACCACGATCGACTGCGACTTGCCGGTGGCCTTGTCCTTGGCCGACACGTTGAGGATGCCGTTGGCGTCGATGTCGAACGTCACCTCGACCTGCGGCACGCCGCGCGGCGCCGGCGGGATGTCGGTCAGATCGAACTTGCCGAGGCTCTTGTTGGCGGCCGCGATCTCGCGTTCGCCCTGCAGCACGTGCACGGTCACGGCGCCCTGATTGTCGTCGGCGGTCGTGAAGGTTTCCGACTTGCGGGTCGGAATCGTGGTGTTCTTTTCGATCAGCTTGGTCATCTTGCCACCGAGCGTCTCGATGCCGAGCGACAGCGGGGTGACGTCGAGCAGCAGCACGTCCTTGACTTCACCGGACAGCACCGCGCCCTGGATCGCAGCACCCACGGCGACCGCTTCATCCGGGTTGACGTCACGGCGCGGTTCGCGACCGAACAGCGCCTTGACCGCGTCCTGCACCTTCGGCATGCGGGTCTGACCGCCGACCATGATCACTTCCTGAATCTCGGACGCCGACAGGCCGGCATCCTTCAGCGCGGTCTTGCAGGGTTCAAGCGTCTTGGTG
>NZ_JAHFRY010000082.1:9071-22866 GCF_023266035.1 Nevskia sp.
TTGGCGCGGGTCATCTTGATGTTCAGATGCTTCGGGCCCGTCGCATCCGCCGTGATGTACGGCAGGTTGATGTCGGTCTGGGTCGTCGACGACAGTTCGATCTTGGCCTTCTCGCCGGCTTCCTTCAGGCGCTGCAGCGCAAGCGGATCGTTCTTCAGGTTGATGCCCGATTCCTTCTTGAACTCTTCGACGATGTAGTCGATGACGCGCATGTCGAAATCTTCGCCACCGAGGAAGGTGTCGCCATTGGTCGACAGCACTTCGAACTGATGCTCGCCATCGACTTCGGCGATCTCGATGATCGAGATATCGAAGGTGCCGCCGCCGAGGTCATAGACGGCGATCTTGCGGTCGCCCTTGACCTTGTCCATGCCGAAGGCCAGCGCGGCCGCGGTTGGCTCATTGATGATGCGCTTGACGTCGAGACCGGCGATCTTGCCGGCGTCCTTGGTCGCCTGGCGCTGGGCGTCGTTGAAGTAGGCCGGCACGGTGATGACCGCTTCGGTGACCTTCTCGCCGAGATAGTCTTCGGCCGTCTTCTTCATCTTGATCAGCACTTCGGCGGAGATCTGCTGGGCAGCCATCGGCTTGCCGCGCGCTTCGACCCAGGCATCGCCATTGGCAGCCTTGACGATCTTGTACGGCACCATCGCGATGTCCTTCTGCACCACGGCGTCGTCGAAACGGCGGCCGATCAGGCGCTTCACGGCGTACAGCGTGTTGTGCGGATTGGTGACGGCCTGGCGCTTCGCCGGGCGGCCGAACGTGGTCTGGCCGTCTTCCTGGTAGGCGACGAACGACGGCGTGGTGCGCTCGCCTTACGCGTTCTCGATGACCTTGGCCGTACCGCCTTCCATGATCGCGACGCAGGAATTGGTGGTGCCGAGGTCGATGCCGATGATCTTGGCCATGTGTCTGCTACTCCAGAGTTTGTGAGAGTTACGTGTATTGGGGATGAAAACTATTTGTTGCCGGAAGCTGCAGATTCAAGCGCTGGCGCCGGAATCCGGTCGGCAGCCGCGTTACGAGGTCGGTGGCGCCTTGGCGACGATGACCATCGCCGGCCGCAGCAGACGCTCGTGCAGGCGGTAACCCTTCTGCATGACGCTGAGGACGTGGTTCGGCGCGACATCGCTGCTCGGGATTGCCGATACCGCTTCGTGATAGGTCGGGTCGAAGACCTGACCGGCCGGGTCGACAGCGACGACGCCGAACTTCTCGAAGAACATCGCCAACTGTTTCTGGGTCAGCGCCATGCCTTCGCGTATCGACTGTACCGTGGCTTCCGGCGCAGCAGCGGCCTTCAGGCCCAGTTCCAGGCTATCGCTGATCGCCAACAGATCACCGAGCACCCGCTCGCTGCCGTACTTGCGAGCGCTGTCGATCTCGCGCTCGGCGCGCTTGCGCACGTTGTCGAGTTCGGCAAGCGCACGCAGATGGCCATCGCGAGCCGTTGACGCAGCCGTTTCGGCCTCGGTCAGCTTGGCGTTCAGTGCCTCGTACTCTTCGATCGACACGGGGCCGTCGTTGTGGTCGTCGGCCGCAGCCGACGTCATATCGGGTTGATCCGTCATGCTTTTTCTACTCGGGTTCAGATACTGGGGAATGAAGCAGAGCGCCCCCGCGCCCCACCTGATCAGCCAGTTTGGGATGCTTCAGCGGCTTTCAAGCCCCGAGCCCAGCCCTGAACCAAGCCCGGTGCCGAGCAGACGCGCCGCTTCGCTGACCAGCGGAATGATCCGCTGATAGGCCATCCGGGTCGGACCGATGACGCCGAGCACACCGGCCACCTGGCCATCGATGGTGTATGGCGCGGTGACCAGACTGCAGCCATCGAGCACCTGGTAGCCGGATTCGTCGCCGATGAAGATCTGCACACCGGAGGCACCCAGGCACTGATCGAACAGTTCCAGCAGTTCGCGCTTCTGGTCGAGCACGTCGAACAGCCGGCGCAGGCGACCGACATCGGCCAGCTCCTGGAAGCCCAGCAGATTGGTGCCGCCGGCGATCACGTAATCGTCCGCTTCGGGGTTGCGCAGCGCCGCATCGGCCAGCTTCGCCGCTTCGCCGAGCATCTGGTTGACCCGGGTCTGCGCCTCGCTCAGTTCTTCGGCGAGGCTGCGGCGCAGGCTCAGCAGATCGCGGCCGGCGAAAGTCTCGTTGATGATGTTGGCGTAGCGCTCCAGTTCCTGCGACGTGTAGTCGCGGCCCATGTCGAGCACCCGGTTCTGCACTTCGCGCTGGTTGACGACCAGGATCGCCAGTACCCGGCCGCCGGACAGGTTCAGGAACTCGATCCGCCGCAGCACGGTGACATTGCGGCGCGGCACGGTGACCACACCAGCCATCGAAGACAGCCGCGACAACAGGCCGGAGACCGTGTGCAGCATGTCGGCCGAGGACTTGTTGCCGGGCAACAGTTCATTGGCGATGCGCGCCTGCTCGGCGGCGCCCAGCGGCTCCGGCGCCAGCAGCGAATCGACGAAATAGCGGTAGCCGGCCTGGGTCGGCACGCGGCCGGCGGAGGTATGCGGCGAAGCGACGAAGCCGAGGTCTTCGAGATCGGCCATCACGTTGCGGATGGTCGCCGGACTGAGCTCGACCTGGAACGCGCGGGCCAAGGTTCGCGAACCGACCGGCTGCCCGTCGTGCACGTGGCGTTCGATCAGCAGCTTCAGCAGCGCGGCGGCGCGTGGGTCAAGTTTGTCGGACATGGCAGCTCGGAATTCGAGGAACGCTAGCAACGGGAAAAAAACCTTGTCAAGAATTGCACGCATTGCCCGCGACAGGGGGCTATCCGCCTGAACTTCGCAGCGAAATTTGATGCGCCGGTTTCATGATAATTTGCGCCCACTTCGCCCTTATCTGCGGCCTGCCCGTCCCTCACGCGCCCTTCGTGTCCCAGAGCCTTTTCCAGACTGTCGGCGTGATCGGCAAACGCAGGGACGAGCGCGTTACCGGCACTCTGCGCCAGCTTTGCGCCCTGTTGCGCCAGCATGGGCGTGAAGTACTGGTCGAAACCGAGACCGCGCGGCTGCTGCCGGCCAACAGCGGCATCGAGGCGGCCAGCCGCGAAATTCTTGCGAAGCGCTGTCAGCTGGTCGTCGTGATCGGCGGCGATGGCACCTTGCTCGACGCCGGCCGCAGCCTCGCCAGTTCCGGTGTGCCCATCCTCGGCGTCAACCAGGGCCGCCTCGGCTTTCTCGTCGACGTGCGGCCCGAAGACATGGCGACGACGCTGGAAGCGTTGTTCCGCGGCGAGTACATCCGAGCATCCCGGCTGATCCTCGAAGCCCGCGTGCGCCGCGCCGACGGCGGTCTGAGCCTGCCCTGGCTCGCGGTCAACGATGTCGTGGTGCGCAATCAGGCGGCGATTCGCATGGTCGAATTCGCGACCTATCTGGCCAGCGATGTCGGCGACGGCAGCGGCTGGGAATTCATCAGCCAGCACCGTGCCGATGGCTTCATCGTGTCGACCGCGACCGGCTCGACGGCCTATGCGCTGTCCGGCGGCGGCCCGGTGGTCCATCCGGCGCTCGCCGCACTGGCACTGGTGCCGATCTGCCCGCATACGCTGACCGATCGCCCGATCGTCGTGCCGGCCTCGCGGACCGTGCGCATCGTGCTCGGCGCCAGCGAAACCGGCGCAACGATGACCTGCGATGGCCAGATCGGCACGTCGCTGAATCCCAGCGACGCTGTCGAGATTCGCCGCTCGCCGACCGATCTGATGCTGATCCATCCGCCCAGCTACAGCTATTTCGCGCTGCTGCGCGACAAGCTCGACTGGGGCCGCACGCCGGTCGGCAATCCCCCCAAAAAGCAGCCATAAAGTAACCATGCTGCGCAGCCTGCATATCCGCAATCTCGCGATCATCGACGAGCTGAGTCTCGACTGGTCGTCCGGCTTCACCGTGCTGACCGGCGAAACCGGCGCCGGCAAGTCGATCCTGATCGACGCCCTGGGTCTGGTCATCGGCCTGCGTGCCGATGCGACCCTGGTCCGTGCCGGCAGCGAACGGGCTGAAGTGTCGGCCGAGTTCTCGGTCAACGACTGCGCCGATGCCGCCGCCTGGCTCGCCGAACGCGAACTGCTTGAAGCTGGCAGCGACGACTGCACGATCCGCCGCATCGTCCATGCCGAAGGCCGCACGCGGGCGTTCGTCAACGGCAGCCCGGTCAGCGCCTCCGAGTTGCGCGAGCTGGGCGAGCGGCTGGTCGAGATCTTCGGCCAGGGCGACAGCCGCAGCTTGCTGCTCAGCGAAGCGCAGCGTCAGGCGCTCGACGACGCCGGCCGCCATGCCGGGCCGCTCGCTGCAGTCGCCGCAGCCGCGCAAGCCCTGCAGCGCATCGAGCGCGATATCGAACAATTGCGCAGCGCTCAGAGCCGTGACCCGGCGCAAGTCGAATACCTGCGCTTCCAGCTTCAGGAACTGGATGCCCTGAGCTTGAGTGCCGACGAGTTGCCCGAACTCGATGCCGAACATCGCCGCCTGGCCAATGCCGGACGGCTGCTCGACGAGGGCAATGGCGCCCAGCTATTGCTCTATGGCGACGAGGTCAGCGTCTATGACCAGTTGTCGCGCGCGCTGTCCTCGCTGCACGGCCTGGTTCCGCTCCATGAAGGCTTTGCCGAAGCGGAAACGCTGACCGCCGGCGCACAGGCGCAGGTCCGTGAAGCGGCGGATTCCTTGCGCCGCTTGATCGAGCGCCTCGATCTCGATCCGGAACGTCTCGCCGTCGTCGAAAACCGTCTGACCGCCATTCACGACCTGGCCCGCAAACATCGCGTGCGGGCGGATGAGCTGTTCGCCCGGCATGAGCAACTGCAGTCGGAACTGGCGGTGCTGGAAGATGCCGGCGCGGCGCTGGGCCGACTTGAAGCGCAGCGCAAGACTGCTCTGGCGTCTTACACAGCGGCAGCGGCAATCCTGACCGCGGCGCGCCGGAAAGCTGCGATCGCGCTGGCAAAAGCGGTGACCGCCAGAGTGCGCGAACTCGGCATGCCAAACGCAGAGTTCGTGGTTGCCATCGAACCGCTCGGCCGCGACAAGCCAACCTCGCATGGCGTCGATCTGGTGCGCTTCGACTTCTCGGCCAACCCGGGTCAGCCGCCGCGGCCCCTGGCCAAGGTCGCATCCGGTGGTGAATTGTCCCGAATCAGTCTGGCGCTGCAGGTCAGCCTGTTGTCCGAGTCCGGTGCAGCCACGCAGATCTTCGATGAAGTGGATGCCGGCATCGGCGGGGTCACGGCCGATGTCGTCGGCCAGCAGCTACGTGCGCTGGGCGCGCGGCGCCAGGTGCTATGCGTCACCCATCTGGCCCAAGTCGCGGCCCGCGGTCTCGATCATTTCGGCATTGCCAAATCGGTGCGGGATGGTCATACCTACACCCGCGTGCAAAGGCTCGATGCGCCGGCGCGAATCAGTGAACTGTCGCGGATGCTGGGCGGCGATGGCAGCAGCGGCAGCACCGTGACCCTGGCGAAGGAACTGCTTGGTCAGGCGGCAACTGACGCCTGACCAAGTGGGCACTGACTGATCAGAGCCGACGGTTCGAATTCTGCTTCAGATGCACGCAGTCCTTCTTCTGACACTCGCCGTACATGATCAGGTTGTGCTCGACGAGCTTGAAGCCCAGCGATTCCGCGATTTCGCGCTGGCGCCTTTCGATCATCTCGTCCTCGAACTCATCGACCCGTCCGCAGTGGATGCAGACGATGTGATCGTGATGGTGGCCACGCTCCAGTTCGAATACGGCATGGCCGCCTTCGAAATGGTGGCGGGTGACCAGGCCGGCCGCTTCAAACTGGGTGAGCACGCGATACACCGTGGCCAGACCGATGTCTTCGCCGCCATCCATCAGGCGCCGATAGATTTCTTCAGCCGACAGATGGCGCGTCGGGCTGTGCTCGAGCATCTCGATGATCTTCAGACGCGGCAGCGTCACCTTCAATCCCGCATTGCGGAGATCCTGCGATTCCATGAGTTTTCCTTCGGGCGGGAGTGACGAAACGGAGCTTGCGCTATTATCGCACCTCGTTTTCGAGTCACAACCTTAATACCCTGCCCATGCGTCTGATCCTGCTTTCCGTCCTAGCATTCGGCCTTTCCGGCTGTGCGATCGTCTACAAGCTGCCGACACGTCAGGGCAACGTCATCGAGCAAAAGCAGTTCGATCTGCTCAAGGTCGGACAAACCCGAGAGCAGGTGAAGTTCCTGCTCGGCACGCCGATCGCCTCCTCGCCGTTCCGTTCGGACCGCTGGGATTACTTCGGTTACTACAAGGACCCGCGCGGCAACGTCTCCAGCCGCACGATCAGCCTGTTCTTCGAGTCTGAAAAGCTGAGCCGCATGGAAGGCGTGCAGATCGCCAATGCCGGCAAAGCGGCTGACAGCGACGGAGTTTCTCGCGAGCAGAAGGAAGAGATCATTGACACTGCGCCGTTGGATCCGAAATCTGCGGACCCTTCCGACGAGTCGCAAAAAGACAAGGACAAGGACAAGTAAGCGTCCGGTTCAGGCTTGAGGGCGTCTTATCCGCGCTCGCTGACGTCGCACCTGTTTCGGATCAGCCAGCAAAGGTCGGTAGACCTCGACTCTGGTGCCCTCGCTGATCGCCTCGTCGGCGCTGCACAACCGACCGAACATCCCGACCCTCGCCTCGCAATCACGGCCCAGGCCAGCGGCCGCCAGTGCACTGCCGACGGTTGCCGGCTCCGGCAGTTCAAGCGCGAGCCGCCGGAGACCGCCCGCTTCGTGACTCAGCACTTCGATCTTCACCTGCCCTCCACCGATGGGCCGCTCCCGCAGGCTTCTATAATCCGACGATGAATCAGCCCAAGCGCAACGGCAAGCAGAAGGAAGCACCGGCGGACCGCGAGATCGCCGAGAATCGGCGTGCCCGCTTCGAGTACTTCATCGAGGACCGTTTTGAAGCCGGCATCGTGCTGCTGGGCTGGGAAGTCAAAAGCCTGAGAGTCGGCAAGGCCCAGATCACCGAAGCCTACGTGATCATGAAGAACGGCGAAGCCTGGCTGCTCGGCGCCCACTTCAATCCGCTGCTGTCAGCCTCCACACATGTGGTGCCGGATGCCACGCGCACCCGCAAGCTGCTGCTGTCGCGGCGCCAGATCGATCTGCTGCGTGGCAAGGTCGAGCGCTCCGGCTACACCATCGTGCCGCTAGATCTGCACTGGACTCACGGCCGCGCGAAGCTGAACATCGGCTTGGCCAAGGGCAAGAAACTGCACGACAAGCGCTCCACCGAGAAGGATCGGGACTGGCAGCGCGAGAAAGGCCGCACCATGCGGCACGACAGCTGATCAGCCTCCGTTCAAGGCCTCGCACAATGTTCGTGCAGCCTCGTTCACTGCCTGTGCGGATGCGCGACAACAGGGCAATTATTTGGGAAAAATTGCCGCTTTTTGCCTGTTCATGTGAAGAACGCCGCCTGGCGGATCAATTTAAAATTCACATTGGCTTGAACATCAACCTGGCACAGGTTTCAAGGCATCGGTAACTGCTCAATCCGATGGGAACTATTTCCTGAAAATCCTTTTCTGGCATGGACTTGCAGGTCTGATTACTTTGCTTTCGCCATTTTCCCGATTTTTATCAGCAACATGGCTGACAGCTGACTGATTTCACTTGCGGATCACGGAAGGCTCAAAACTTCATAACTGTGATACTGTGCTCGTCGCTGGGGGTGACATGGTTTCGACAGCGGTTGGAAATTCGACGTGCATGCCGAGGTGCTTTCTTCCTCGTAAAACTTGAAAGCAACCAAGCTAGTTGCGAACGACGCTAACTACGCCCTCGCCGCTTAATCCCGGCGAGCGGTCGACCGGAAGGTGTTGATGCCTCCGAATCGGCCGTCGACTCTCATCAACTCGCGATAAAGGCAGGTCACTGGCCAATACGCTAAAACCCTAAAGTGAATAAGCGAACGCGTTCCGTGCCGGTCCGGCAGCGTTCGACGAAAAATAAAGACTGGCTAAGCATGTAGATCGAAGAACGGAAGATTGTTGGACGCGGGTTCGATTCCCGCCACCTCCACCATTTTTAAAGGCCGCCAGCGAGCGGCCTTCTTGTTGATGGGGCTGAGGCCCTGATTTCAGGACGCCACCGTCAGTTGCGGAATACTTCGATGGCCTTTGATAGCCCCGTATTTGAAACTTCCCGCTGCTGGTGCGCTTATTGCTAAGCGGCTTAAGCTAAGCATCAGTCCAACTTTTCCCGATCACACTTCATCCATGAAATTCACTGGATCGTGTGCCAACCTTCGGCAATCGTTACAAGCTGTTGAGGTTTCGTAGATCCGCTCAGATCTCGGCATTGTCTGGAAACATTTTCACAATTTCGATTAAACGGGATTTAGTTCTTGTCCGAGTAAGTCGAATCAGTGACATAACTGTAAAAAACTGCCTGTAAACTTCCCCTTCTCCTGAATCATTCAGCTAAAGTACAGCGATGACTGCCAATAACCTCGTTTTCATTGTCATGGACAGCTGCCGTTATGACAGCTATCTCGCAGCCAAACGTCCGAATATGGACAGGATCGGGGTCGGTTCGAAGCGTTATTCGTTTGCGTCATGGACGAGCCCTTCGCACTACACCTACCTGATGGGCATGATTCCGCACACGAGCCCGCAGGGCGTGTTCGCGTCCGAGGTCTACAAGAAGGATTTCTCGCTGTGGGTCGACCGGCTTGCGGTCAAGGACCTTTCGTTCAAGAGCTTCATTCCTCAGCTGTCGCTGCCGCATGTGCTGCAGCAGAACGGTTACCGCACTTCGGCCAAGGTTTCGCTGCCGGTGCTGAATCCGTTTTCGCATCTGAACAAGCATTTCGACGACTACAAGCTGATGGCGAATCACAACGACTTCGCCGGCATGGTCAAGCAGATCGAGTTCGACAAGTCCGAACCGCAGTTCTACTTCCTGAATCTCGGCGAAACGCATTACCCGTTCATGCTCGACCCGAAGAACATGCCGCACATCTCCGGCGTGCACGGGGTGTTCAAACGAATGGATGACAACCTCGGCGCGGAGACTGAAGACAAGTTCTTCGACGAAGAACAGATGCGTGATCTGCACAAGCAGCAGATCAAGTGCGTGGAATATGTTGATGAGGTACTTGACGATCTGATCGCGAAAGCGCCGCTGAATACGCATTTCGTCATCACGGCCGATCATGGCGAGTGTTTTGGCGAAGGTGGCTATTTCGGCCACGGCCCGATCGTTCACGAAAAAGTGCTGGAAGTTCCGTTTCTCGAAGGCAAGAAGCGCTAGTCAGCCGCTCATCGCAACATGAGGACCAAGCGACGGCAGATTTGAGCCGTCGCGCTGACGGGGAAGTATTCAACACAGGCACCTTGCAACAACGACCTGGGTGCTGCGGCCGCTGGCGTGCACGTTTGCTGACTCGGGATAGTTTGCAGCGGCGCGCCAGAACGGCACTACCGTCTTCGGATGGGGTATCGGCAAGAGCCGCAAGAAGTTGAGGGTCGGGCGGGATTCAAGGTCATGTGGCCGCGTTAATGAACAGGGAGAGCGGCAGTGCTTCACGACAGTTTCGATGTATTTGCCATTGCCCCGGCTGACGCCGCTCATCCCGGAATTGCTGCCGCGACGGCGCGAGCCGGCGGCACCGGCGTCCTCGACCTTGAATTCAGCCGGGACGATCTCCGCGCTGCAAGCGCTTTTTCCCGTCTGCTGTCGGCAACCGATGGCCGTATTGGTCTGCGCATTGACGTTGCGCATCTGCCACTTGCCCAACAGTTGGTCGACGAAGCTGGCGATCGCGCCCTTTGCCTGATCCTGACCGGCACGCCGGCACAGCAGGCGCAGATTGCCGCCGCACTTGCACCGGGCGGTCAGCATCGGGTGCTCGTCGAAATTATCGATATCGCCCATATCAGCCTGTTCCCGTTTGCCCATCACGGCGTGATTGCCAAAGGTCACGAAGCAGGCGGCTGGGTCGGCGCCGATACCAGCTACATCCTTGCCCAGAAGCTGCTCGGCAAGTCGGGCGAAGCCAGCCAACTTCCGATCTACATGCAGGGCGGCATCGGCGTGCACAGCGCCGCAGCCCTGCGCGCGATGGGCGCAGCTGGCGTGATCTTCGAGGATCAGCTGCTGCTGCTCGCCGAATCACCGTTGCCGGAAACCTTGCAGAACGAACTCGTGCGCCTGAATGGCGCCGAGACCCGGTTGTTCGGCGAACTGGTCGATCTCCCCTGCCGCGTCTACAGCCGCCCGGGAACACCAGCGCTGAAAGCGGCCGAGGACGACAACAATCGCGTCGAATCCGGCGACCTGTCGCTCACCGACTGGCGCGTGAAGCTGAGCCAGAACCTGGGCTGGAACGGCGGCGAGCAGTTCATGCCGATCGGCCAGGGCATCGGCCTCGCTGCGACCTATCGCAGCCAGTATCGCAACGTCGGCCGCTTCATCCAGGCGGTGCGCAAGGCCAGCCTGAAGCATGTCGAATCCGCCGTCACGACCGGGTTCATGGCACCAGGCGGCGCCCTGGCCAAGTCGCACGGCACCGCGTTCCCGATCGCCCAGGGTCCGATGACCCGCGTTTCGGATTCCCCCGAATTCGCCTATCAGGTGTCGAAGAACGGCGCCTTGCCGTTCCTGGCGCTGGCGCTGTACCGCGGCCCGCAGGTGCTGGAGATGCTCCAGCAGACCAAGGCCCGCATGACCCAAGCCGATGGCAGCGTGCTGCCCTGGGGCGTGGGCCTGCTCGGCTTCGTGCCGCACAGCTTGCGTGAAGAGCAGATCGCCGCCGTCTGGCAGTGCAAGCCGACCTACGCGCTGATCGCCGGTGGTCGTCCCGACCAGGCCGCGCACTTCGAGAAAGAAGGCATCCCGACCTACATCCACGCACCGGCACCTGCGCTGCTGCGGATGTACATCGAGCAGGGCGCCAAGCGCTTCGTGTTCGAAGGTCGCGAATGCGGTGGCCACATCGGCCCGCTGGCCAGCTTCCCGTTGTGGGAACAGATGATCGAAGTGCTGCTCGCTGACGTGAAGCCGGGCAGCGAGGCTGGGTATCACATCCTGTTTGCCGGCGGCATCCATAACGCCGCGTCGGGCGCGATGCTGGCAGCGCTGGCCGCTCCGCTCGCAGCGCGCGGCATGAAGGTCGGCTGCATCATGGGCACGGCCTATCTGTTCACCCAGGAAATCGTCGACAGCGGTGCCGTGGTCAAGGGCTTCCGAGACGCCGCGATCAGCTGCGACAAGACCGTCAATTTCGAGACCGGCCCCGGCCATTCGACGCGCTGCGTCGACACGCCGTTCTTCCGTGAATTCCGCGATGCGCGCAAGGAGTTGCTGCGCGAAGGCGTCGGTGCCGACGAACTGCGCGACCGCCTCGAAGACATGAACATGGGTCGCATGCGCGTGGCCTCGAAAGGTCTGAATCGCGACGCGTCGGGCCAGATCGTCGCCGTGTCCGAAGCCGACCAGTACAAGGACGGCATGTTCATGATCGGCCAGGTCGCCACGCTGCGCGACAGCGTCGTCACCCTCGACGCGCTGCACCGCGAAGTCACTGAAGGCGGCATGGCGATGCTGCAGGCTGTGGTTGCCGGCAAGGCCACGCGCAAGCAGGAAGCCAAGCCTTCCGACATCGCCATCGTCGGCGTCGGCACCTTGCTGCCGAAGGCGACCAACGCCGAGAAGTACTGGGAAAACATCGTCGACCAGGTCTGCGTGATCGGCGAAGTGCCGAAGGATCGCTGGGACTGGAAGATGTACTTCGACGCCGACCGCAAGGCGCGCGACAAGGTCTATTCGCGCTGGGGCGGCTTCCTCGACGAAGTGGCCTTCGATCCGATTTCCTACGGCATTCCGCCGAAGTCGATGAAGTCGATCGACCCGATGCAATTGCTGACGCTTGAAGTCACCCGTCGCGCCCTCGCCGATGCCGGCATGAGCGATGGCGATTTCGATCGCGAGAACACCAGCGTCATCCTCGGTGCCGGTGGTGGCCTCGGCGATCTCGGCACCCAGTACGCCGTGCGTGCCGAACTGCCGCGCTTCGTCGACATCGACGACAAGACGGTCTGGGAACGCCTGCCGGAATGGACCGAGGAATCGTTCGCCGGCACCTTGCTGAACGTGGCCGCCGGCCGGGTCACCAACCGCATGGATTTTGGCGGCCTGAACTTCACCATCGACGCCGCCTGCGCGTCGTCGCTGGCGGCGATCTCGATCGCCGTCAACGAGCTTGAAGCCGGCCGCACCAGTGTCGCCATCGCCGGCGGCATCGATACGGTGCAGAGCCCGTTCGGCTTCCTGTGCTTCTCGAAGACCCAGGCGCTGTCGCCTACCGGCAAGCCGAAAACCTTCGACACCAATGCCGATGGTATTGCGATCAGCGAAGGCCTGGCCGTCATCGTGCTCAAGCGCCTCGCCGATGCCGAAGCGGCTGGCGATCGCATCTATGCCGTGATCAAGTCGGTCGCCGGTTCCAGCGATGGCCGCGCACTCGGTCTCACCGCGCCGCGTCCGGAAGGTCAAAAGCTGGCGCTGAAGCGTGCCTACGCTCGCGCCGGCTTCTCGCCGGCAACGCTCGGCATGGCCGAAGCGCATGGCACCGGCACACCGGTTGGCGATCGCGCTGAAGCGCGGACGATCACCGAATCGTTGGCCTCCGAAGGGGCTGCACCGAAGACGGTCGCGATCAGTTCCGTCAAGACCCTGCTCGGCCACACCAAGGCCAGCGCCGGCGTTTCCGGCCTGATCAAGGTGGCGATGTCGCTGTATCACCGCACCCTGCCGGCGCACTACGGCGTCGACAAACCGATCGACATCATTGCCGATCCAAGCGCTCCGGTTTATCTGCTCAAGGACGCGCGGCCGTGGATCGCCCATCCGGATCATCCGCGCCGTGGCGGCGTGTCGGCCTTCGGTTTCGGCGGCACCAATTTCCATGCGGTGCTCGAGGAATACGCGGGCAACTTCGTGTCCGCCTCGCCGGCCGGTGCCGCACGCTGGCCGCAGGAATTGTTCGTGTTCCGCGCCAAGGACGAAGCGCAGCTGGCCGGCGATCTCGGCCGCTTCGTCGCGGCGCTGCGTGTTGGCAGCAACCTCAAGTTCCGCGACCTCGCCTACTCACTGGCCAAGCAGGCCGAAGCGCGTGCCGGTTCGCCGTTGTGCCTGGCACTGGTCGCCAAGGACTACACCGGCCTGCTCGCTGAGCTCGAAGCGAGCGTCGCCAGCCTTGCCGGCAACGGCAAGCCGCTGCCGCAGTCCGTGCGCTTCAGCAAGCGCGTGCCGACCACGGCGCCACCGCTCGGCTTCCTGTTCCCGGGCCAGGGCTCGCAGTCCGTCAACATGGGCCGCGAGACGGCGCTGTACATCGAGGAGCTGCGCTGCGCGCTGGAGTTCGCCGATGCGACTCTGCGCGCCGAATTCCCGGCGCTGCTGTCGCGGACGATCATGCCGCCGGCCGCCTTCGATGCCGAAGCCGAGGTCGCTCAGAGCAAGGCGCTGACCAATACCCGTGTCGTGCAGCCCGCGATCGGCACGCTGTCGCTGGGCTACACCCGTCTGGCTGACCGCCTCGGTCTGAAGGCCGTCGCCGCAGCCGGCCACAGCTATGGCGAGTACGCCGCGCTGCACGCAGCCGGTGCGCTGTCGGCGACCGATTTCATGAAGCTGTCGGCAGTTCGTGGTCGCTGCATGGCCGATGCCTCCGCGACCAGCGAAAAGGGCGCGATGGCGGCGATCCAGGCCAGGCGCGAGACCGTTGCGGCCGCGATTGCCGGCATCAAGGGCGT
>NZ_JAHFRY010000173.1 GCF_023266035.1 Nevskia sp.
ATCTGGTGATGCATGGCACGCCATAGGTTTCCTTGATGTTGCCGCCGTACTGACGAATGATTTCCAGCCACTCCTGCGGCACGCTCGACGAGCCATGCATCACCAGATGGGTGTTCGGAATGCGGGCGTGGATCGCCTTGACCTGGCTGATCGCCAGCACGTCACCAGTCGGCGGACGGGTGAACTTGTAGGCGCCGTGGCTGGTGCCGATGGCGATCGCCAGCGCGTCGACCTGGGTCGAAGCGACGAAGCGGGCGGCTTCATCCGGATCGGTCAGCAGCTGGGAATGGTCGAGTGTGCCTTCGGCGCCGACGCCGTCTTCTTCACCGGCCATGCCGGTTTCGAGCGAGCCGAGGCAGCCGAGTTCGCCTTCCACCGACACGCCGACGGCATGCGCCATTTCAACGACGCGAGCAGTGACGCGGACGTTGTAGTCGTAGTCGGCCGGGGTCTTCTGATCTTCCTTCAGCGAGCCGTCCATCATCACGCTCGAAAAGCCTGAGCGGATCGAGGCCTGGCAGGAGGCCGGGCTGGCGCCGTGGTCCTGATGCATGCAGATCGGGATGTGCGGGTAGGACTCGATCGCCGCTTCGATCAGATGACGCAGGAACGGTTCGCCGGCGTACTTGCGGGCACCGGCGGAGGCCTGGAGGATCACCGGACTGTCGCAGGCTTCGGCGGCCTGCATGATCGCCTGGACCTGCTCCATGTTGTTGACGTTGAACGCGGGCAGGCCGTAGCTGTGCTCGGCGGCGTGGTCCAGCAATTGGCGCAGTGAAATCAGTGCCATGAACGCTCTCTTATGGTGTGTGGGGGGCGGAAGGAAATCCGTTGGCAAGATTAACCGAGACGGCCCCGGTGCCGGAACAGGCATGGGCAACCTCGGTCAGGGTGTTGATGACTCTGTCGGCGCCGGCTTCGGCCGCCGGATGCCCACCGTTGTAGCCGTAAGGCACCATCCAGACGGTGATTCCGGCGTTGCGGGCGCAGGCGACGTCGATCGACGAATCGCCGACCAGCAAGGTGCGTTCGCGGCTGCTGCCGAAGGCGGCCATCGCGTGCAGCGCCGGGGCGGCGTCCGGTTTCTTCTGCGCCAGGGTGTCGCCGCAGACCACCAGATCGATCAGCGCCGGCAGTGGCCCATCGGCCAGCAGCTGCTCGACGAAGCGGGTTTCCTTGTTCGACACGATCGCGCACTTGACGCCGGCCGCGCGCAGGCTGACCAAGGTCGAAACCGTGTCGGCAAACGGCTGGCTCAGCGGCGCAAGCCGGCCGTAATGGTGCTCGAAGCGGATCAGCGCGGCATCGATGTCGGCTTCGCGCTTCTCGGCCGTGGTGCCGGTCAGGGACACCGTGTCATAAGCCTTGGCGATGGTCTGGCGAACGCCGTGGCCGATGAAGAAGCGCACGGCATCGGTATCGGCGGGCGGCAGGCCTTGATCGATAATCGACAGGTTCACCGCTGCGGCGATTTCCGGAGCGGTTTCGAGCAGGGTGCCGTCGAGATCGAACAGCACCGCATCGAAGGGACGGTCGGTGGCGATGACTGTCATCAGTTGGTCGACAGTTCGACGGCTGGCGTCGCGACATTGGCTTCGACCACCCGCTGCGCCGCCTTGGTGACTGCTGCGGAGGTGATGCCGAAGTAGTCGTACAGCGCCGGTGCCGGCGCCGATTCGCCAAAACTCGACATGCCGACGAAAGCGCCATCGAGGCCGATGTACTTCCACCAGCTGTCCGAGGTCGCGGCTTCAACGGCGACGCGCGGGATGTTTCGCGGCAACACGCTGGCCCGGTAGGCGGCCGGCTGACGATCGAAGACGTCGGTCGACGGCATCGACACCACGCGGGCGCCGATACCGAGCGCGGCGAGCTGCGTCTGCGCGGCCATCGCCAGCGACACTTCCGAGCCGGTGGCGAGCAGCAGCACGTCGAGATTCAACTCCGGCTCGCTGAGCACGTAGCCGCCGCGGGCGATCAGGTCTTCGCCGTCCTCGCCATGCTTCTGCTGGGCCAGGTTCTGGCGCGACAGCAGCAGCGCCGACGGGCCGTTGTGACGCTCGAGCGACGCCTTCCAGGACACCGCCGTCTCCAGCGCATCGCAGGGACGCCAGACATCGAGATTGGGAATCGCGCGCAGCGCTGCAGCGTGCTCGACCGGCTGATGGGTCGGACCGTCTTCGCCGAGGCCGATCGAATCGTGGGTCAGCACGTAGATCACCCGCTGCTTCATCAGCGCGCTCATGCGCATGCCGTTGCGCATGTAGTCCGAGAACACGGCGAAGGTGCCGCCGTAGGGAATGAAGCCGCCGTGCAGCACCATGCCGTTCATGATCGCGGCCATGCCGAATTCACGAACGCCGTAGCTGACGTAGTTGCCGGCGGCGCCGACGGTGTGGAACGAAGCGCTGGCTTTCGCGGCAGTCAGGTTCGAGCCGGTCAGATCGGCCGAGCCTCCGAGCAGTTCCGGAATCTTCGCCACCAGGGTTTCGAGCGCGACCTGCGAGGACTTGCGGGTGGCGACCGGCGCGGTCACCGCGCGCGCAGCGGCGAGCAGTTCCTGCGAGGTCTTCAGCCAGTCCTTCGGCAGATAGCCGCGCTGGGCGCGGGTGAATTCTTCGGCTTCGATCGGGAACGCAGCGGCGTACTTCGCGAACGCATCATTCCAGGCGGCTTCCTTGGCAGCACCGCTGGCGCGGGCATCCCAGGCAGTGCGGATGTCTTCCGGAATCTCGAAAGGGCCGTATTCCCAGCCGAGTGCCGCGCGGGTGGCGGCGACTTCGGCGGCGCCGAGCGCAGCACCGTGCACTTCCTCGGTGCCGACCTTGTTCGGCGAGCCCCAGCCGATCTGGGTGCGGCAGATGATCATCGTCGGCTTCGTGGTCTGCGCCTGCGCTTCACGGTTTGCGGCATCGATTGCCGCCACGTCGTGGCCATCGATCGGGCCGACCACGTGCCAGCCGTAGGCGCGGAAGCGGGCGGCGGTGTCGTCGCGGAACCAGCCTTCGACATGGCCATCGATGGAGATGCCGTTGTCGTCGTAGTAGGCCACCAGCTTGTTCAGGCCGAACACGCCGGCCAGCGAGCAGGCTTCATGGCTGATGCCTTCCATCAGGCAGCCGTCGCCCAGCAGCACATAGGTGTGATGGTCGACGATGCTGTGGCCATCGCGGTTGTAGCGGGCAGCCAGCATCTTTTCGGCGAGCGCCATGCCGACGGCATTGGCAATGCCCTGGCCGAGCGGGCCGGTGGTGGTTTCGACGCCCGGCGTGATGCCGTATTCCGGATGGCCGGCAGTCTTCGAATGCAGCTGGCGGAAGGCCTTCAGCTCGGCGATCGGCAGGTCGTAGCCGGACAGGTGGAGTGCGGCGTAATGCAGCATCGAACCATGACCGTTGGAGATCACGAAGCGATCACGATCCGGCCACTTCGGGTTGTTCGGGCTGTGCTTGAGGTAATCCCGCCACAGCACTTCGGTGAGATCGGCCATGCCCATCGGCATGCCGGGATGGCCGGACTTGGCGGCTTCGACGCCGTCGATGGCGAGGAAGCGGATGGCGTTGGCAAGCCGGCGACGGTCGGCTGCGGTCAGGGTCTGGGTCATGGCGATTTCGGCAGTGTTGTGGGTCGCGTCAGGGTCAGGCGCGGCGCTTCTTGTCCATCAGACGCAGGATCATCGGCGTGAAGATCATCTGCATCGCGAGGCTCATTTTGCCACCCGGGCAGACGATGTTGTTCGGCCGCGTCATCATCGAGCCGGCCAGCATGCTCAGCAGGTACTGGAAATCGATGCCTTTCGGGTCGGCGAAGCGGATCACCAGCATGCTTTCATCGGCCGTCGGGATGTCGCGGGCGATGAACGGATTGCTGGTATCCACGGTCGGCACGCGCTGGAAATTGACGTGGGTGCGCGAGAACTGCGGGCAGAGGTGGTTCACGTAGTCCGGCATCCGACGCAGGATGGTTTCGACCACCGCTTCCTGCGAGTAGCCGCGCATGTTCTGGTCGCGATGCAGTTTCTGGATCCACTCCAGGTTGACGATCGGCACCACGCCGATCAACAGGTCGGCGTGCTTGGCGACGTTGTGCTCGTCATCCTTGTAGCCGCCATGCAGGCCTTCGTAGAACAGCAGGTCGGAACCCGGTTCCATGTCGGCCCAGGGCGTGAAGGTGCCCGGATCCTGCTTGTAGGGCGCGGCTTCGTCGGCGTCGTGCAGGTACTTGCGGACCTTGCCCGTGCCGGTCGCGCCGTAGGTCTTGAACAGCGCTTCGAGTTCGGCGATCAGGTTCGCGCCCGGCCCGAAGTGGCTGAAATGGGTGTTGCCCTTGGCCTCCTCGTCCTTCAGCTGCGCGCGCATGCCCTTGCGATCGTAGCGATGGAAGGAATCGCCCTCGACCACGCCCGGCTTGATCTTCTCGCGGCGGAAGATGTGCTGGAACGCCTTCATTACCGTCGTGGTGCCAGCTCCCGAGGAGCCGGTCACCGCGATCACCGGATGTTTCACAGACATGGTGTGTCTCCCCTCTGGAGGACGCGGGGCACTCGAAGGTGCCCCTGAATTTTGTTGGGATTTACAGGAATCAGACTTCGGAGCGGTACAGCGAGCGGTCCTTGAACAGTGGCGAGGCGTAGGGACGATCGGCGCCGCTGTCGTGTTCGGCGTGATAGCGCTCGATGCGCTCGACTTCGTGCTTCGAGCCGAGGATTACGGCGATGCGCTGATGCGCGGAATCAGCCGCATGATCGAGGATCGCGCCGCGGCCGTAGCTCGCCGCGCCGCCGGCCTGTACGATGATGAAACCGATCGGATTGGCTTCGTACAGCAGACGCAGACGGCCGACCATGGCCGGGTCCTTGGTGTCGCGCGGATACATGAACACGCCGCCGCGCATCAGGATGCGATGCACGTCGGCGACCATCGAGGCGATCCAGCGCATGTTGAAATCGCGGCCACGCACGCCGGTCTTGCCGGCCTTGCATTCCTCGACATAGCGCGAGATCGGCGGCTCCCAGAAACGCTCGTTCGAGGTGTTGATCGCGAACTCGCTGGTGTCCGGCGGAATCCGCAGGTTCTCGTGGGTGAGGATGAAGTTGCCGATCTCGCGATCGAGCGTGAACGCGTGCGTGCCCTTGCCGACGGTGATCACCAGCATCGTCGCCGGCCCGTAAATCGCGTAACCGGCGGCGACCTGGCGGCGGCCTTCCTGGAGGAAGTCCTCGACCGTCGGTGGCGAGTCCTTGTCATGCACCAGCACCGAAAAGATGGTGCCGACCGAGACATTGACGTCGATGTTCGACGAGCCATCGAGCGGATCGAAGTTCAGCAGATAGCGGCCACGCTTGAACTCGGCCGGAATCTGGATCGGCTCCTCCATCTCTTCCGAGACCATGCCGGCGAGCATGCCTCCCCATTCGCAGGCGTCGATCAATGCGTCGTTCGACAGCACGTCGAGCTTCTTCTGCACTTCGCCCTGGATGTTGGTGTTGTCGATGGCACCGTGGAAGCCGCCGAGCGCGCCCTTGGCCGTCATCGCCGCGATCGACTTCACCGCCGCGGCCACGTCGACCAGCAGGCCGGCGAGTTGACCGTTGTCGTCCAGCTCGTGCAGCTGCTCGATCAGAAACTTCGACAGCGTGGTTCTTCCGAGATACATGGCGCGTTCCTCAGGGTGGTGCAGCGGTGTCGGCGTCGAACACGCGGGACGCGAGGATATCGGACGCAAGCAGCGTGCTCAGATCCTGCGCGGTGACGTTCAGCTCGCCATCGCCGACACCGGCGAACAGACGGTTGGCCTGGCGCAGCCGGGCGCGGTCCAGGGCATTGCGTACCGAGCGGGCATTGGCGAAATTCGGCTGCTTGAGCCGGCGCTCGATGTAGTCGCCCATGGCGGCTTCGGCGTCGCCATCGAAACGATAGTTCATCGCGCCCACCATCTTGTTGGCGATCGACAGCAGTTCCGGCTGAGAGTAATCGGGGAAATCGATGTGATGAGCGATCCGTGACGACATGCCCGGGTTCGAGCTGAAGAAGGTATCCATCCGGTTCTTGTAGCCGGCCAGGATCACCACCAGGTCGTCCCGGTTGTTCTCCATCACCTGCAACAGGATTTCGATCGATTCCTGACCGTAGTCGCGCTCGTTTTCCGGCCGGTACAGGTAATAGGCCTCGTCGATGAACAGCACGCCGCCCATCGCTTTTTTGAGCACTTCCTTGGTCTTTGGCGCGGTATGGCCGATGTACTGGCCAACCAGGTCATCGCGAGTCACCGACACGACATGGCCTTTGCGCACATAGCCGAGGCGATGCAGGATTTCTGCCATCCGCAGCGCCACCGTGGTCTTGCCGGTGCCGGGATTGCCGGTGAAGCACATGTGCAGGCTCGGCGGGCTCGCTTCCAGCCCCAGCGCCTTGCGGGCGCGGGTCACGGCGAGATAGGCGGCGATCTCGCGGATACGCCGCTTCACCGGTGCCAGGCCGACCAGTTCACGGTCGAGTTGATCAAGGACCTCGGAGACGTTCGAATCACGAACGATCGCCTGGAGGTCAACGGTCTGGGTGTCGTCCACGGTTGCCTCCGTTCGAGATGCTGCTGGAAATTGGCATCACCCCGGCCGGTTGGGCCGAGGTGATGCCGTGCTTCGTGACTTCAATACCGCTCGCCTTCAGCCTTGTCTGTCGCGTAGGAGTGAATCGTGTAACGCACCGAACGCCCTTCGATTTCCTGACGGACCAGACCGAAACCCGGCTCCTTCGCAGGACGGTTGACGATGTACGACATGGTCGGTGACTCGACGCCGCGCGTGGCATCGAAAGCGGTGACGCGGATGTAGTGGTTCGGGAAAGTCTTGCGTGCGCTGTTGATTTCGAGCAACGCGCCGGCGGCGTCCTTCAGGTCGAACATCGGGTTACCGAACATTTCCCAGTAGGTGTTGCGCGGATGCGGGTCGTCCGTGTACTCGATGCCGATCGACCAGCTTTTCTTCAAGGCGTATTCGATCTGCGACGTGATCTGGGCATCGGTCAGTTCCGGCAGGAACGAGAACTGTCCCTGGGTCACGCGCTGATTGGTATTGGTCATCATGATGGTTTCTCCTGGCTCAGACGCTGGCGGTGGCGGTCGGTGCGTAGTCGGCGGTATCGGTCGACTCGTAGTTGAAGCTGACATCGCCCCAGACATCGAGCGCCTGCTTCAGCGGCGTGCACCACTTCGCCGCGTTCCGGAGAATCTGCGGACCTTCGTTCCAGATGTCCTTGCCTTCGTTGCGCGCCATCACCATCGCTTCCAGCGCCACGCGGTTGGCCGTTGCACCGGCTTGAATGCCCTGCGGATGGCCGATGGTGCCGCCGCCGAATTGCAGCACGACGTCGTCGCCGAGATAGGTGAGGAGCTGGTGCATCTGGCCGGCGTGAATGCCGCCCGAGGCCACCGGCATCACCTTGTTGAGGCTCGCCCAGTCCTGCTCGAAGAACAGGCCGGTTTCCAGGCTTTGCGGCGTGTGGGTTTCGCGCAGCGTGTCGTAGAAGCCCTTGATCATCAGCGGATCGCCTTCCAGCTTGCCGACCACCGTTCCGGCGTGGATGTGATCCACACCCGCCATGCGCATCCACTTGCAGATCACGCGGAAGTTCATGCCATGGTTCTTCTGGCGTGAATAGGTCGAGTTACCGGCACGGTGCAAGTGCAGGATCATGTCGTTCTTGCGCGCCCACTTGGCCATCGACT
>NZ_JAHFRY010000083.1 GCF_023266035.1 Nevskia sp.
CGGCGGATCTCGGGCTTAGGCAGTTCATCGGGAGGCAGGGCTGCGCTCATGGCGATAGCGGGTCTTTGGCCGCGTCGGAATTGACGGCGGGGGCTGCGGGTAGGGGTCTGGCGCGCCAGCGTGGCGTGTCCCAGTTCAGGCGTGGATCGAAGCTCATCGTCGCCAGCATGGTCAGCACCACAACGGCGCCGAAAGCGACGATGCCCGAGCCCGGTTCGACACTTGCCAAAGTGCCGAAGTGTACCAAGGTGACTAGCAGCGCCACCGCGAAGACGTCGAGCATCGACCAGTGGCCGATGTACTCGAGGATGCGATACAGCAGCGCCCGTTCGCGCGGCAATTGCCGGCCACCGCGCTGCACTTCGAGCAGCAGCAAAGCCAGCGCGCCCATCTTCAGCAAGGGCACCACGATCGATGCGGTGAAGACGATGATCGCCAGATCGTAGGCGCCGTCTTCCCACAGCGCGACGACGCCGGACAGGATGGTGTCGGACCAGCTTTCGAACAGCTTGGTCGAATGCAGCACCGGCAGCAGATTGGCCGGGACGTACAGGATCATCGCCGCGACCAGGAACGCCCAGCTGCGGGCCAGCGATTCCGGACGCCGCGCATGTACCGGTGTTGCGCAACGCGGGCAGTCGCTGCCGTGCGCAGGTCGTTCCAGCACCAGACCGCAGGCTTCGCAGCCGACCAGACCATGCTCGATGCCCCGGACGATCCTACTCATGCGCGTTGCGCCTCTTCGTGCAGCGCCCACAGCTCGCGCAATTCGAAGGTGCCGAGCGCAGTCAGCAGGATGGTCAGCACGCCGAACGCCCAGAGGCCGGGCTCCGGTTTCACCGATGCCAGATGCGACATCTTGATGATCGATACCAGGGTGCCGATCAGGAACACCTGCACCATGCTCCACGGCCGCAGCCGGCGCAGCCAGTGCATGGCATCGACGAACCACGGTGCCGGCAGCGTCAGGCGGCAGGCCAGCAGGACATAGAAATACAGCACGATCTGGGCGAGCGGGAACAGGAACACGGTGCCGATCAGGATGGCCGACACGACGCCGACACCCGACGTCCAGGTGGTCGCAACCAGACTCAGCAACCAGCCGCGCGTCGTGTTGCCGCCGGATTCCATGGTCACCAGCGGTGCCGCGTTGGCGACCACGAAAACGATCAGCGCGGCGATCGTGAGTGCCAGCATGGCGTCGAGATCGAGCAGCGGGCGGCGGTAGAGGGTCGCGCCACAGACATGGCAATCCGCCGCTTCGCCGCGCTCCAGCGGCAGGCGCTGGTGGACGCTGTCGCAGTGCTCGCAGATCGCGAGTTCCGGACGAATCTTGATTGCGGGATGGGTTGCTGGGCTGGGCATGCTCATGCGCCAAGCATAGCCCGTGCCTGCCGTTAAACTGCCGGCCTTGCAACGACGCCACGCAAACATGAGCAGTCCCGAAGAACATTTGGTCGAACTGGAAACGCGGATGACCTGGCAGGAAGACGCGCTGAACGTGCTCAGCGCCGAGATCCAGCGCCAGCAGCGCCTGATCGAACGGCTCGACCAGCGTCTGAAGGCGCTCGGCGATCGCCTGGCTTCCAGCGATCAGCCGGTGTTCCAGGGCACGGCGCGGGACGAGATTCCGCCGCACTGGTAGGCCGCTTTTACTCGGAAGCTCAGCAGGCCGGCTCTCTGGCCAGATGGGCCGCCGCCGCCAGCGTCTCGCCGCAGGGCGCATCAATCTTCACATCGACAATCTCATCGGCGCGGGTCTTTCCCAGGGTCAGCACGGCGATCGGCAAGCCGCGCTCGTGGGCGGCCACGGCGAAGCGGTAGCCCGAATAGACCATCAGCGATGAGCCGACGATCAGCAGGCCGTCGGACGCCTGCAAGGCCGCGAACGCGGCGTCGACCCGTTGGCGCGGCACGCCTTCGCCGAAGAACACGACATCCGGCTTCAGCATGCCGCCGCAGTCGATGCAGCCAGGCACCATGAACGCGCTGAAATCCGCATGTTCGAGATCGGCATCGCCATCGGGCAGCGCCATGGCGTCATGCGCTGCCCAGTCCGGGTTGTCGTCCTGCAAGCGCTGCTGGAAGACGCTGCGCGGCGAGTGCTGACCGCAGGCCAGGCAGATCAGCGTGTCGAGTCGGCCATGCAGGTCGATGACCTCGGTGCTGCCGGCGGCTTGGTGCAGGCCGTCGACATTCTGGGTGATCAGTCGCGTGATCCGGCCTTGAGTCTGCAGCGCCGCCAGCGCCCGATGCGCCAGGTTGGGCTGCGCCCCGGCGAGCAGCGGCCAGCCGATCATGCTGCGCGCCCAGTAGCGCGCCCGCTGCAGTGCATCGTTGCGGAAGACCTGGCCGGTAATTGGTGCTCCGCGCTTCCAGGCGCCGTCGGCATCGCGATAGTCGGGGATGCCGCTGCCGGTGCTGACGCCGGCGCCGGTGAGCAGCAGTACACGCGGCGCGGCGTCGAGAAAGCCGAGCAGCCGCTGCACGGCTTCAGTCATCGAGCGGAATGCCCTGCAGCCGGGCCATTTTCTGCCAGCGGCCCAGTTCGCGCAGATAGATGCGCAGTTCGCAGTCCGCGCAGCCACCGCCACAGCAGTCGTAGTCGACCGGCGGTTGCGGCTTCGGCGGCAAGGCTTCAGGGGATGACTGCGGGTCCAAGCGGGCGCTCGCGAGTGTTGATGGCGTACAGGATAACGGCCGGAACCACGGCCTGTGTCATTGCTGGCCGCGCCTGTGCGAAGCTAGCGAACAATTGTTTCCTACTGATTCCGAATTCTGGAGAAGCGTGATGGTCGACAAGAAAGCCGGTATCGCCGAGACCCTGCTCGAAGCGCATGTGCAGCACATCGTCGAGGAGATCAGCGGCCCGGGCCTGAAGACGTTGCTGGCCGAAGAAGTCGATGCCGCGCTGCTCGCTGTCGGCAAGCTGACCGTCGGCAACATGGTGACCCGCAAGCAGATCAAGGACACCGCTGCGGTGTTCGCCAGTGAAGTCGAGTTCGGGCCGGGACTGCCGGAACTGGTCGGCGAGATTGCCCGTCGCGTCTACGCTCACGAGATACACAGCAAGACCACGCCGGGCGATCTGCTGACCGATCAGCACTTCGAGGATTTCACCGATCAGATCCTCGAACTCGACACCCTGCGCGACAAGATCATCCGCGCCGCCGTGACCAGCCCGCTGTATGCCGATTTCGCCTCCGATCTGCTCTACAGCGGTATCACCGGCTACCTCGCGCAGAGCAATGTCGCGAAGAACATTCCCGGCGCCAGCTCGATGCTGAAGCTCGGCCGCGCCGCGCTCAGCGTCGCCACGCCGAAGCTGGAATCCTCGCTCGAAGAAGGTCTGCGCAAGTACATCGCCAAGGCCGTGCAGGCCTCGACGACCCGCAGTGCCGAGTTCCTGATTTCCCACGCCAGCCCCAAGCTGCTGAAGGAACTGGCGCTGGACACCTGGGACAAGCTGCGCGACGAACCGGTCGGCGCTCTGCGTGACGACATCGGCGAAACCGCCGTCGAAGAACTGTTCGTCACCGGTTTCGAAGCCTGGCGCCACCTGCGCAAGCAGGACTGGTACCGCATCGTCATCGACGCCGGCATCGACGGCTTTTTCGACAAGTACGAGAACGCGACGTTGACCACCTTGCTCACCGATCTCGGCATCGACCGCGAACGAATTCTTGACGAACTGCAGCGCTATGCGCCGTCGGTGATCAAGACGCTCAAGAAGAAGAAACTGCTGGAGCCGATCGCGCGTCGTCGCCTGGCCAGCTTTTACGGTTCGAAGGCGTTCGCCGACATCGTTGCCGGCACGGCCTGACGGTTCGTTGGGGGGCGCCGGATCAAGCCCTTCCGCTATCCTGCGGCGTCATTTGAAAGCAGGCACTTCGTGAACAACTGGCTCTTGTTTGTGGTGGTGATGGCGATCGGCAATGTGGCGTTCGCTGCCGAGCCGAACTCGGATGAAATGGCGCTGCTGACCAGCCGAACGACATCGCCGGAGCTATCGCCAGAACTGGTGCGTGCGCTCGAACTGGAAGTTCCGGAGTGGCACAAGAAAGGTGCGACGGGACCTCGAGTCAAGATCGGCGACGACGTTGGGCGCCAGTCGGCCGAGGTGGCGCTGGAAGCCTTGAATGCCTTGGATCCGGCAGTGCCGCAGAGTGATTTCGATCGCGCCTGGGTCGTCTATGAGAAAGGCTCCGCGCTGAAGACGCTGGGGCGTGATGACGAGGCGAGGCGCGTTTTCGAAAGCCTGCGCGACATGCCGCGCACCAACCTGCAGGACCGCAAGGTTTTGATGGCGCTTTATGGCCTCGGAGGCGAGCAGCATCCGGGCGGTTGTCCGTCGGAGGGGCGGCTGGTCATTTCCAAGTTCGATACCAGACCGGTCTATCCACACGCCGCTCTGGCACGTGGTATCGAGGGCTGGGTCAACACGATGATCGATGTCCAGCCGGACGGTTCGATCTCCTTCGTCTCCATCCAGAGTTCCAGCCTGCGCGTGTTCGAGCAGCCGGTCCTCTTCTGGCTGAAAAAGCAGCGCTGGCAACTGCCTTCCGGGGCCGGGCCGGGGCGTCCCTGCTTTGCCGTTGCGCCTGTGCATTTCGGCATACAGCCACCCGGGACGGCGAGATTTCCGCGTGACGGCATCGCTCCGGATACCGAATTCACCTACCGCTCGATCGGCGCCGCAATACGCGTTCGGGCTGCGGCGCGCGAGGCCGTGCTGGCCAAGCCCTGAGAGCAGGCGAGCGCTGCAGCCAGCGTGCTCGCGCAGTGCTCCGTTCAGAATCGATTCAGGCAGCAATCGGCACTCTCGGCCCCGTCATCAACGAGCGGCCAGTTCGGCTGTGCAGCATTCGACGCTTGGGCACGCTAACTGATGACTGCCTCATTGATGACACGTTAGCAAACGTCGAAGCATCAAAATTTGTTCAAAAAACCAGAAATCACAGGAGAGACTCCCGATGAATCAAAAGTCGTCCATTCGCCGACTGACCGCCCTCGCGGCCCTCGCCCTGCTGCCAGGCGTGGTTTCGGCGGCTGATTACAACTATGTTGAAGGTGGCTTCATTCAGCGCGATACCTACGGCCGCAGCGATGCCGGCGTCCGCGTTGCCGGCATGCTGGGCATTCACCCCAACGTCGCTGCCTATTCCGAATTCAGCAACAACGACGAGCTCAACCAGTTCAGCGTCGGTGCGGTTTTCCACACGCCGATCAATTCGGAATTCGATCTGTTCGCTGGCGGTGGCCTCGAGTACGTCGACATCGGCCAGGCCGACGACCTCGGCTACGGCCTGCGCGGCGGCCTGCATTTCACGCCGAGCAAGACCATCGAGCTGACCCCGGAAGTTCGTTACTTCAACGCTGTCGGTGATGGTCGGGTGGCGCTGCGTCTCAGCGGTGCTTACTCCATCGCGCCGCGTTTCGCGCTGGTCGCCGCGGTTCAGGGCGGTGACGACGACCGCATCGAAGCGGGCCTCCGGTATCGTTTCGGCGGCGTCTGACCGTCGGAAAGTTTTACCCGGAAGATGTAAGAAAGACGGCCGCGCAAGCGGCCTTCTTTTTGCCCGCCCCAATGCGTTCAAATGCGCTCGAAATGCGGGCCGGCAATTTCATTCGGTATCCTTCGGCGATGCGGCAAGCACCGCCCATCCGTGGAGACTCCCCGATGACCTTCGCTCTTTCCGTGCTCGACCTGGTACCAGTCTGCACCGGCTCGACTCCCGCCGAAGCGCTGCGCCGCAGTGTGGATCTCGCCCGCCTGGCGGAACGTCTCGGCTATACGCGCTACTGGTTTGCCGAGCACCACGCACTGGCGAGCGTGGCCAGCAGCGCGCCGGAAATCCTCATCGGCCATATCGCCTCGGCCACGAAATCGATCCGCGTCGGCTCGGGCGGCGTGATGCTGCCGAACCATGTGCCGCTGCGGGTGGCGGAAAACTTCCGCACGCTCGAAGCGCTGCATCCCGGCCGCATCGATCTCGGCATCGGCCGCGCACCGGGCACCAATGGCAATGCCACGCGCGCCCTGCGGGCGGCCGGCGGCGAACATTTTTCGGAGCTGATGAACGAACTGCTGCGCTTTGGCGGCGGTGGCTACGGGCCGGGACACCCTTACGCGAAAGTCACCGCGATGCCGACCGAGGTCACGCTGCCGCCGATCTGGATCCTTGGCTCCAGCGGCGCCAGTGCTTCGTCGGCCGGCGCGGCCGGCTTCGGCTACAGCTTTGCCAGCCACTTCAGTCAAGAGCCGGCGGCACCGGCTTTCGAGGCCTATCGCGCCGCGTTCAAGCCTTCGGACGCGTTTCCGCAGCCGCACGCGATTCTCGGTGTGTCGGTGGTCTGCGCCGAGACGGATGCCCGTGCCGATGAACTGGCGCAGTCGATGGATCTGACCTGGCTGCGCATCGGCCGCAACCAGTACCTGCCGATTCCGTCGCTGGCCGAAGCCGCGGCCTACGAGTGGAGCGAGTTCGATCGCCTGGAAGTGCGCCAGCAGCGCGCCCTGAGCATCGTCGGCTCGCCGGGCACGGTGCGGGCGAGGATCGAAGCGATGGTGCAAGACACCGGCGCCGATGAAGTGATGATCGTCAGCAACATCCACAACCATGCCGATCGCCTGCGTTCCTACGAGTTGCTGACCGCAGCACTGGCGCAGCGCGAAGCGGCCTGAACGGACGCGTTGGCTGGGGCAATCCCGTATATCTGTCCCCGTATATCTGTCGAACAACCGGAGCCGACGATGTCTGCAAACCGCTGGGGATTGATTCTTGTCGTGGCACTGCTGGCCGCCGCTGGTGCCTGGTTCAAATGGTTCAAGCCGATAACCGTCGTGCCGCCGCCGGTGCCGGTGGAAGCGATTGCCGAGCCGGCGCCGCCGCCACCACCGACGGATTACCCGGTGCCGGAGCCAGCACCCGCAGCGCCGGCGCTGCCAACCATCGCCGACAGCGATACCGCGTTCCGCGACGCCCTGATCGCGGTGCCGGGCGCGGCGCCGATCGAGGCCTGGCTGATTCCGGACATGCTGATCCGCCGCATCGTCGTCACCATCGACAACCTGCCGCGCGACAGAGTCGCCGTGAAGCTCCGGCCGCTGAAGCCGGTTGCCGGCGAGTTCCTAGTCGACGTCAATAAGATCGGCTACACGATCAGTGCCGACAACGCGACCCGCTACAACTCGGTGGTCAGCCTGTTCCTGGCAATCAGCGATGACGCGCTGGTGGCCTTGTACTTTCGCTGGTATCCGCTGTTCCAGCAGGCCTATCGCGACTTGGGTTATCCGCAAGGCAGGTTCAACAACCGGGTCGTCGAAGTGCTCGATCATCTGATCGCCACGCCGGACATCAGCGAGCCGGTGCCGCTGCTGCGGCCGAAGGTGCATTACGAATTCGCCGAGCCGGCGCAGGAAGACGCTTCTGCCGGTCGCAAGCTGCTCTGGCGCATCGGCCGCGAGCATCGCCTGATCACGATCGCCAAGCTGAAAAGCCTGCGAGGAAGGATCGTTGCCGGGGTTGCTGCGCCGGCTCCGGCCGCTACGCCTTAGCGCAGCGCTGGCGGCACGCTGTCCCGATTGACTCTGCGCTGCTCGCGGTTGAACACGGCCAGCACGGCCTGGGCCGCGAGGATGATCACGAAGCCATCGAACGGAATGCGGAAGCGCAGTTCGCCGAGCGAAATGAACGCGGTCAGCATCAGGCCGAGCAGCGGCGTCAGCAGCAGCCATTCGGCGAGGCTGTCGTCGCGCAGCCGGATCAGTCTGGGCGCGCGGTAGATCAGCCAGGCCAGCGCCAGCGGCAGTAACAGCCACTGCAGCAGCCACTGGTAGGCACGGCTCCAGTTGCGCTGCCGATAGACCGCGCCCGGCCAGAAGTCCCGGCCGACAAACAGATCGGCGACATTGCGCAGGCTCCAGCGCAGTGCGGCCGCAGGGTCGGCAGCGATGCGCTTGTTCAGTTCAGCGACATTGGCGGGTACGTCGTAGGCGCCGAAGTTCAGGCGCACCGGCGCGGTGTAGCCGCGCATCGGCGCGCTCGGGCTGGTGAACGAATAGGTGCTGTTGCGCACCGGGTCGACCCAGACGAACTCCGCGTATTCGCCGGCATGGCCCATCAGCGCGTTCATGCCGGTGTTGGTGCTGACCAGGCAGAAATGCTCTTCGGCCAACCGCGTGCAGCGCTCGGCGAGCGGCAGCAGCAAGCTGCTCATGCCGATCAGCACGCCGGCCGCGAGCGTCAGCGCGCCGCGGCGGCGATTGCGGATCAGCCAGATGATGACCACGATGCCGGTCACGGCCACCGGCAGCAGGATCGTCGCTTTCAACGACGCCGCCAGCCCCGCGAGCAGACCGGCCGCCAGCGCCCAAACGGCGGTGCCGAATGGCCGCGATGCAGTGATCGCCTTGATCAGGCACGCGTAGGCCGCCACTAGGCAGAAGGTGAACGGATTTTCGGCGAGGAACAGGCCGGCGTAATGGAACAGCGGCAGGTACAGCGTCGTTGCGACCAGGGCCAGCACCGCCACCCGGTTGCCGTACAGCGCGCGGGCGATGACCCAGATGCCGGCCATGGTGCCGAGCGACAGCAGCCATTGCGCGATCACGGTCAGCCCGGACGTCGGGTCGAGCTGGTGCAGCTTGGCGAACAGCATCGAGGTGCCGGGCGGATACAGCGAATCGCCGATGTTCTCGGGCCCGCCGGCCACCCGGTTCAGCGCCCGCTGCACATAGCCCTGCATGTCGCTGTAGACATGCAGGGTCGGCGGATGGAGGACCAGCACGTAGATCAGCCGCAGCAGGCCACCGCCCAGCCAGCAGGCCCAGACGATGGCGCGTTGCGCGCGGCTCAGCGGCAGGAGGGGCTGCATCACGCTGGCTTCAATCGTCCGAGGGAGCGGCAGGCGGCAGTTCGCGGCGCAGGCCATCGAGCCGCTGCGCCGCTTCGGCTTCCGCCGAGGCATCGCGCTGCTTCTCGGCCTTGGTTCTTCCGAACTTGACGCGATTGGCGGCGGCCAGCGACTCGGCTGCGGCGCGCGCTTTCTGCTTGCGCGCCTTGTTCAGATTGATCAGCTCGGCCATGCGGTGGTCGCGTCGTCAGCGGTGATGGTTATGACGAAGTCGGCGGCTGACCGGTCCGGTCAGCCGCCGACTTCGTCGTCGAGTTCATCGAGTGCGGCCTTGCTGTAGACGGCGAGGCGCTGCAGATGCGGCAGGCCATCGCGGCAGCCGATGAAGCCGAAGTTTAGCTGGTCGACATAGGACACCACGGTGATGTTCAGGCCGTAGCCGTGCATCGGGATCGACAGCGGGTAATAGGCATCCAGCTTGAAGCCGCGGAAGTACAGCAGCTTGGTCGGCCCCGGCACGTTGGAGATGACCAGATTGAATGCCGGCCGGATGCGCCCGACGGTGCCCGGAATCCGCGCCAGCAACAGCGGTGCCATCAGCAGCGCGCTGTACTGCATGATGCCGTTGCGGGTCATGCCCTGCAGTTGCGCCTTGGCGGCACTCGTCGAAGCGATGATCGCCTGCAGACGTTCATGAGGATCGGCGATATCGGTGGCCAGCGAGGCGATGATCGCGCCGACGGCATTGCCGCCGCCCGGATCGTCCTTGGGCCGGACGTTGACCGGCAGCATCGCGGTCAGCGGCTGCGCGGGCAGGGCATCCAGCTCGCGCAGCAGCCGATGAAGAGCTGTCGCGCAGATCGCCAGCACCAGATCGTTCAAGGTGCCGCCGTGGGCCTTGGCGACGCGCTTGAGCCGATCCAGCGAGAACTGCTGGGTCGCAAACCGGCGGTTGCGGCCGATCTTCTGGTTGAGGATCGACTTCGGCGCCTGCATCGGCGCGACCAGCGCCGGATCGCGTGCCTTTTCCGGCTTGAGCGCGCCGAGGATGGTGTCCTTCAGTACCCGGGTGATGGTCTTCGAAGTATCGAACTGCTCGCGCGCCAGCGTCATCAGCGCTTCCATCGTCGGCACCTTCGGGCTCACGGCCGCCTTGGCGGCGCGGACCTTGGGGATCACCGAGAAGAACATCGGCGTGTCGAGTTCGGCGGCGCTGGATGACAGACTGCCCGACAGCAGGCGGATGCCGGTATAGCCGTCGACCAGCGCGTGATGCACCTTGAAGTAGATCGCGAAGCGGCCGCCTTCCAGGCCTTCAATGAAGTGCACTTCCCAGGGCGGGCGATGGAAGTCGAGCCGGTGGCTGTGCAGCCGCGAGACCAGGATGCCGAGTTCGCGCTCGTCGCCGGGCGAGGGCAGGGCCGAGCGACGGATGTGGTATTCGACGTCGAAATTGTCGTCCTCGACCCAAGCCTGCAGCGGATTGGCGAGGCGGTTCGGATACTTGAGCTTCAGATTCCACGGCGGCTGGGCGATAGCGCTGGCACGCACCTCGTCCATCAGCTTGCGCAGCAGCGACGGGTCGGCATCGTCCGGCGGCGAGAACGGCATCAGCGCGCCGACCTGCATCATGGTGTCGCCGGACTCCCCGGCAAGGAACGTCCAGTCCAGCGGATTAAGGCGCTTGGTTGCGCTCATGTTCGGTCTCCCCTCGCAGTGCAAGGAGCATGACCGAAGATACGTTTGTTCACCAGCAAGCCCCAACCGAACTCGGGCTGGCGCGGCTTCAGCTCTTGACGCCGCCCCGCGCTCGCTCGATGCGCTCGTAGGCGGCGGTGATCCGCCGGGTCTTTTCCTCGGCCAGCGCCCGCATGCTTTCCGGCAGGCCCTTGGCGGCCAGCTTGTCCGGATGGTTCTCGCTCATCAGCTTGCGGTAGGCGCGCTTGACCTCGCCATCGTTGGCCGTCGCCGGCACGCCGAGCACCTGATAGGCGTCATCGAGCGCCGAAGGGCTTTCCCGGTCGCGATTGAAGCCGCCGCCAGCGCCACTACTTCCGGCGCCGCCGCCACGCATCATCGCTTCGAACATCGCGACATCGTGGGCGGACATGCCCAGGCCGCGGGCGATGCGCAGCAGCATCGCGTGCTCGGCCGGGTGGGTCTGGCCATCGGCGGCGATCGCCGACACCTGCACCTGCAGGAACAGCTGGCGGAACACCGGCGCACGAGCGCTGGCGCTGGCGAAGCGAGCGACTTCGGCGTCGAGATCGAAGCCCGCTTCCTTGCCGCGATTGAAGGCGCGCTTCGCCGCTTCGCGCGCTTCCGGGTTCAGGCGCAACTGGTCGAACAGCGCCTCGGCAACGCGTATCTCCTCGCTGCTGACCTGGCCATCGGCCTTGCAGACCGCGCCCATGACCGCGAAGGTCGAATCGAGGAACTGGGTCTGGACCTGGCCGATCTTGCGCACCGCCGTCTTCAGCAGCAGTCGCCCCACCAGCGGCAACAGCGCCCAGACCAGCAGTGCTCCGAATGCCGCGCCACGCCAACCGTTTACGGCCAGGCCGATCAGGCCGCCGACAATGATGAAGAATTGCATGGCCCCAGTTTATTGAAGTTGTGCCGATCAGTCTTGGCGGCGCCCATGACAGGCACTAATCGCGGCCTGAAACAAAGACTGTGCAAGCGATCAGCGAGCGCGGCTATGCTCCGCCCTCGCATCCCTCGCCAGAACACGAGCCCACCCATGACCGTACCGATGACCCGAATCCTTGCCCGGCTGCTGCTGGCCACCACCACCCTGTTCGCTGCCCAGGCCTATGCCGCCGATGCACCGGCCGCGCCGCCGGTGGTCAAGCCGGTGGACCTGGAAAACACCCTCTATCTCGATGTGCCGGCCGGCCGCGTGGTCATCGCGCTGCGTCCGGATCTGGCGCCCAAGCATGTCGCGCGGATCAAGGAACTGTGCCGCAAGGGCTTCTACGACGGCCTCAAGTTCCACCGCGTCATCGAAGGCTTCATGGCCCAGACCGGTGACCCGCTCGGCGATGGCACCGGCGGTTCCGGCAAGACGCTGGAGGCTGAATTCTCGTCGGCTCATCACGGTCGCGGCGTCGTTTCGATGGCCCGTGCCGCCAATCCGAACTCCGCCGACAGCCAGTTCTTCATCATGCTCAACGACGGCGATTTCCTCGATGGCAAGTACACCATCTGGGGTCAGGTGGTCAGCGGCATGGAGTTCATCGACGCCGTCAAGAAGGGCGACTCGCGCAACAACGGCACCGTCAGCGGCCCGACCAAGATCATCAAGATGCAGGTCGCGGTAGACGCCGAAAAGAAGAAGTAATCGCGCAACGAACTGCGCCGCTCTCTTTCGGGAGCGGCGCAGGTGCTGCAGCCGGAGTTGCTGCGAGGTTTTACTGGTTCGGCGGCACCGCGAAATCAATGATCCGGCGCGGCGTGGTCGCCAGCGGCGCCGACACCGTGCCGGTGAACAGATCTACCGAGTACAAGGTCGACGTGACATTGCCGTTGTCGACGGCGATGTAGCCGATATTGGTCACCGCCTTGCCGTCCTTCAGCGTGGTCAGGATGTCGAGACCGCTGTACAGGCCGATCGGAATCGACAGCTTGGTGACTGGCGACAGCGTGCCGTTGTTCGGCGGCGACTGGATATCCAGCTGATCGAGCGTCGAGTCCAGCGTGAACAGCGTCGTGCCGGTCGCCGGGTCGTAGTCGTTGTTGCTGTAGGCAACATCGCAGATGCCTTGCACGGTAGGTCCGGCGGTGTTCAGCGGCGATGCCGGCGGATAATCGAGCGGGTCGTCGACCAGGGTGATTGCGGTGTTCAGGTCGTGGCGAAGATTCTGGCCGCTGTTGCTGACGATGCGCAGGCGATCGGCAGCCGGGTTGAAATCGACGCCGAAAGAAGTGCCTTCCAGTCGGACCGACAGGGTCTGGCGGAAAGTCATTACCGAGTTGCTGGTATCGATGGTGTAGATGCCGCCATTGTTGCCGACGCCGTACAAGAGGCCGTCCTGGATGCGGTAGTCGATGCCGACCAGCGAGGTGTCGCCATTGGTGAAACCGACCAGGTAGCCGAACCGGGTGATCGAGTTCGCGTCTTCGGAATCGTAACGGGCGAGTTTGTTGCCTGCGGTCACCACGTAGATCGTCAACGCTGAAGCGGTATGGCTGAAAGCGCCCAGCATCAATGCCGAAACCGTCAGCAGCAGTTTGTGTCTTTTCATCTGGGTCTCTCTTCTCGTTTTCATTGGTTCTGGATGCCGCCATGGCCGTACAGATCAGGCCGGACAAGGTGCAGCAATGTACGACGCAGGCTCGGTGCCTGGACACTGCAGGGCAAAAATATCGGCATCGGGAATCCGAATCGGGATTCCGACGACCCGGCTGCTGACCGGGGAGCTGCTCGTCTGAAGCCAAGTACCTGCCCGGGTCTCGATCCGGGCAGGTACCTGGCCGCCTACTGGTTCGGCGGCACCGCGAAATCGATGATCCGGCGCGGCGTGGTCACCAGCGGCGCCGAAACCTTGCCGGTGAACAGGTCCACCGAGTACAGCGTCGAGGTCACGTCGCCATTGTCGACGGCGATGTAGCCGGTGTTGGTGACGGCGCGGTTGCCGTCGACCTTGGTCAGGATGTCGAGGCCGCTGAACGTCCCGAAGGTCACCGACAGCTTGGCGACCTTGGTCAGCGTGCCGCTGGCCGACGGCGACAGGATCGACAACTGGTTGGTCGCCGCATCGAGCACGAACAGGGTCGTGGCGGTCGACGGATCGCTGTCGTTATTGCTGTACGCGACATCGACGACGCCCTTCGATGTCGGTCCCGGCGTGTTCGGCGATGAGGCCGAGGGGTAGTTGAGCGCGGCTTCAGCCGTGGTCACGCCGGTGGACAGATCGTGGCGCAGGTTCTGGCCAGCGTTGCTGACGATGCGCAGGCGATTCGCCGTCGGATCGAAATCGACG
The DNA here is from genome assembly GCF_023266035.1 of Nevskia sp. Taxonomy (GTDB): domain Bacteria; phylum Pseudomonadota; class Gammaproteobacteria; order Nevskiales; family Nevskiaceae; genus Nevskia. Next base: position 13,842 of record NZ_JAHFRY010000083.1, read on the forward strand.
CCGTAGGAAGTGCCCTGCAGACGAACCGACAAGGTCTGCCTGAAGGTCATCAAGGCGCTTTCGGTATCGATCGTGTAGATGCCCCCGTTGTTGCCGACGCCGTAGAACAGGCCGTCCTGAGGGCGGAAATCACAGCCGATCAGCGAGGTGTCGCCGTTGGTGAAGCCGCTCAGGTAGCCGAATCGGGTGATCGACTTCGCGTCTTCGGAATCGTAGCGAGCGAGCTTGTTGCCCGCGGTCACGACGTAGAGCGTCAGTGCCGACGCCGTATTGCTGACAGCGCCCAGCGCCAGTGCCGCGGTCGCCAGGAGCAGCTTGTATCTGTTCATTTCGATTTCATTCTCGGTAAGGGACTGGGGCGATCAACCCCGAAGGACCCGCTGTATCGCGTGACAGCGCCGCGAATGTACGCCACGGGCGCCGCTTTGAATGAAGAAAAGGTGAAAAATTCCATGGCATCGCGTGAACCGTTCGTATGGAACGAAAATTGACGCCGGCCTAAGGCTCGCCCAGGCCTTCTGAGGTACTGCCTGCAGGCTCATTGACGCGGGCGCCGAGGTAGAAGCCGAGAGCGGAGAAGAAAGCCGAGGTTCTCGGGTCGGTTCAGTACTTCGCAGAGTACGAAGTGACCCCATGATCGCGCCGACTGTGGGTGGGAACAGCAGCGCGGCCCTTGTCTGCCCGGGGTTTCCGGGCAGACGAGGGAGGTCCATTCGGCCGTCCGCTGCGAATGGTCGTACTCGCGGTCAGAACTGGTAGCCGACCCGCAGGCTCAGTTCGTCGGCGAAGTCGAAGGTCGACAGGCTGTTCTCGTTCGGGCTCGACAGGTGGCCGTTGATGTAGTTGTAGAACATGTCGACGGTCCAGGAACCGCTGGGCTTCCAGCGCACGGCAGGCTGCACCAGGATGCCGCCCTGGGTGTCGTAGAGCACCGACAGATCGGCGCGCCAGACCAGCTGCGCAAACGGTTGCTGCAAGGCGAACACCACGGCGTCATAACCACCCTTGACGCCGGGCGCGGCCGTCGTCGCCGTGCCGCCCTGGCCTTTCAGCGAACGGCCGAACAGGTCACTGGCAGTCTTGTGCAGCCACTGGGCGACCATGTACGTCGCAGGTAGCTCGGTCGAAAAGCGCTGGTATTTCTCCATCACCAGGGCTGTGGTCAGCTCCGATTCGGTCAGGAAATCGCGGCTGAGGCTGGGATTGGTGAACACCCGGTTCGGCGTGTACAACGCTTCGAAGTTGACGATCAGCTGATCGAGCAACGAGCCCGGCGTGCTGTTGATGACATAGCTCAGGCCACCGCCGAAATTGTTTTCGGCACGGTATTCCCGGGCGATGTGGCCACGCAGGCCGGCGTTGTTCTCGCCCACGGCCGCTCCGCCGGCCAGCGCGAAGAAGGTATCGAGCGTGGCGCTCGCTGCGGCGAAGCCGGACTGCGGTCCGTCAGGAGTGGCCACCGGTACGGCGCCGAGCAGGGCCGCTGCCGGAAATTCGTTGATCGCCGCATTGAGGCCAGTGACACCGTTCAGGCGCGCCATGCCGGCGTAGGTGAACCATTCCTCGGCGGACCAGATGCCGGTCGGATCGACCTCGAACGCCGTGTCCTGCAGCACCTGACCGGAGCCGACCAGGCCCGGCAGGTCGCGGTTGACGCCGGATTTGGTCCAGCGGAATACGCCGTCCGGGTTGTAGCGGCGCACGGCGATCGCCTGTACGCCGACATCGCCGATATCGCCTTTCAGACGCAGGCCGTAGCTGATCTTGCTGTCGAAGTCGCCGTAGCGGTCGTGCACCGTGAACGCCGATGCAATGACGTTGTAGCTGGTGTTCGGATTGCCGTAGACGGTCGGCTGGAATTTCTGCACATAGGCATCGGCCAGCCAGTTGTCGGCGAACTGGTAGGAGGCGCGTACCGCCAGCGCCGGCACCCGCTTGTCGGAGAACTCTTCGGATGCGAAATCGAGCACCGAATGACGACGCAGATCGAGGCCGTCCGGCACGTCGAGCACCCGGAAGAAGATGGCCTGACCCCAGGCGATCTGCTGATTGCCGATGCGGACGTCGAGCGGGCCGCGGTTGTAGTCGAGGAACAGCGCCGGGAAGGTGATCAGATACTCGCGGCCGCTCCATTCCAGCGGGTTCGGATGATTCTTGCCTTCGGCTTCGAAGCGGAAATAGTTCGGCTTGCCGTACAGCTTGCCGACCGCCATCGAGTTGAATTCGTGGGGGTCGTATTCGTTGTAGAGCGCCGGATCGAAGATGCCGGACATCTTCGCCTGCAGGGACAGATTGCTGGTGAACTTGATGTCGGCTTCGAGCCGGGTCCGCAGGATCGCCAGATTGACGCTGCCGTCTTGCTGCGGGCCGGCGCGGGTGGTGGTGTCATTGATCGGAACCGGGCCGCCGTTGGCGTCGGTCAGCACGTAGAAGCGCGGGGTTGTCCGGCCGTTGTAGAGCCAGCCCTGCTGGTTGTAGGGATTGTCGTCGCCGCTGGTGCTGATCGCGGTTTCCTGACGGATGAAGCCGCCGAACGAGAAGCTGAGCCCGGGCGCGCCCAGGATGCCCTGGGTGTCGGCATCGCTGCTGCTGCTGGTGCCGGCGGCTGCGGAAGCGCCTGAATTCTCGCTGACCGGTGGAGCCGCTTCGTCGGCGTACGGCGTTGGCGTCTCGGGCGGCGTGGCGGCCCCATCGCCTTCCGCAGCCTGGACATTGACGGACAGCAACAGCAACGACCCTGCACACCACACCACAGGTTTTCTCGAACGCACTTGATCATCCCTCCCGGTTTCCTGACGGGTTATCCGAAACGGACACCTCGTTCTGGCTTGCACGGCCTAGATCCCGGTGGGGCGCTGCGACATTTGCGCTGTAACACCGGATCGATGCCGTCGATTTGCAAACTGCAGCAGTTACGGGAGGAACCTAGGAAATGGCTCGCGGCGTGGTAATACCCGATCGTGTAGGCCGCACTGCGGCAAGAAATGCTGCAGCTTGCATCGGCGGCGTTGACCCGCTCGGCTGCAAGCCTTTGCTGGCAAGGGTTCCAGCGTTATCGGCGGCCGGCTTGCAAGCTGCAGCATGCGCCGCCGGCCACGGCGGGCAGGGGATGAACGGTGCAGCAGAGCCCGTCAACGGTAGCGCTGCTTTCAGCGGGCTGGCGGCGGCGTTCGCGTGCCGAGGTAGACGCCAAATGCGGCGACGAAGAAGCCGAGGATCTCGAGTCGGGTCAGCACTTCGCCGAGCACGAAGTGACCCATGATCGCGCCGACCGCCGGCACCAGATAGAACAGCGCCGCCACCTGGGTCGCAGCACCGTTGCGGATCAAGAGGAACAGCAAGGCGAAGCCGCCGACCGAGTTGACCAGCACGATCCAGGTCGTCGACAGCCAGAACGCCTGGCTGCCATCGGTGTGCAGACCTTCGAGACCCCAGGCCAGCGGCAGCAGGGCGAGGCTGGCGGCGGTGTTCTGGATCGCCAGGCCGGCGCGCAGATCGATCGCCGAGCCGTAGCGCTTCTGGTACAGCGTGCCGCAGGAAATGCCGAGCAGGCCGAGCAGCAGCGCGCCGATCGACCAGACATCGGCGCGAGCGCCGACCAGACTTTCGCCGATCACCAGCCAGACGCCGGTGAAGCCGACCAGCAGGCCCAGCCACTGCAGCTTGCCGATGCGCTCGCCGAGCAGCAGCGAGAACGCCGACACCGACAGCGGCATCGCGCCGATCACCAGCGCCGACAGGCTGGCACTGGCGCCGAGACGCATCGCGCCGTAGACGCCACCGAACTGCAGCGCCAGTTGCAGCAGGCCGACGATCGCACTGTGCGCGGCAGCGCGATGTCCTGGCCAGCGCACCTTGGCGATCAGTGCCAGCACGCCGAAGATCGCCGCAGCGCAGGCGAAGCGCAGGCACAGCGCAGTGAACGGGCCGCTGTGGCCGACCACGATCTTCGCGGTGGGATAGCCGGTGCACCAGATCAGCACGAAGCTCAGACCCATGACCGGGCCCAGCCAGCGGGCGCGTGACGGCGTGGTGGGGACAGCGTTCATCGACACAGGGAACTCGGAGCAGGCGGGGCGGCGAAGGATAAGCGAGCGGATAAACTGCGGCATGCCCGCCGACTCTCGATTTCCCCTCCAAGGTTTGTCTCCTTCCCCCGTGCACGGGGGAGCTGTTGGCCGAACAGAGGAGTGCCATTGGGCACTCCGATGTAAGCCGACGGCGGGATGGGGGCGTTGGACGGTAGCGCTCACTTCAACCGCCCCCTCCCCAACCCTCCCCCGCGAAGCAGGGGAGGGAGTAGGGGGCTTCCGATGACCAATGACCTGCTGATCGTCGGCCCGGCCTGGGTCGGCGACATGGTGATGGCGCAGTCGCTGTTCATCCGGCTGCGTGAGCGCTATCCGGATGCCGCGATCGATGTACTGGCGCCCGGCTGGTCGCTGCCGATCATCGGCCGCATGCCGGAGATTCGCGCCGGCATCGAACTGCCGTTCGCCCATGGCGAGTTCAACTTCGGCGGCCGGCGACGGCTGGGGCTGTCACTGCGTGATCGCGGTTATGCGCAGGCGATCGTGCTGCCGAACTCCTGGAAGTCCGCCGTGGTGCCGTTCTTTGCAGACATCCCGCGCCGCACCGGCTACGCCCGCGAATTCCGCTACGGCCTGCTCAACGATCTGCGGCCGCTGAACAAGGCTTTGTTGAAGACAACGCCGCAACGCTTCGTCGCGCTGGCCGACGACGGCCCGGCGCGCGTAGCGCCCACCGTGCCGGCGCCGCGCTTCCGGGCCGATGCCGAACGTGCCGCGCAACTACGAGTCGATCTGGCGCTCGGTGACGGCCCGGGCATCGCCTTGATGCCAGGCGCCGAGTACGGCCCGGCCAAGCAATGGCCGGCGGCCTATTACGCGCAGCTGGCTGCGGAGCTCGGCCGGCAAGGCATCCGCAGCTGGATCATCGGTTCGAAGAAGGAACAGCCGCTGGGGGCCGAGATCGTCGCAGCCTCGAATGGCGCGGCGATCAATCTCTGCGGCCGCACCAGCCTGGTCGATGTCATCGATCTGGTCAGCGTTGCCCGTGCCGTGGTCTGCAACGATTCGGGGCCGATGCACATTGCGGCGGCAGCGGGCGCGAAGGTGGTCGCGATCTATGGTTCGTCGACGCCGGATCACACGCCGCCGATGACCGAACACACCGTGATCCACTACCGGCGTCTCGCCTGCAGCCCCTGCTTCGAGCGCAACTGCCCGCTGAAGCCACCTGCAGAACCGATGGCCTGCCTGACCGGCATCCATCCGGACGCGGTTTTATCGAGCCTGACGCGGCTTGCAGACTTATAATGCGCGCCGTTCGGGTACGCGCCGGGTCGCCCAGTTCGGAGTCTCCCGTCCCCTTTCACAGCCCGGCTGCAAAAATTTCGAGGAACGAAGCAAATGACGACGATGGCCGACCGTGATGGCTTGATCTGGCTCGACGGCGAAATGGTGCCGTGGCGTGAAGCCCAGACCCATGTCCTGACCTACACGCTGCATTATGGCGTCGGCTGCTTCGAAGGTGTCCGTGCGTACCACACGCCGAAGGGCACGGCGATCTTCCGGCTCGGCGATCACACCAAGCGCCTGTTCAACTCCGCGAAGATCCTCGGCATGAAGATGCCGTTCTCGCAGGAAGTGATCAACGAGGCCCAGCTTGAAGTGCTGCGCGCCAACAAGCTGAAGGAAGCCTATCTGCGGCCGATGGTGTTCTACGGCGCCGAAGGCATGGGCCTGCGCGCCGACAACCTGAAGACCCACGTGATGGTCGCCGCCTGGACCTGGGGCGCGTATCTGGGTGCCGACAACGTCGAGCGCGGCATCCGCGTGCGTACCTCGAGCTACACCCGTCACCACGTCAATTCGATGCTCTGCCGGGCCAAGGCCAACGGCAACTACATCAATTCGATGCTGGCGCTGAACGAAGTGCTGAAGGACGGCTACGACGAAGCGATCATGCTCGACATGTCCGGCCACATCGCCGAAGGCAGCGCCGAGAACATCTTCCTAGTCAAGGACGGCGCGCTGCACACGCCGGATCTGAATTCCTGCCTCGACGGCATCACCCGCAAGACCATCATGCAGCTGGCTGCCGATGAAGGCATCCCGGTGTACGAGCGCCGCATCACCCGCGACGAGATGTACATCTGCGACGAAGCCTTCTTCACCGGTACCGCCGCCGAAGTGATGCCGATCCGCGAGATCGACAACCGGGCGGTTGGCGCCGGCAAGCGCGGCCCGATCACCGAAAAGCTGCAGAAGCTCTACGTGGCCTCGGTCAAGGGTGAGCGCAGCGAATATCCGGAGTGGCTGTCGCACACCAGCTCAGCTGCCGCCAAGGCCGCTTGAGTTCGCCTGCCGCGTGAGTGACCGTGACGAGGTGATCGCGGCAATCCCGGCCTTCCAGCGCGCCCGCGTGCTGGTGGCCGGCGATGTGATGCTCGACCGCTACTGGGTCGGGCCGACCGGTCGCATCTCGCCGGAAGCGCCGGTGCCGGTGGTGCGCATCCAGAAGGACGAAACCCGTCCTGGCGGCGCGGCCAACGTGGCGCTGAACATCGCTTCGCTCGGTGGCGCTGTGCAGTTGCTCGGCGTCGTCGGTCGCGATGAAGCAGCGGGCAAGCTGCGCGAAGCGCTGATTGCCAAGCACGTGCTGCCGACGTTTACCGAAACCGCGTCCTGTCCGACGATCACCAAGCTGCGCGTGCTGTCGCGCAACCAGCAGCTGATCCGGCTCGATTTCGAGGAATCGCTTGCGGTGGCCGGTGCCTTCAATCGCGAGGACTATCTGGCCAGCTTCAAGACGGCGCTGGCCGATTGCTCGGTGGTGATCCTGTCCGACTACGGCAAGGGCACCCTGGCCGATGCCGCGCTGATGATCGCTGCCGCGCGGGCCGCGAACCGGCCAGTGCTGGTCGATCCGAAAGGTAGCGACTGGCGGCCGTATCGCGGCGCCACCCTGATCACGCCGAACCTGTCCGAACTCGAAGCCGTGGTCGGCCCCTGTCCGGACGAAGCGACGATCGTCGCCAAGGGCACCAGGCTGCGCGACGAACTCGGCATCGACGCGCTGCTGGTCACCCGTTCGGAAAACGGCATGACCCTGCTGGCGCCGAATCAGCCGCCGTTGCATCTGCCGACCGTCGCCCGCGAAGTGTTCGATGTCACCGGCGCCGGCGATACGGTGATCGCCACCTTCGGTGCCGCGCTGGCGGCCGGCCATGATTTCGGCCACGCGGCGCGCATCGCCAATCTGGCCGCCGGCATCGTCGTCGGCAAGCTTGGTACCGCAACCGTCACCCAGAGCGAACTGCTGCGCGCGATCCGCCGCCAGCACGAGGACGACAGCGCCGTGCTCGCCGAAGACGAGCTGCTCGAACGGGTGCGCGCGGCGCAGGCCCAGGGCCAGGTCATCGTCATGACCAATGGCTGCTTCGATCTGCTGCACGTCGGCCACGTTCGTTATCTGGAAGCGGCGCGCCGGCTCGGCGATGTGCTGATCGTCGCGGTCAACACCGATGATTCGGTCAAGCGTCTGAAAGGGCCGACCCGGCCGCTGAACAACACCGATGACCGTATGCGCATGCTGGCCTCGCTGAAGTGTGTCGACTGGGTGGTGCCGTTCTCCGAAGACACACCGCTGCGCCTGATCACCGCCGTGCTGCCGGACCTGCTGGTCAAGGGCGGCGACTACCGGCCGGAGCAGGTCGCCGGTCACGACGTGGTCAGCGCCAACGGTGGCCAGGTGGTGATTCTCGATTTCCACCCCGGCTATTCGACGACCCGGATCATCGAGCGCGCACGCGGCTGAAGCAGCACCGAGCCACACCCGGAATCCCACCCTCAAGGAACACCTGATGCGACTGAAGTCGATGCTTCTGCCTGCCCTGCGAACCCTGGCAATCGCCCTGCTGGCGCTGTTCGCACAGTCGGTGTTCCTGCCAGCCGATGTTCAGGCCGGGCGCTTCCAGCCGGTCAGCGGCGTGACCACTTTCGAAGGCGAATTCACCATCAGCGGCCAGCGGCGACGCGTGCTCTACGTGCGTCCGGTCGCGAACCCGGCTGGCCTCGCACCGGCCATCGTCGTGCTCCATTACGCCGGTGGTGATTCCGAGGAAATGGCCAACCTGATCGAGATCGGCCAGCTGGTGCGCGACACCGGCGTCTGGGCGATCCTGCCGAATTCGCGTGGCCGTAACTGGGCCTTCGATCCGGTTGCTGACCGCAACGGCCCGGATGATGTCGGACTGATCACCCGGGTCATCGACAATCTGGTCGCGGCCTATCCGATCGACGCCCGGCGGATCTATCTGACCGGCTTCTCGTCCGGCGGCTTCATGACCCAGCGCTATGTCTGCGAGCGCTCGGAGCGCGTCGCCGCCGCTGCCTATGTGTCCTCGACCCTGCTCGACAGCCTGCGCAAGGTCTGCAAACCGTCGCTGCCGACGCCGATGCTCGGCATGCATGGCAACCGCGATCCCAAG
>NZ_JAHFRY010000084.1:0-11807 GCF_023266035.1 Nevskia sp.
TACAACAATTAAAGCGGCAGCTCCAAGGCATAGGAGAAAAGCGCCGATCACGCGTGCCATACCCGAAATAACCAAGTTCATGGTGCGCTCTAACGCCCTAGCTCAGCAGCGGGCCGGCTTTAGGGCCCGTCGGCTGGAGCGCCTTGTTGGGCATGACCCTCACCTCGTTTCCCTGGCCAGCATAAGCGGAATGAGCTCTTCGTCGTTGGCTGCATGCGGTGGTGTTACCCCGATGAGATTTTCTTCTTTTACGACGTTCTCGGCCAACGAATATTCGTCTTCAGCCAGCCATAGATGTGCTTCTTCTCGGCTTTTAAACGTGTGATATCGACCATCGAGGTCTAGCACTACGGCCGTCCCGTCGGAACATATCTGCAAGCGCGCCCAATGCAGTGCCGGAACGGCACCCCATTCCAGCCACCATGTCGTTTCAACCGCGCTTTGCTTTTTCATGCCCAACGCCAATTAGCTACAAAAATGTCGGATAAACCGGCCTGATCGATCTTAGGCGTCATCTTGTCGCCTAAACCGACGTTGCGAATTACGGTGACAGCTTACCCATTCTCCCAGGGTCGTTAAGGTTCCGTGGCTATTCGCTACTCGCTTATCGCTTCGGCCTGCTCAGCAGGTCGATGGTCATCTGCTCGAACTTCGGCAGGTCGATATCGAGCACCGCCTGCACCGGGCGCTCACCTAGGCCTGGACCGCTGCCGACGGCCCAGCTCAGCGTGTTGCCGTAGCTGGCGCTGAAGCTGGTGTCGACATCCTCGAGCACGGTGCTGCTCCTGGTGATGATCGAGGGATCGAGCCAGACCGCGGCGGCGAGTTCGTCCCACATCGGGAATGACTGACCGAACTTGACGAGGTAATCGTCGAACGGTGCCTTGCCTTTCGCGATCTCCTTGAAGAACTCGGGCTTGAAGAAGGTCTTCGTGGTCGGGTCGACGGGCACCTGGATGATCTTCGGCCAAGGCTGGTGCAGCACGATCGACGCGGCTTCCGGATCCCAGCGCATGTTGAATTCGCGCCGTGGGGCGTTGACGTACTCGGCGGCGAAGGCGTTGTCGGCCGCGATCGGGTTGAAGCTGCCGCCCATGAACACGAGTTCCTTGGCGAGCGAGGCGAACTGCGGATCGAGCGCGGCCGCAACGGCGAGATTGCTCAGCGGCCCGCCGGCCCAGACCGTGATCTGGCCCGGGAATTCGTTAACCTTGCGCACCAGGAAGTTCGCCGCGCTTTCCTTCTGCACCTTGAGCTTCGGCGTGCCGGCCGGCGAGGGCGGCAGCAGGTAAGGATCGGCGTGATACGGAGAGCGCTGCAGCGCGCCCTGGTCGGGCCAGACTTCGGTCCACGCGCCCTTGTAGTAGAGCGGGCCGTATAGCTGCTCCCAGAGCTTGTTGCGCGCCTGCGTGTTGACCAGCGGGAAGACCGCGCCGGCGTAAACCGGGATCTCCGTGCGGCCGGCGATTTCGAGCAGACGCAGCAGGTGGCCCACTTCCTCGTCGCGCCAGCCGTCGCCGCTGGTGACGGTGATGCCGAGTACCTCGACATCCGGCGCCTGCATCAGCATCAGGATCGCCTGCAGGTTCGAGGAGGCCGGGCCGAAGGCGTCCTGGTCGATGATGATCTTGCGCTTCGCCGCGGCGGCTTCTGCGCCGAAGGCGAGCGTGAGGCTCAGCGCGAGCGTGAGGAAGGCGCGCAGCTTGGGTAAGCCGATGAGGGTTTTCATGGTTTCGGGTGATGGCGGGGCAGCGATGAAAAAGCCGCAGCAAGGAACCCGCCAGACTCGAGACGCCCCCGGAAGCTGCCCGGGCTCAGCGAACCTCGAAATTGCGCCGCGCGATCAGCTGCCCCTGCGGCGTGCGCAGGTCGACTCGCCATTTGCCCTGCGGCGCCACGCCGAAATGCTGCTTGCGGCTGTAGGTGCGGAAGCCCGCTTCGCGACCGCCGTCGATCTGGGCCGGGATGCGGTCGACGACCATGCCGTCGTGCACCCATTCGAACACCACCGCTTGTGACAGGCCCTGCGGCGCCCGCACAGCGACGAAGGCGCTCAAGGAAGCATCGGCGCCGACCAGGGTCGCTGCATCCACCGAAGTGATCGCCGGGCCCGGCTCGTGGCCATCCATCGCGGTGGTGATCCGGGCATCGCGTACCCAGAGGCCAGCCGGCGGAATCGCCGCGCGGCCGAACCAGGCGAGCGCCAGGACGGTGGCCAGCGCCAGCGGCATCGCGAAGCGACGCAGCCGCTGGCGCCAGCGCAGCGGTTCGTTGCTGGCGGTGTTGAGGTCGAGCGCCGGCACCCAGGTGCGCGGCAGGCTGGCGATCAGGATCACCGACGTGGTCGCGAAGGCGATCGGCAGCGCCAGCTCCACCGGCAGATGCACGGCGATCGGCAGGATGCTCAGCGCGGCGACGAAGCTGCAGGCAGCGTGGAAGGCCAGCGACAGACCGGCGTTCGGGGCGATCCGGTGCCAGTACAGCGGGTCCAGGGTCGCGGCCAAAGCCAGGCCGGCGGCGAGGGCGACGAAGGCCATCTGCTCGGGCACCCAGTTCATCGCGATGAACAGGAATGGCAGCGAGAAATAGAGCAGTTCCTGCTGCACCTGCTGAGTCAGGAAACGCGCCGTTGCCGGTGGCAGCCGGCCACGCGAATGGCGGCTCAGCCAGCCGCCGATCAGGTCTTCGAGCAGCAACCACGGCCAGCCGATCAGCGCAATGAAAGCCATCATCCGCGCCATGCTTTCGCCGCGCTGCACCAGCACGAAGCTGCCGATGCCGAAGGCCAGGCTCAAGGTCGGCAGCAGGGCCGGATAGCGCGCCAGAAAGCTCAGGCCACGTTCCAGCAGTGGATTGCGCGGCAGGCTCGTCGACAGGTTGGTCGGCTGCTCGGGACTGGCGTTCATGGCCTAGACCGTGGCGCCGAACAGCTCGCCGACCGCAGCGCTGAGCGCCATCGCCAGCGCGCCCCAGAAGGCGACTCGCAACGCACCCTTGGTCAGCGAAGCACCGCCAGCCCAGGCGGCCGCAGCGCCAAGCACCAGCAGGCTGGCCAGCGCCGTGACCGAAGTGGCGACGACCACGGTTTCGCGGGGCGCAATCAGCACCGTCAGCACCGGCACGATGGCGCCCAGCGTGAACGCCAGCGCCGAGGCCAGCGCGGCCTGAACGGGCTTGGCGCGCAAGGTTTCGGTGATGCCGAGTTCGTCTCGCGCGTGGGCCTGCAGCGCGTCATGCGTCGTCAGCTGCTCGGCGACCTGGCGCGCCAGCGTGGCATCGAGGCCGCGACTCCTGTAGATCGCGCTGAGTTCGTCGAGCTCGTGATCGGGCTCGTGGTGCAGTTCGTCGCGCTCGCGGGCCAGGTCGGCATTTTCGGTATCGGCCTGCGATTGCACCGACACGTATTCGCCGGCCGCCATCGACATCGCCCCGGCGACGAGGCCGGCAACGCCGGTCAGCAGCAGGCTGTGCTGGCTGCTGCCGGAAGCGGCGACGCCGACGATCAGACTGGCGACCGAGATGGTGCCGTCATTGGCGCCGAGCACGGCGGCGCGCAGCCAGCCGACTCTGTCGGAACGGTGCAGTTCGGAATGGCTGCGGGACATGGGCGGCGATCGGAATGGAATGAAGGGCTGGCGGCGCGCAACTTAGCAGGCTGCCCGGCCCGCTGTTCCCCGCTGTTCTAGGGGATCGTCAGGCTTTCGCTTCGAGCAGCCGGGTCAGCAGCGCGATCTGCTCGCGCTGCATCTCGACCAGTTCCAGCCACTGCTGCTCGCGAAGATTGTCGACCTTCTGATGCAGGCCGAGGATTTCCAGTTCCGATTTCAGATTGACCTCGTAATCGTGCTCGGCCGCCTTGCGATCCTTCGCCGACTGGCGGTTCTGCGACATCATGATCACCGGCGCCTGCAGTGCGGCCAGCATCGACAGGATCAGGTTCAGGAACACGAACGGGTAGGGATCGAACGGCCCGGCGGCGCTGCGGGTCAGGAGTGCCGCGTTCAGCACCACCCAGACTACCAGCAGGCCGAGGAAGCTCAGGATGAAGGTCCAGGAGCCGCCGAACGCGGCGATGCGATCGGCAACGCGCTCGCCGAAGCCCATCGACTGATCGAATTCCTGCCCGGCATCGCGGCTGATGTGCAGCCGCTTGGCGACCCGCTCGATGACTCTTTTCTCGCTGCGGCTGACCTCATGGCCTTTGACGGCAATGCGGGCGGTCAGCTCATCGACGGTCTTGCGGTTCACGGTGACTCACTCCTGCGGGCGGGATGCCGATACAGCCTAGTCCACCAACCGTCGCTCAGAACGAACGGCCGTCGACGAACTTGCGCTCCAGAGTCGTCAGCTCGACGCCTTCCAGGCAGCGGACGTTGATCGCCGCCGTCGCCACGCCGTCGCGGCCGGTGCCGAGACCGAACGGCGCGCAGCCGCACTGCGGACAGAACTGATGGCGGATCGCGTGGCGATTGAAGGTGTAGGTGCTGATGGCTGTTTCGTCCGTCGTTATCCGCAGCGCAGTGCGTGGCACGAACGACAGCAGGGCCTGTTAACCCTCACTTTGATCGCTGCGTTGCGAGTCAAAAAGCCGCCGGGCGAGGCGCGAACCGCAGGCCATAGCCTACCTATGGTCAAGGTTCGCAACGAAGTCCCGGCGGCTTTTTGGCCGCAACCCGAAGGGGCGGGATCGTTTTTGCCCATTGCTGCCTCTCTTGTCGCGTCAATGGGTCGGCCATTGCCCGCTCCTCGTTCGTTGCACTGGGCAAAAACGACCTCCGCCGCAGCGACCAAAGCGAGGGTCAACAGGCCCCGCCCTTGCGGCTGCAGTGCGAGCAATTGCATTCCATCACCGAGTCGAAACTGCCGTCGACTTCAAAGGCGATGCGCCCGCAATGACAGCTGCCCTTGTGCGTTGTTTCCTGCGTCATGTTCACGCTCCTGGTTCGGCGTTCTTCGCCGAGGTCGAGCGTATCCGGCCGTACTGCGGGTCGTCGATGTCGCGCTAGTAGTTGACGGTGATCACCAGGCTGTCGGCATAACTGCCGGCCGCTGCCGGTTGCTGGGCGAGGATGCGGCCGTAGACGGTATGGGTCATCGAAGTGCCGCCCAGCGCGATCAGGAAGCCGCCGGTGACGCCGGTGACGTTGTCCCAGACCGTGCTGTAGCCGGCGCTGGTGTAGACGTTGTAGGGCAGCGTGTTGCCACCGGCGTTCAGGGTCCGGCTGGCGGTGCTGCCGGAGCCGCCACCGGCCAGCAGAATGCGGTAGCTGACCAGCAGGCCGACACCGGTGCAGCTCACCGTCACCGAGCCGTTGGCGAAGTCCGCCGAGGGCGAGATCGGGTCATAGCCACCGAAGGCGACGCTGCTGCTCGACGCCGTGCAGGACGCCAGCAGGGCCTCACTCGGCAGTGGCAGCCAGGCCATCAGTGCCAGTAGCGTCATTGGGGCCAGACGCTTCATGGCCGGTCACCGGCATTGGCACCGCTGGCGAGGCAGCGCAGCGCCTCGCGCTCGCTGTGGGCATCGATCGTCGCCGTGCAGCTGCCCTCCGGCCATTGGGCGCGCAGGCTTTGCGGATGGTTCGCGGTTTCCAGGTAGACCAGGCCGTCGTAGCCGACCGGCAGATCGAGCGCCTGCCCATCGAGCGAAAGCCGGGCACCGGCCGGCAGCGGCACACCGCTGGCATCGACCAGTCGTAGCCGCTGCATGGTCCGGCGATCGATCGCGAAGTGCACCGACACGCCGGATTCCGCTGGCGGCGCAATCACCGCGCCGTTGTCGCGCAGGCTGACCGCGATCGGTAGATCGCGTTCGTCGATCGCCAGGCGGTTGCGCTGGTACGGCGCGAGATCGGTCAGCAGCAGGCGGCCGTGGTCGTCGCTGCGACCGGCCCACTGATTTTCGCGTAGCACGCCGATGCCGCTGACGCCGCCGGTGTCGATCACCGCGAAGCTGTCGCGGATGGTGGGTGCCCAGTAGCCGTGGCTGTCGCTCCAGGCGAGGCTGGTCTGGGCGAAGGCGCTCGGCGCGCTGCTGCCGGTGATGCCGGCATAGCCGGCGCCGAAAGTGCCGTGTGTCGTTGCCCAGGCGGCTTCGGCTTCGCGCAGGCCATCGGCGCGGCTGTCGGCGTTGGCGCGCCAGGCCCAGCCGAGTGGCCCGGCCGGCAATTGCTGGATGCTGGCGCGGGCACCATCGCGGCCGCTGTCGTTGCTGTACTGCAGGCCGGCGCTGCCGGTTCCGGCACCCGGGGACCCGAAGGCGCTGGCCAGGCCGATGACGACGCTGTTGCCGTGATCGCCATCGAGCGTGTGCAGCCAGCTGGCATAGGCCTGCAGCCGCGCGCCCAGCGGCTGGCCCCAGCCGAAGCCGGCCAGACGGATGCTGCCAGCGCCCGGTGCATTCGCCCAGGACTGTTCGGAGACATAGATCGCGCTCGCCGTGCCGCCGCCAGGCATCCGGCAGGACAGGCGCGCGGCATCGGAGAAATGGATCGCGCCGGGGTTGCGGCCGAAATCGGTGTAGTCGCGGCTGGCGATGCGCCGGCGCAGCGACAGGCTGTAACGATCGTCGACCCGTTCGAAACCGAGGGTGGCGATCGCACCGGCGCCGGCGTCGCTGTTCGACGCCGCGACCGATGCGGTGACGATGCCGAACGGTGCCGCGAAGACATCGAGCTCGCCGCCGGCGATCTGGCGCAGATCGGTGCTGCCGGCGCGCAGCAGCAGGGTCAGCCGATCGTTGATGCCGCGGCGCAGGCTGGCGGCCAGCAGCGGTGTGGCGTAGCGGTCGTCGGGCCCGGTGTAGTCCTTGCGCAGCAGGCCGGCTTCGATGCCCTGTTCCTGCAGGCCGCTCGCGAGCAGACGTGGCGAGGCATAGAACGGCTGGCTCAGCGTCTGTTCGCGGCCGAGCGCATCGCGCAGGGTCACGCTCAGTTCGCCGGCGCCGGTCAAGGTGGGAATGCTTTCGAAGCGGAACACACCGGGCTGCAGCGGCTGGGCCGGCGACTGCTGCACGCCGTTGACGTACAGCTGCGCGGTCGAAGCCAGCGCCGCGCTGCCGGCAATCGAGGGCAGCGGAAAGGTGATGCGGTCCGGTTGCAGCGCGAACTCGGTGCCCCATTGCAGGCCACCGAAGCGCAGCGCGGTTTCCCAATCAGCACTATGGGTGATGCTGTCGCCCAGCCGCAGGCGCAGCGCCCGTTCGGGATCGTCGATCAGCCAGTGGCTGTCGAGCCGGCGCAGCCGCTGGCGATCGAGGTACAGACCACTGCGGCCGGCGCCGCCTGCGGTGAAGCCACCGAGATCGAACAGGCCGCTGGCCGAGTTGCGGCCGGCCAGGCCGCCGTAGCGGGCGTCGATGTTCAGATAGGCGCCGGTGCTGGCCACGGTGATCGGTGCAGCGTTCGAGCGATCGAAGCGGGTGCGCTGCACGCGCTGCGGATTGGCATCGACCCACAGCTCGCTGCGGCAGGCGTCGTAACGCAGAGCCAGGCTGTCATCGGGCTGCAGCACGGCCCAGCGCTGGCCGCTGGCATCGGTTTCGATGCTGGGCGGCGGCAGCGGTGTCCACTGCGTCCAGGCCTCGTACGGCGCACGCCACAACTGGTCTTCGCCGCGAATCAGCACGGTGTCCTCGGCGGCGGTGTCGGGATGGGCGTGGACCGCAAGCAAGGCGCGCTGGCTGCCCAGGGCAACGATCTGCGCGGCGTTGATCGGGCAGGGGTCGGCGGCGAACCACAGGCCGGCGTCGCCGGCCAGGGCCGGAGCTGCGAACAGCGTCGCCGTGATCGCTAGCAGTGCCCGCCGATCATTGCCGTTGCAGGGCCAGTTCATGGTCATGCAGCGGCACGCTGCCCTGCACGCTGAGCACGGCGGTCGCTGTTGCCGGCAAGGCTGCGGCGAGCTTCAGCGGGAACGTGCGGTGTTCGCCGGGAAACACGTACAGCGGGCCGGTCAAGGTCGACAGCGCCTTGCCGTCGCTGCCGGCCAGGGTGGCGGCATCGATGCGTTCGGTGATGGTGCCGCGGTTGTCGACATCGAGCGCCAGACCGTCCGAACCCTGTTCGGTGGACCAGGCCAGCGCCGAGCGGCGTTCCGCGGGCTGACGGAACAGCGGCAGATTCATCCGCAGACGCATCGCGATCTGCACCAGCGGCGTCGCGACCTGCGGCTGCGGCAGTTCCTCGACGATCACTCGCCAGTGGCCTTCGGCGGAATCGAGCTGGCGGCCGGCGAAGCCGATGCGGACGATCTGCTGATCGGCGACATCGAGCCGGAACATCGGCGGCGTGACGATCGGCGCATCGTCTCCGGTCACGGGTTCGAGCACGTCGACACCATCGACGCGGGTCCAGCGATGGACGCTGACCTGCACCGTGGTTGCGGCATTGCCGGCGTTGCTGACCAGCATCGACGTCGCATGCTGACCGGCGGCCAGTTCGAGACGCACCGGGTTGACGGTGAACGAGCCTGCTGCTGCCTGCGTTGCCAGCAGGCTCAATGCAGCAGCGACAAGCGAGGACGGCAGTCGGATGCGCATGGCGGCTTCCGGCTCAGTAGGTGACGGTGATCGCGACGCTGTCGGTGTAGCTGCCGGTCGGCGCCGCTTCACTGGCCGGAATCTGGCCGTAGACCGTGATCGTGTTGGTCAGCAAGGACGCCGACGAAGTGCCGTCGAGCGTGTCGGTGGCCGGCGTGTTGCCCCAGTTCAAGGTGCGGCTGGGATCGCGGAACAGGCGATAGCCGAGCGTGTTGCCGCCGCTGGTCAGCTTGCGCAAGGCCACCGTGGCGCCGGTGCCGGCGCCGGCATTGAGGCCGATGTTGTAAGCGGTGCCGAGCGTGCAGGTCAGGGTCACCGTGGTCGAGCCGTTCAGCGTGCTGCCCGAGGTCGGGTCATAGCTGCCGAAGTTCAGCGAGCCGTTGGAGATCAGGCACACCGAGGCCACCGAGGCACTGACCGACAGCGTGCCGCTGGCGGTGGCCGCGTTGGCTGCAGGCATTGCCGTGATCAGCGCCAGCGCGAAGGGGGCGGCGGCGAGTCTGGATCGGCCGATCAATGAGGAGAGGTTGATGCGCATGGCGGTGCTCCGTGACGATATTTCTGCGGTGCGCCGGATTTCCGGCACCGCATCAAGGTCCTGCAAACGCTGGTCCCCTGGGCGTTTGCGCACCGCTAGTCGGCACGCAAGCGCCGCTGGCCTCACAATTCGCGGCTTGCCGACGCTCAAACGCCGGTTGTCCGACTCAGGTGCCCCGTGGAAACTCTGCCGTTCTCGTCCTTGCCGCTGAATCCGCTGCTGCTGCAGGCACTCGATTCCCTCGAATACAAGGCGATGACGCCGATCCAGGCGATGAGCCTGCCGCCGATGCTCGAAGGCCGCGACGTGATCGGCCAGGCGCGCACCGGTAGTGGCAAGACCGCGGCTTATGGTCTGGGCCTGCTGTCGAAGATCGACGCAACCTTGATGAAGACCCAGGCGCTGGTGCTCTGCCCGACGCGTGAACTGGCCGATCAGATCGCCAAGGAAATCCGCCGGCTCGCGCGCTGCATGCCGAACGTCAAGCTGACCGTGCTCGGCGGCGGCATTTCCAAGCGGCCGCAGGTCGCCTCGCTGGAGCACGATCCCCACATCGTCGTCGGCATGGCCGGCCGCGTTCAGGAGCTGCTCGACGAAGGCAATCTCAAGCTCGATTCCCTGCGCGTGCTGGTGCTCGACGAGGCCGATCGCATGCTCGATTCCGACTTCGAACAGGCCAGCCGCGCGATCGTCGATCTGGCGCCGAAGACCCGTCAGACCCTGTTCTTCTCGGCCACCTTCCCGGACACCGTGCGGGCGATCAGCCGTCGCCTGCAGCTGAATCCGGTCGAGATCACCGTCGACAACGAGATCGTCACCGCGCAGGTCGAGCAGACCTTCTACGAGGTCGATCCGATGAAGCGCCTCGATGCGCTCGCGCATCTGCTGAGCACCCAGCGGCCGGAATCGGCGCTGGTCTTCGCGCACACCAAGAACGATGCCCAGGACATCGAAGTGCAGCTCGCCAAGCGCGGTTTCTCGGTGCTGTCCTTGCACGGCGATATCGATCAGCGCGATCGCGACGAAGTGCTGGTGCGCTTCACCAACGGCTCGGCGCGCGTCCTGATCGCCACCGATGTCGCCGCGCGCGGCCTGGACATCAAGGATCTGGCGCTGGTGATCAGCTACGAGCTGCCGCTGGAGCCGGACCAGCACGTCCATCGCGTCGGCCGCACCGGCCGTGCCGGCAAAAGCGGCCTGGCGCTGCACCTGTACGCGCCGCGCGAGCGCAGCCGCGTTGCCGCGATCGAAGCCAAGCTCGGCTTCAAGGCGGCAATCGGCAAGCTGCCGATGTCGGCCCTGTCACCGGATCGTCCGGTGCCGCCGGTGTTCGTCACCATCTGCGTCGATGCCGGTCGGCGCGACAAGCTGCGGCCGGGTGATCTGCTCGGTGCGCTGACCGGCGCTGCCGGGCTCGCCAAGGAAGCGGTCGGCAAGATCAACACCTTCGATACCCGCACCTATGTCGCCATCGACCGCCGCTTTGCCAAGGGCGCGATCGACGGCCTGCGCGCCGGCAAGATCAAGGGCAAGAATTTCCGGGTCAGGCCGATCGATTGAGCGGGCTGCGCGTTATTTCTTGACCGGCCCGAAACCCGCTGGCGCCTGCCGATGTCGGGTCGCCGCCTCGTAAGCGCCGGCGATCCTGAACAGCGTCGCTTCGTCGAAAGGCTTGCCGAGGAAATCGACGTTCACCGGCAGCTTCGCGGCGATCGGGCCGATCATCCTGGTGCCGCCTTCGGCGTTCTTGTCGGGCACTCGGTCGTAGACCTCGGTGGTGAAGCCGGCCGGCACTGACAGCGCCGGGAAGCCGTTGGCGCCGAGCAGCGTCCAGGCCAGGGCCGAGCGGCCGTTCTTGTTCGGTTCGGTGGGCATGCCGAGCTTGGGCGAGGGGATGTTGCTGGTCGGATAGACCACCGCATCGAGGTTCTGCTCGGCCATGCACTGGATGCCGATCTGCTGCAGCGCGAAGCGCTGTTCCAGACGCGCGGAGATATCCAGGGTCTTGTCCTTGAACTTCTCTTCCAGGCCTTTCTTCTTGTCCGAGAAACCGGTGCCGGCGCGCACGTCGGTGTAGAAGCGCGACTTGTTGATCAGGTCTTCCGTGTTCCTGATGTTGGCGTCGCCACGCGCCTGCAGATACTGATCGAGCACGAAGCGGCCTTCGCCGATGGTCTTGTCGGCACCCAGATCGCGAATGGTCAGGGTGCTGTCGGCGGGAAACAACTTGGGGTCGGCAGACATCGCCACCAGCTGCGGAATGTGATCGCCATCGGCCGGGAACAGCTTCGGGTTCTGCTGGACCAGGGCGCGCGAATAAGCCGACGGTGCGTACTTGGCCACGCACTGCTGGAACAGCGCGCCGCTGGCGCCGGGATCGACGATGGTCGCGCCGAGCTTCTGCAGATCGGCGACCGCGCGCTCGACGAGGTCGATGCTCTGCTCGTCGGCCTTGGTGAACAGCGCCTTGTTCATGAATTCGCGCAGCACGCCGATGCGCAGGCCTTTCAGGCTCTTTTCATGCGCGTAGCTCGCGTAAGGCTGCGGCGGCTTGCGGCCGATGCCGAAGGCGGTGAGTTCGTCCTTGGGGTCGTAGCCGGAAATCACGTCGAGCACGGTGGCCGTGTCTTCGACCGTGCGGCATAGCGGGCCGACTCGATCGTTCATGGTGCTGGCCTTGATCATGCCGGCACGGCTGACCAGTTCCTGCGTCGCAGCGATGCCGACGAC
>NZ_JAHFRY010000084.1:11817-22089 GCF_023266035.1 Nevskia sp.
CGACGTTGTTGTTCTTTGCCGGGTTGCGTGCCGAAGGCCCGGATTCCTCGGCGATCGAACAGACAGCGAGACTCGCGGCCACCGACGAGCCGGAACCGCCGCTGGAGCGGCCCGGACTGCGCTCGGTGTCATAGGGATTGCAGAGCACGCCGCCGAAACTGCTGCGATCGCCGCTGGCGTATTCGCCCATGTTGGCCTTGCCGATGATGATGGCGCCGGCCGCCCGCAGCCGCTTGACGAACTCCGCGTCCAGCGGCGGCCGATCGTCGGCGTAAGGCGCGTCGGCACCCGAGGTGGTGCGCAGATCGGCGGTGTCGTACTGGTCCTTCACCGAGATCGGAATGCCGTGCAGCGGGCCGACCAGCTTGCCGGTCGCAGCGAACTGCCGGTCGAGTTCGGCTGCGGCTTCGAGCGCGTCCGGCAGCGCCGGATCGGCATCGGCCTTGTCAGTCATGCTGCGCGCCTTGTGCGGGTTGAAGCCCCATTTCTTCAGCGCTGCCGGGCGCAGGTTGAGCGTGGCGTAGGCGTTGATCTGGCCGGCATTGGGAATTGTCTCGATCTTGCCGAGGACACCGTCCGGCTGCTTCACGCAGACGCCGTCGTAGGCCTTGATGCGCTTCAGATGCAGGTTCACCACCTCGGTGGCGGTGATCTGTTTGGCCAGGATCGCCTTCTGAATATCGGCGATGGTCGCTTCCTCGACGGCGAAACTCGCTGCGGCCAGCGTCGGCAGGCTGGACAGCGCGGAGAGGGCGAAGGCGAGACGGAACAGGCGCATGGCGTCGTCTTGAAGAGCGGGATGCTCTTAAGACGAGTTGGGTGTGTTTACCCCTACCCGGCGACCACCCGCAGCGCTGCAACCTCGTCCGCGGTCAGATGCCGCCAGGTACCCTTGGCGAGATCACCGAGCGCAAGCGAGCCGATCGACACCCGCAGCAGCCGCAGCACATCAAAGCCGAGCACTTCGAGCAGCCGGCGGATGTGCCGGTTGCGGCCTTCGTCGAGGACGATCTCGAGCCAGCAGTTGCGTTCGCCCGAGCGCAGCAGAGTCGCGCTGACTGCCGACAGACGCTCACTGCCATCAATCACGCCGGCGACCATCGCCGCCAGTGCCGCCGCATCCGGCAGGCCGTTGATCTGCACGTGATAGGTCTTGACCAAGCTCCCCGCAGGCTCGGTGATGCCAGCCGCCCAGACCGTATCGTTCGACAGCAGCAGCAGCCCTTCGCTGGCCTTGTCGAGCCGGCCGACCGGACCGAGCCAGGGCAGGCCGGCGTCGGCGATCAGGCTGTAGACGGTGTCGCGGCCTCGTTCATCGGCGGCACTGACGACGATGCCGCGCGGCTTGTTGACGGCGATGTAGAGCTTGGCGGCGGCCTGCACGTCGACGCCGTCGAGCGCGATCCGTTCGCGCTGGGCATCGCTCGGCCGTTCGGGATTGCGTTCGATGCGGCCGCCGACGGTGACTCGTCCGGCCTTGATCGCGATCTCCGCCTGGCTGCGCGAGCAGACGCCGAGTTTCGACAGCACGCGGGCCAGGCCGTGGCGTGGTGGCTGCGGTGCGGACTTCGGGGTCGGGCGAGAAGACTTCATGGCGCGAAGCCTAACAAGCACTGCTCAGGGCCTCTTGAAGCGCGATAGAAATTTCATGCTGATCAGCGTCTTGCGAAATTTTCCGGAAAATTTTCGCGCGGCCTGTCGATTTTCGTCTGGCTGCTTCGTCGTTGTCTTGAAGGCCCGGAACAATCCGGGCAGATGACTGACACGAACAGGAGAACTTCAATGCGCTTCATGGTGATCATCAAAGCCGATGCCAATTCGGAAGCCGGCGTGATGCCGGACGAGAAACTGCTGACCGAGATGGGCAAGTTCAACGAAGAGCTGGTCAAGGCCGGCGTGATGCTCGCCGGTGAAGGCCTGCATCCCAGCTCGAAGGGCGCGCGGGTCCGTTTCGCGGGTGCCAAGCGCACCGTCATCGATGGCCCGTTCGCGGAAACCAAGGAGCTGATCGCCGGCTTCTGGCTGTGGGAGCTGCGCTCGATGCAGGAAGCGATCGAATGGCTGAAGCGCTGCCCTTGTCCGATGATCGGCGAGTCGGAAGTCGAGATTCGCCAGGTGTTCGAGGCCTCCGATTTCGGCGAGGCGTTCACGCCGGAACTGCAGGAACAGGAAGCGCGCCTGCGCGCCCAGATCGAAGCGCAGCACTGATTCAAACCTACCCAACCATCAACGGAGCAAGACCATGCGCATCAATCCCTATCTGAGCTTCAAAGGCCAGTGCCGCGAAGCCTTCGAGTTCTATGCGAAAACCTTCCACGGCGAGATCGCGATGATCATGAGCCAGGGCGAATCGCCGATGGCCGCCGAGTTGCCGGCCGAAAGCCGCGACGCGATCATGCATGCCCAGTTGCACGTCGGCGATCAGGTGCTGATGGGCGCCGATGCCGTCGAAAGTTGCGGCCCGTCGCAAGGCAATGGCTGCGTGACCATCACCGTCGACAGCATCGACGAAGCGGAACGCCTGTTCGCCGCCTTGAGTGCCGGCGGCACGGTGTTCATGCCGATCGCGGAAACGTTCTGGGCGCAGCGCTTCGGCATGGCCACCGATCGTTTCGGCACGCCGTGGATGATCAACTGCCTGAAGCCGATGCCCTGAGCGCTGTATCCCCAGGAGACTCACCGATGATCGATATCCCCACCGTCGCAGACAGCCCGGCCCAGGCCACGGCGATGATCGCGCTGAACATCCCGCGCGACGAGATTCGCAGCTGCATGGGGCCGGCGATCCAGGAAGTGTTCGCCGTGCTCGGTGCGCAGGGCCTGCGTCCGGTCGGTCCCTGGTTCTGCTACCACCATCGGCTTGACCCGACGCGTTTCGATTTCGAGGTGAGCGTGCCGGTCGACGGTGTGGTCACTGCCAGTGGCCGGGTGCAGCCAGGCATGCGGCCGGTGGCGACGGTCGCCCGTACGGTGATGCACGGCGCTTACGAACAGCTGCACACGGCCTGGCCGGCGCTCGATGCCTGGGTGAACGAGCAGGGCCTGATCATGCGTGGTGATTTCTGGGAGATCTACACGATCGGCCCGGAATCCAGTGCCGATCCCGTCAGCTGGCGCACCGAGCTGAACCGGGCGCTGATCCCCAACTAGACACCCCGCAAGCTCATGACCGCTCCACTCGAAGGAGCCCGCCGCTGGCGGGCCTTGTACATGCTCTGCCTCGGCGTGCTGATGATCGTGCTCGACACGACCATCGTCACCGTCGCGCTGCCGTCGATGAAAGCTGATCTCGGCTTCTCCGAGACCTCGCTGGTCTGGGTGGTCAACGCCTACATGCTGAGCTTCGGCGGCTTCCTGCTGCTCGGCGGGCGGCTTGGCGATCTCTACGGCCACCGGCGGCTGTTCCTGTCCGGTCTGGTGCTGTTCACTGCGGCTTCGCTGGCCTGCGGGCTGGCCGGCTCGCAGCTGATGCTGGTTGCCGCCAGAGCGGTGCAGGGCCTTGGTGGCGCGGTGGTCACCGCGGTGGCGCTGTCCTTGATCATGAATCTGTTCACCGAAGACGGTGAACGCGCGAAAGCGATGGGCATCTACGGCTTCGTCTGCGCCGCGGGTGGCAGCATCGGCGCGCTGCTCGGCGGGGTGCTGACCACGGGCCTGAGCTGGCACTGGGTGTTTCTGGTCAACCTGCCGATCGGTGTCTTCGTCTACATCGGCTGCGGGCGTCTGCTGCCGCATGCGGCGGACGATGTCGGCGCTGGCCAGCAGCTGGACTGGGCCGGCGCAGTGACGATCACCAGTTCGCTGATGCTCGCGGTCTACGCCGTGGTCGGCGGCAATGAAGCCGGCTGGCGATCGACGCAAACCTTGTCCCTGCTCGGTATCGCTGCGCTGCTGTTCATCGCCTTCCTGATCATCGAATCGCGGGTTCGCCAGCCGCTGATGCCGCTGTCGCTATTCCGCCATCGCAACATCGCGGTGGCCAATGTCGTCGCCGTGCTGTGGTCGGCGGCGATGTTCGCCTGGTTCGTGATCTCGGCGCTGTATCTGCAGCTGGTGCTGAACTACGAAGCGCTCGATGTCGGCCTCGCCTTCGTGCCGGCGGACTTGATCATGGCGGCGTTCTCGCTGGGGCTGTCGGCGCGCATCGTCGTCCGCTATGGCCTGCGCAGCCCGATGTGGGTCGGCCTGCTGCTGGCGGCAATCGGCCTGGCGCTGTTCGCCCGGGCGCCGCTCGATGGCCATTTCCTGATCGACGTGCTGCCGGGCATGTTGCTGCTCGGCCTCGGTGCCGGCCTGGCCTTCAATCCGCTGCTGCTGGCGGCGATGAACGATGTGCCGCCGTCCGATGCCGGGCTGGCGTCCGGCGTGGTCAACACCGCGTTCATGATGGGCGGCGCGCTCGGTCTCGCGGTGCTGGCCAGCCTCGCCGATGGCGAGACCCGGAAGGCGATCTCCGCCGGTGTCGAACCGATCGCTGCCCTGGCTGCCGGCCACCGGCTGGCGTTCGTCTGGGGTACTGGTTTCGCGCTGCTGGCAGCCTTGGTCGGCGGTGTGCTGCTGCGGCCAAAGATGGCGCCGTCGCCGGAAGGCGCGGCGGCCGGCCTTGTGCACTGATGTCGGCACCGATTCAAGTCTCGGCAAAGGCAGCAGTCGCCGAGCGCATCGCGGCGATCTGGCGCATCGAATCAGGTCGGCTGATTGCTGCGCTGGTCAGGATGGTGCGTGATGTCGGGCTCGCCGAAGACCTCGCCCAGGACGCGCTGCTCGCCGCGCTCGAACAATGGCCGGAAGGCGGTGTGCCGGACAATCCGGGAGCCTGGCTGATGACCACGGCCAAGCATCGGGCGATCGATCGCCTGCGCCGCGACATCCTTCATCGCGAGCGGGCCGGTTCGCTGGCCGCCGAGATCGAGACCCAGCTGCGCGATGCCCAGGAGCAGCCGGATGCTGATGCGGCATCTGGCGAAACGGTCGGCGACGATCTGCTGCGGCTGATCTTCATCGCCTGCCATCCGGTGCTGTCGCCGGAAGCGCGGGTGGCACTGACGCTGCGCCTGCTCGGCGGCCTGAGTACCGACGAAATCGCCCGCGCCTTCCTGGTGCCGGAGCCGACCATCGCCCAGCGCATCGTCCGCGCCAAGCGCACGCTCGGCGAACGGCAGATTGCCTTCGAGCTGCCCGATGCCGAAGCGCTGGCCGCGCGTCTCGATTCGGTGCTCGGCGTCATCTACCTGATCTTCAACGAAGGCTATGCGGCCACCGCCGGTGCCGACTGGCTGCGCCCGGCGCTGTGCGAGGAAGCGCTGCGCCTGGGCCGCATCCTGGCTGGCCTGGCGCCGCGCATCGCCGAGGTGCACGGCCTGCTGGCGCTGATGGAAATCCAGGCCTCGCGTTTGCGCGCCCGCACCAGCCCGGAAGGCGAGCCGATCCTGCTGCCGGATCAGGATCGCGCCCGCTGGGATCGGCTGCTGATCGGCCGCGGCCTGGCGGCGCTGGCCACGGCCGAGAAGCTGGCCGAGCGCCGCAGCAGCTACACCTTGCAGGCCGCAATCGCCGCCTGCCACGCACGCGCCGCCACCGCGGCAGCCACCGACTGGCCGCGCATCGTCGGGCTCTACGACGAATTGCTGGGACTGATGCCGTCGCCGGTCGTGGCACTGAATCGGGCGGTCGCCGTCGGCATGGCCGAAGGGCCGGCGGCCGGATTGGCCGAGGTCGATGAACTGGTTGCCCTGGCCAGCCTCGCGGCCTATCCCTGGCTGCCCAGCGTGCGCGGCGATCTGCTCGCCAGGCTCGGCCGGCATCGCGAGGCCGAAGCCGAATTCCTGCGCGCCGCGACCCTGACCCAGAACGAACGCGAACAACGTTTCCTGCGCAAGCGAGCCGCCAAAAGCGCGGCGTCATGACGGCGCCGCGTCAGCGCCTTAGCATTCGCAATCCCCAGTCCATCAGCGAAACAAGACCGCCATGTCCTACGCCCTGCTGATTCTCGAAGAACGAGCCCGCCGCACGCGCCGCAGCCGCCAGGATGCGATGACCGAATACGACGCCATGCAGAGCTTCGGTGCTGGCCTTGCCGTGCGCGGCATTCTCAAGAGCGGCGAGGCACTGAAGCCGGATGCCGAGGGCGTTCGGATCAGTGCGCGCGGAGGCCGGGCGCTGGTGCTCGACGGGCCGTTCGCGGAATCGAAGGAAATGATCGGCGGCTTCTTCCTGCTCGATGTCGCCAGCCGTGCCGAAGCGATCGCCATCGCCGCCGAATGTCCGGCTACCGCCTGGGCGACGGTCGAAGTCCGCGAGATCGGCACCTGCCACGATCAGTAGAACCAGCGCGCAACGAAAAGAGGCCGCGCAAGGCGGCCTCTTTTTGCAGCAGCTCGGCGATTTAGCAGAGGCCGAGGAAGGCCAGCAGGCAGCCGCCAGTCGTGCCGCCCGTGCTGCCACCGGTGGTTCCGCCCGTGGTGCCGCCCGGGAGACCACCGCCGGTCAGCGGGGCGAGCAGCGAGCTCAGCAGGGTCTGCAGCGGGCCGGTGGCGGTGGCCAGCGGCGAGGTGCCGGCGCTGCCGGTCAGGCCGGTCGGCAGCAGCGAGGTCAGCTGGGTGACCAGGCCGGTCAGCGCGGCGAAGCCGGTGCCGCCCAGCGGGTTTGCCGGCAGCGGCGTGGTCGGGCTGGTGCCGAGGCCGCCAGTCAGGCTGGCAATCGCCGCCTGCAGCGTGGCGAGGACATCGGTCGGTGCACCGGCACCGGCTTCGCCCTGCAGCGAATCGACCGGCAGCACCAGAGTCAGCACGTCGTTCAGCGCGTTCTGGGCCAGCGTCTGGAAGGCAGCGGCCAGCGTCGGCACCGAGGCGCCGGTGGCGGCGAGGTTGGTCAGCGCCACCAGCTGGTCCAGCGTGTTGCCGACCGTCACCAGCGTGCCGCCGACCACCGGAGCCGCCAGGGCTTCCGGCGGCAGCTGGGTGAGGGCGGAGTCATAGGCGGTGGCAAGCTGGGCGACGATGGTCGCCAGCTGGGTGGCACCGATCTGCGGGAGCGTGCCATTGGTGCCGGCTGCGAGCTGCTGCATGGCGGCGGTCAGCACCGGCAGCAGGGCGTCGCCGATCGGGGCCAGCGGCGTGCCGGCCAGCGGGTTGGTGGTGGGCACCGGCGTGCTGCCGGTGCTGCCGCCGAGGCAGGTCACCGAGCCGCTCAGCGAACCGAGCAGGCCGGACAGATTGCCGACCAGTGCGGTCAGCGCGCCCTGGGCCGCAGCCGGCGCGGTGCTGACCAGAGTCGACGGCGAAGCCAGGCCGTTGGCGATGGCGTCGCCGATGTCGAGCAGGTTGCGGGTGACGATCGAGTTGCCGCACAGCAGCACGCCCTGCAGCGGCGTGCCGGCCGTGGCGGTGACCAGCGGCGCGATCACGGTATCGGTGACCGCGGTCTGCACGGTGTCGAGCGGGCCGGCAACCGCGGCCGGGGCCGGGGTCGTCGTGCCGCCGGGCGTGGAGCCGCCACCGCCGGTGCTGCTATCGGTGCCGCTGCTGCCACCGCCGCCGCAGGCAGTGACGAGAACGGCAGCAATGGCGAGGGCGCAGCTGGTTTTCTTGAGCATGATTTTCTCCACACACCAGGGTTATAGGACGCTTCGTTTCGGCCGGAACGCGGTGAGCGGCTCTCGGCGATGGGCGGACTTTAGGAACCGCTCTCATGGTCAAAATTGCCCAACCGATGGGCGGCGACGAAAGCGCCGGCAAGCGGCGGACGGAATATCGGAGGTCAGGACAGGCGGTCGTCTGCAGGGGACGAACGTCATCGCAAATTTTCCTGCGCGCAAATGGTGCAGTGCGTGCCCGATGACCTGCGAAGCGACCGCACAAACACGTTCATCTTCGACGTGTCGCGGTGTGCCGTTCGGCAAATCACAGACAAAAAAAGAGGCCGCACCAGGCGGCCTCTCTTCACAGCTTGCGAGGGATCAGCAAAGGCCGAGGATGGCCAGCAGGCAGCCGCCGCCGGTGATCGGCGCCAGCAGCGAGCCGAGCAAGGTCTGCAGCGGGCCCGTGGCGGCGGCCAGCGGCGTGGTGCCGGCGGTACCGGCGAGGCCGGCCGGCAAGGCCGCGGTCAGCTGGCTGATGATGTCCGGCAGCACCGCGAAGCTGGCCGCGTTGAGCGGATTGGCCGGCAGTGTAGTGGTCGGGCTGGTGGCGAGGCCGCCGGTCAGCGAAGCCACGGCGGCCTGCAAGGTGGTGACCAGATTGGTCGAGGCGCCGCTGCCTGCGGCGGTCTGCAGCGAGCCGACCGGTAGCACCAGGGTCAGCAGGTCATCCAGCGCACCAGTGGCCAGCGCCTGAAATGAAGCCGCCAGTACGGCAGGAGCGGCGCCGGACGCGGCCTGGCTCGTCAGGGTTTCGAGGCCGCTCAGGGAATTGCCGATGGTGGTCAGCGTGCCACCGAGCACCGGCGCGGCCAGCGCTTCGGCCGGGATCTGGGTCAGCGCCATGCTGTAAGCATCGGACAGCTGGGCGACGATGGTCGCCAGCTGGGTGGCGCCGATCTGCGGCGCAGTGCCGCTGGACGAGGCGGTGAGCTGCTGCGAGGCGGCGGTCAGCGCTGGCAGCAGGGCATCGCCGAGCGGCGCCAGCGGCGTGCCGGCCAGCGGGTTGGTGGTCGGCACCGCGATGTCGCCAGCGCTGCCGCCGAAGCAGGTGGTGGCCCCGGTTAGCGAGCCGAGCAGGCCGGACAGATTGCCGACCAGCGCGGTCAGTGCGCCCTGGGCGGCGGTCGGTGCGGTGCTGACCAGTGTCGACGGCGACATCAGCCCGTTGGCGTAGGCGTCAGCGATATCGAGCACGTTACGGGTGACGATCGAATTGCCGCAGGCCAGAACGCCCTGCAGCGGTGTGCCGACCGTGGCTTCCACCAGTGGCGCGAACACCGAGTTGGCGACGGCGTCCTGCGCTGGATCCAGCGGGCCGGCGACGGCCGGTGCGGTGCTCGACGTGCCGCCTGGGGCAGTCGAATCGTTCCCGCCACCGCTACCGCCGCCGCAGGCAACCAGCGTGATCGTGGCAAAGGCAAGGGCGTAGCGGGTCTTGTTGAGCATGTTGGTCTCCACGGGGTAGCGATCGGGATGCGGCGATTGCTGCCGTGACAGCCCCTGAGGCGCACGGCGTTGAACGGACTCTAGAAATCCGTTTGCCGGCAAAAATGCGGCACCGATGGACGGCAGATAAGCCGCGCGTCGACGGCCTGAATCGGTGCGCGGGCAGGGATCAGCGGTAGCGCACGGCAGACAAGCGACAGCGCCGTCAGGCGCTGCGCGCAAATGGTGCACTGCGTGCTCGAAGCCGGATCGCGGAATGCGCGTCCGGGGTGCAGCGCTCAGGGCCGGTTGCGGCCCAGCTGGTCGTGGCTCGACACCCAGTCGCCGGCCAGGATCGCACTGCTCAAGCTGGTTTCGCCGGCGAGCACGGTCGCCGCACAGATCTCGGCGAACTTGTCGGCGCCGCCCTGGCCATAGCAGCCGAGCATCTCCAGGCATTCGCGCTGGGTGGCCAGGCCGGTGCCGCCGCCGTAGGTCGCGCAGATCAGCGAGGTCAGGGTGATCGACCAGTAGTAGTCGCCGTTGTCGAGCAACTGGCAGTAGGTGATCGCGGCATGCGATTCGGCGACGTTGGCGACATCCTGCCCGGTGGCGATGAACAGCGCGGTGATGCCGTTCGCCGAATGGGCGGCGTTGTTCGACGAGCCGGCCATGAAGGCGCCGGCCTGGGAAATCTGCCGGGCGTGGAACAACTGCTTGCCGGTGACGCCCATCAGCGGCTTGAGGATCGCGTCCTTCAAGGTGATTTCGGCGACCACGCGTTTGCCGCGGGTCAGCAGCGTGTTGATCTGCGAGTGCTTCTTGTCGGTGTCGATGTTGCCGGACAGGATGAAGTTCGGATGATCCGGATGCTCGCTCTGAATCCACTGGCAGGCGGCCAGGGTCGCCTTGCCGACCATGTTCTGGCCGGCCGCATAGCCGGTCGAATAGTTGAAGCGCAGCTAGCGCAGATTGCCGAGCGCGTACTGGCCGATGACCTGCAGCTTGCCGACTCTGGTGGTGGCTTCAGCCACGGTACGAATGCGGTCGAGGTGGGTCTCGATCCACTCGCCGAATGCGCGTGCCGCCAGCGCATCCTCGAACATGAACACCGGCGAGCGCTGCATGTGCTGCTCGACCACCGTGGTCTTCACACCGCCGCATTCGCTGAGCAGCCGCATGCCGCGGTTGTAGCTTGCGACCAGGGT
>NZ_JAHFRY010000085.1 GCF_023266035.1 Nevskia sp.
CTGGGGCTGGCGGCATCGAACGGCAAGAGCGGCATCGCATCGGCGGTCGGCAGCGGCATGTTCATCGGCCAGCACGGTTCCTGGAACCGCAAGCCGCGCAGCGGTTACCGGGTGCTGTTCGTACCTTTTACCAACGGCAAGCCTTCCGGCACACCGACTGACGTGCTCGACGGCTTCATCGACAAAGACGACAAGGCGCTGGGCCGGCCGGTTGGCGTGGCGCTTGATACCCATGGCGCGCTGCTGGTTGCCGACGATGTCGGCAACACCATATGGCGCGTGACTTCTGCGCCTTGAAGGCAGGCTGAAACCCAGCTGTAAAGGCCCTGTCCCGTTCAGGGCCCTCCCTTTCTTCCCGCATTTGCTCAAACCGCCGATGCAGGCACGCCAGGTGCTCATCTGCCTGCGGTAGTCCCGTACAGCCAGAGCGCAGGCGAAGCGTAGACATCTAAAAACAGGCCGATTGTTCTGGCCACCGTTCCACACAGGAGTTGTCGATGAAACAGATGAAGAAGTCCCTCCCCGCAATCGCTGGGTTAGCCACCGTTGCGCTCTGCAACGTCTTCACGGCTCACGCCGGCGAAGGCGGCTACATCGGGATTGAAGGTGGCGCCAACTGGAAGGCAGATCAGAATCTCTATGGTCCGGTGGTCGACAGCAATGTCCGCTTCGGCGATCCGCTGAAGAACGGCTGGATCGGCGGCCTCGTGCTCGGCACCACCACCTCGTTTGGTCTGCGTCCGGAGCTCGAGTTGAGCTACCGCCGCAACGATGTCGAGAGCGTTCGTGTCGGCAACCTCGCACGCGTGCAGGCGGATGGCTTCGAGAACGCCTACTCGACGATGGCCAACCTCTGGTACGACATCCGTACCGATAGCGGCTTCTTCAGCGTCGTCCATCCGTACGTCGGCGGCGGTGTCGGTGCCACGCGCTTCGGTCTGCGCGGCTATTCGGCCTCCAACGATTTCACCGTGCAGTTCGCCTACCAGGGTGGTGGTGGCGTCGCTGTCGACCTGACCCCGCACCTGACGGTTTCGGCTGATTACCGCTGGATCCAGAGCGCCAAGGGCAACCTGGACCTGGGTCCTGGTCCGGACGTCGAATCCCGTTATCGTGCGCAGTCGGCGATGCTCGGTATTCGTTACTCGTTCGGCGAAGAAGCCGCACCGCCTCCGCCGCCGCCTGCGGCAGCACCGCCTCCGCCACCACCCCCGCCGCCGCCTCCTCCGCCTCCGGTCGATACCGACGGTGATGGCGTGACGGACAACCTCGACAAGTGCCCGGGTACTCCGCGCGGTTTCAAGGTCGACCGCGATGGCTGCATCATCGAGCAGAAGGTCACGCTGCGCTCGATCAACTTCGAGTTCAACAAGGATCGTCTGACCGATCCCTCGAAGGTGTCGCTCAATGAAGTGGCCACTGCGCTGAACGGCCAGTCCGCGTTGTCGGTGCAGGTCGGTGGTTACACCGATTCGCTCGGTTCCGATTCCTACAATCAGAAGCTGTCGCAGCGCCGTGCCGATGCGGTTCGCGTCTATCTGATCAGCCAGGGCGTGCCGAGCAGCCAGCTGACTGCGAAGGGCTTCGGCGAAGCCAACCCGGTGGGCGACAACGCCACTGAGGAAGGCCGTACCGAGAATCGTCGCGTGGAGTTCACCGTGCTGAACAAGCCGGCCTCCGTGAAGGTCATCGAGAAGGCGCCGACGCCGGCGTCGAAGAAGGCCGCGGCTCCCAAGAAGTAACCGAGGCTGGCTACAACTCTCCTGCAGCGATGCACTTGCATCGCTGCAGGAGAGCAGTGATCTGAGCATCGCGCATCGTGATGCAGAGGGTCGCTGGCAAGTCTCGTTGAAAGAAAAACCCCCGAAGTTCGGGGGTTTTTTGTTGGGCGCCGCTTGCTAGAAGCCAAGGCATGCGAAATGTCGGCGGACGTCAGCGCGCTGGCCCAATCAAGTTTTCGCGGCAGGCTGAAAAAGAGGCGGTCGATTCGACCGCCAATGAGGGTCCGTGGGCAGCCAGGCGGCAGGCGCGGATGACGGGATTGGGCCAACTGCAGCGCCTGCAGGATGACTTGATCGATCAGGCCATCGGCCTTGCTGGCGGCGATGCCGCGACCGCGGATCCAGCGTATCTCGCCACTGTCGAACAGCAGCAGGTATTCGACCGAGAACACTTCGAGACGCAGACCAGCGCCATCGCGATCTCCCGGTGAAAAAAGCCCGCGCGAGGATTGCGCGGGCCTCGCCATGCCACTGGCCAGGCCAGCGTGCGCTTGGCTAAGCCGAAGCCGGATGCTCCGTGTTGACAGCCTCGGCGCCCCATCGAACAAAGTGACGATAGTTCGCATCGCACCTTGTATCAGGCTCATTTTGAATCACGACTCAGGATCGCCGACGTTCGGTACAGCACATAGCGAGCAAGAATCTCTGGCGCCCCGAACAGGTCGGTAGATCAACCGCAGCGTATGTGAATTGAAGGGCCGCGGAATCGATTCTCCGTTCAATCCAGGCGCGGCCGGCCCTGACTTGCTCAGGAACAGGCAAAACAAAAAGGCCCGCATGGAGGCAGGCCTGTAAGTCATTATAAAATTTCAGAAACGGCGCCCGAGCGACAGCCCCATCGAGGAAAACTGATTGTTGACGTTGGCCTCTCCGCCGCCGAAGCCCTCGGGAATCGACCCACTGCCATCGACGTTTTGACGCGGACAGTAGACCAGCGCGCCAGTCAGTTCCCATTGTCCCAGCGCCTGGGTGAAGCCTGCCGTGTAATGCGTCGTCAATGCGACCGGCGCCTGCAACGCGAACAAGGTGTCGGAGCGCTGGATGCTCTGGTTGGCGCGCAGATAACCCGCTCTCAGCTCCAGATCCGTCGAGACTTTCCAGCTGACCCCGAGCTTGTAGGCGTCCTGGTCGCGCAGCCCGAATCCCGGGCCGTCGGGCGAGCCCAGCAGATGACCTTCGGCAAGCCTGGAAAGCGGATTGCCGAACGCTTTTTCAGCGCCGTACGCGAAGTGCTGCCATTCGAGCGCCACCGTCCAGGCGTCCTGCGGCTGCCAGGCGAAAGCAACGCCGAACACCGCCGGCAACTCCAGCGAGCCGCCGTCCGGCAGCAGGCCGCGATAGGCCTTGAGCTTCTGAGTCCAGGCCTTGGAGCGATAGCCGGCGCCGGCGGAGAGTTGCGGCGTCAGCTGACCGGTCCAGCCCAGCGTGAAGCCAACGCTGAGTGCGCCGTCCGTGCCCTGATTCGTCACCCGGTCCGGCGTGGTCGAGACCTGGAACTGCGGATCGGTAGAGGTCAGAAACTCCAAGCCCTTGACGCTGAGGAACTCGTAGCCAAATACCAGGCCGGCGCCGAAGCTGTGCTGCTCCACGGGCCGCCAGGCGAGCGCCGACGCGATGCTCGCCGAGCCCAGGGTCAGCGACGCACGCGAACCGCCTCCGAAACGCGCATAGGGACTGCGGGTGTAGTCCGGACCAAGGCCGGCTTGCAGCATGGTCACGCCGAAGGCCCAGCGCTCGTTCAGCGGCATTGCAAAACCGGCCTGCGGGATCGGATACCAGCGACGACCATCCGACGGGTAACGCTCGTCGGGCGCCAAGGCGTTGCCTGTAATGCTGCTGTCAGGGCGGATCAGCATCAAGTCCAGTCCGATGTCGTAGCGCTGGCCCAAGGCG
Organism: Nevskia sp.; assembly: GCF_023266035.1. GTDB lineage: Bacteria > Pseudomonadota > Gammaproteobacteria > Nevskiales > Nevskiaceae > Nevskia. Next base: position 3,675 of record NZ_JAHFRY010000085.1, read on the forward strand.
CTGGCATGCGCGGGATTGGCGGCCAGCGCGGTGGTTTCCTGCGCGCCCACGTAGGACACGCCGCCTGCCCCCATCGCCTTGATGCCGGAGCCGTGTTCGAAAGGGCCAAGCGAGGCCGACACGACGTGCGGGATGCAGAGAGTCGGCAGCAACGCTACGCATGAAACGGTTATCGAACGAAGCATGGTCCCTAGTTCCGCAGATGAGTTCGTGACTGGTCCTGCGATGCCCCGTGGCCGCCACCGAGCGTGGCGAACGCGATCGCTGCTAGTAAAACCCCCGCCCCGCTGCCAGCGACGCCGCGTTGAGGATGGCGTTCTGGATCATCGAATGATCCGCCTGGCCAGTGCCGGCGAGGTCGTAGGCGACGCCATGCGCCACCGTGGTGTGCGGGTACGGCGGGCCGAGGAACACCACGTTGTTGCCGGCGAAGCCCCAGGTCTTGATCGCGATATGGCCCTGGTCGTGGTACATCGCGATCACCGCCGAATAACGGCCCTCGATGCAGTGGCGGAAGATCGAGTCCGGGCTGATCGGCCCGTCGACATCGATTCCTGCCGCGCGAGCCTGGTCGATGGCCGGGGCGATCTCGTTCTTCTCTTCCAGCCCTGAGGCATGCGGATTGAAGCCGGCTACACCGATCCTCCCTGCCCCCAGCCCCCAGAGCGCCATGGCTTCGGCAAGCTTGCCGATCAGCGTCGAGACCGCCGCCCGGGTGATTGCCGCCGAAACCTCGCGCAACGGCAGGTGGTCGGTGAGATGGGCGATGACCAGGGCGCCCGAGCGCAGCAGCAGATAGGCCGCCTCGTGCCCCGGCTTGTGGCTGGCGATCGACGACAGCACGCCGGCCATGTCCATGGCCTTGGCGCTGATCGGGCCCATCACCGTGCCGGCCAGCACGCCGCTGCGTGCGAGACGGTCGGCATGATCCAGCCAGGCACCGCTGACCGCGCCGGCCGCTGCGGTGTCCTGACCGTGATGGATGGCGGCCACCGGAAAAGCCGCCGATTCGAGCACGTCGATCCTGCCGACGTCGTCGCCGCAGTCGGCGGGCAGCGCCACACCATCGGCCAGGCTGCGCACCAACAGCGGTGCGCCGACCAGCCGGATCGCCTGCTCGATCACCGGCGTGCTGCCGATCACCAATGGGCGGCAGCCAGGGTGCAAGGCTTTCGACGCCCAGGCCTTGACCAGGATCTCCGGACCGATGCCATTGGGGTCGCCAGCCACGATGCCGATGATCGGGCGCTTCAGCGGCGGCGTGGACAAGGGCGTGCTCACACGTTGTAGAAATCGAGCACTTCGTGAACGCGATCGTTCAGCAGCACGGTCTTCTTCGAGCGGATCAGCCAGCTCTCGCCATCGGCCACCAGCTCGTACTCGGCATAGCCGAAATGGCTGGCGACGCGCGTTTCGTAATTCGAGTGCACGGTCCAGTGGGTGCGCAGCCGCAGGCCTTGTTCGCTGCGTTCGATCGCCACCGGATTGAGCATGTGCAGGGTGCGCGGCAGCAGCTGGGCCGAGGCAGCGCGTTTGGTGCCGATGCGAAACACCCGGCCTTCGAGACCGACACGGCTGTTGTAGTAGATCAGCGACAGCTCGGTCTTCGGGTTCTCGACCAACTCGCCATCCGCGCGCCAGGCCGGCAGCCAATAGGTGCAGTCCAGGGTGTACAACGACAGCCAGCGCTTCCAGTCACGCGTGTCCAGCGCCAGCGCCTCGACGCCGAGAAACTGCGTGACCGAATGCCAGACTTCAATTCCGACGCTCATGACGCTCGCCCTTTCGGGACTCAACCCGCGAAGTAGCTGTTCACTTCGTGGGGTGTTCATGACGCCGCCTTCTTCAGTTCGCGGTCAACCGCTTGTGTCATGCGCTCACGCCACTGATCGAGAATGGCGACGTAAACACCTTCGTCCGAGGTCTGCGTGCTGCTCAGCAGCGGCTTGATCCCGAAACGCTGCGCGGTTTCGTTGGCACCCTGCACCCAGCGCTGCTGCCCGCGCGAGAGGTCGCTGTAGGGGACGCCGGTGGCGGCATAGCCGAGCTGGCAGTTGCGGAATTCGGCCAGGTCGTCGGGTGTGGCCATGCCAGCGGCGTTGAAGAAATCCTCGTACTGGCGGATACGCTTCTCGCGCTGCTCCGGAGCTTCGCCCTTGGGCGCAATGCACCACGTCACCACTTCGGTAAGGTCCACGGAGATCGGCCGGATCAGGCGGATCTGCGAACTCATCTGGTCCATCAGCAGCACGTTCGGCATCAGCAACAGATTGCGGAAGCGCTTGACGATCCAGTCCGCGTGCTCCGGGCTCAGAGTCTGGGCGTAGTGGTCGTACTGCGAATAGCTGGGGCGATCCTCGTAGTTGAAGTACGGGCCGTAAAGCAAGGCATGCCCGTTGGCGAAGCCGAAGAAACCGGCCTCGCCCTGGCCCCACTTCGAGATGTCGAAGGTCTTGGTCGGCGCACCGTCGGTTGGGGTCTTGGCGCGCTCCGCCACCGTCATCAAATAATTCTGGTGCACCGTCGGCACGTGGTAACCGTCCACGCCATTCTCGGCCGCGAGCTTCCAGTTGCCGGAATACGTGTACGCGGTCTCGCCGCTCAGGACTTCCAGCTCCGCCGTCGGCGACTGGTCCACCAGCACGTCGATGAAGCGGGCGGCATCACCGAGGAATTCCTTCAGACTAATCACGTCCGCACCGAGCGACACGAAGATGAAGCCGCGATAGCTCTCCACGTGCGGCAACGGCACGAGGCCAAAGTCCTTGCGGTTGAAGCCTGTCGGGTACGCGCCGTCCTTTTCGGCGGTCACGTTCACCAACTCGCCACGGTTGTTGTAGCACCAGCCGTGGAAGCGGCACATGTGGACCTTGCGATTGCCCACCTTTTCGCGACACACCCTTGCGCCCCGATGCAGGCAGGCGTTGTAGAAGCCGTGGACCGCGCCATCTGCATCGCGCGTGAGCAGCACCGGCTGACGCCCGACCGTAAAGCTCATGAAGTCGTGCGGCTTGGGCATCTGGCTTTCGTGCGCGGCGTAGACCCAGCCGCCTTCGAACAGATGCTTCATCTCCAGCTCGAACAGCTCCCGGTCGGTGTAGATGTTGCGCGCACCGAGGAACACGTCGCCTTCATGTCGCGCCAGGGCGGGACCGAGCAGGTCTTCACGGAGGCGGCCGAGCGCTTCCCGGGGGAGGAGCACCGGAGCGTGATCGCCATGTCGGCCTGAGGTGAGATCTGCGAGCTTCAGGCACGGCTCGGACGACGATGTGATGGGGACACTACTCAGGGGCGCATCGAGCATGGATTCTCTCCTCGCGATCGGCGGTCTGCCGACACACAGGTGACTGGCCTCGCGGCAGGTTGTAGCATGCCAACATGTTAGTGAAGCGAGAGACGAATTTCAACCTCGCAGATCTTTCAGCGCGCCGAGTGCCGGACGATGCGCGTGGCGCGACGGCATGACAAACTTTCAGGCATTGATGTTGCTTGTCGACGCATGAATCCGGAGCACCATATGACGTTTGTTGGTAATTCCAATGGTCGCGCCTCGCTCGATCGCACCGAAAACAGGGTGCACATCGGGGGGGCCCGTAACCGCATGCCGGACCCCACCGGGAAGGGGGGCCAGATTGTGGCCCTCATGGAGCAGCGCCTGACGCTGGGGTATTACGAGCCGGGGCAGATGCTCTCCTTCAACATGCTCGCGGAAGAGTTCGGCGTCAGCCGGCAACCTGTCAGCACGGCAATCCTTCACCTTCGCGCCGCCGGGTACGTAGACGTGATCCCGCACGTCGGCTGCCGCGTGATGGCGCCCTCCCCGCGCGAGATCGACGACTACTTCCTCGTGTCCAGCAAGATCGAGAGCGCGGTCGTTGCACTCGCGGCCGAGCGCTACGAGGACCCGGAGGGTGCCGAGCTGTTGGCCATCGCGCCGCCGGCGGAGTTGGCCTCGCTGGACGCACAGCCTCAGCGCAAGGCCTACATCGCCTACATCGACCGCTTCCACGAACAGATCTGGCACATGGCCCGTGCGCCGCTGCTGGAAGGCAAGATCGGCGGCATCCGGCGCCTGTCGAACTTCTACCTGTGGCAGGGCACGCCCAAGCTGGCGCCGGCGGCCGCCAAGCAGCTGAGCCGCGAACGCACGGCGATCGCGAAGGCGATTGTCGCCCGCGACGCGAAGTTGGCGTCGGAACTGGTGGAAGCACACATCCGCCACAAGCCGGCGCTGGCCGGGCTGATCCAGGATTGAGCGCTTCCTCCCCACGCGCCCGACTCCGCAAACCGCCGCGGCATCATTATTGATTCGGCTGCTTGCTAGACGACTGAATCGATAGGCCTGCCTTGGCGCAAGCAGCGACAGTCCTCTTTCAGAAGACCAGCACGGGCTTGATGACGTCCCCGGTCTCGGCCGCGTGCGCAGCCTCGTTGATCGACTCGAACGGGAACTTGCCGATCAGCTTGTCGAACGGGAATCGCCCCGCCCGATACCAGTCGAGCATCTTGGGAATGAAGGTCTGCGGATTCGAGTCGCCTTCGATGATGTACTTCGCCGTCACGCCGCGGAACAGCATGCTCATGAGGTTGGCGGGCATCATCGCCTCCGGCGGTGGTCCGCCGACCATGCCGAGCACGCCACCGGGAAGCAGGGCCTCCACGGCCGCGCCGATCACCGCGGGGATACCAGTGGTATCGAAGGCGAAATTGACGCCGCCACCACCGAGCGTGCGGATTTCGGCCAGCGTGTCCGGCGTCTTCATTGGATTCACCACGTGCGTGGCGCCGAGTTCCTGGGCGAAACGGGCACGCTTCTCGTTGGGTTCGACCACGATGACGCTGCCCGCGCCGAGCGCGCGTGCGGCGAGCAGTGCGCTCAGGCCGACGCCGCCGGCCCCGAAGATCGCGAGCGAGTCGCCCTCGCGCAGGCCCAGCGAATTGGCGACGGCACCGGCCCCGGTCTGGATGCCGCACCCCAGCGGCCCCATCAGTTCGAGCGGAAGATCCTTGTCGATCACCACCGTGTTCACCTCGCGCGCAATCGCGTGCGTGGCGAACGAGGACTGACTGAAGAACACGGCGTGGATCAGCGCGCCGTTCTGCTGGATCGGCGTGGTGCCGTCGGTGCGCTTGCCGGTGAAATTGCGCGGAAAGAATTCGAAACAGGTTGCGGGGCTGTCGTGACGGCAGTTCCGGCACTGACCGCAGGAATCGAAACTCAGCACGACGTGATCGCCGACGCGCACGCGTGTCACCTTCGATCCGATGCGTTCAACGACGCCAGATCCCTCGTGACCGAGCACGATGGGCAGCGCCACCGGAAGTGCGCCGCTGCGACAGGACAGATCGGTGTGGCAGATGCCGACCCCCACCATGCGAACCAGGACCTCGTCCTCGCGTGGTTCCGCAAGCTCAACGGTCTCGATGGACCAGGGCGCGCCCACGGCACGTGTCACTGCGGCTCTGATTGTCATGCTGCCCATGTTCTTGTCTCCTGGTCGGTGCGGGGAAGCCGGAAGTCGATCTGTCCGGTCACTGGCCGGCAATGGCCTTCACTTGCGAGAACCGGTGCAGGGCCTGCCCTGCTCGCTCGCCGCTGGAGATGGCGGTTTCGACGCTGTTGTTGGCGAAGTAATCGCCGGCCAGCCGTATCCCCGGCGGCAACTCGCCGTGAACCGAATCCATGCGCGCGTAGGTTCCGGGGCTTGAGTAGCTGATGCCCCGCGGATAGACGAACAGGTGGACGAAGTCCGGCTCGGGCGCGGGTCCGAACACGCGAGTGACGGCCTCGATGGACTCGCGCCGGATGTCCTCGTCGCTCATTGTCTCGAGGAACGGCGACGTGAAGTAGATCGTGACCAGTTCGCCGCCCGGCGGCACCGAGCCTGGCTGTCGCCGGCTATTGAGGATCAGGCAGTTGATACTGATCTGCTTGCCGGCGGGCAGCACCATGTCCGCCGGAAAGTCCGGCCAGGGATTGCGCTTGTAGGCGAGCGAGACGGTGGCGTACTTGCCGTAGCGCAGGTGCACGAGCTTGTCCGCGGGCGCCTGCGGCAGGAAGCCCTCCATGAGCCGGGCCGACTCGAAGGCCTCGGTGGCGAATACGACGCCGTCCACGTCGTGCACCTCGCCCGCCTTGGTGACCACGCGGTAACCGCTGCCCTGGCGCTCGACACGTTCCACCGGCGTCGACAGATGCAGCTTCGCGCCCGGGCTGGCCGCGATCATCCAGTCGCAGATCTGCCCCATGCCCTGCGGCGGCACTGACAGCTTGATTTTTAGCGCGTTCTTGACCATCGCCAGCGGGAAGGCCGTGGCCAGTTCCCGCGACGGCGCGGCGGTGAGAAAGTCCATCATCGGCCGGATGATGTAGTCGAAACCGCGATCACCGAGATTGCTCCGCGCCCAGGCTTCGACGTTGTCGCCCTTGTCGAACGGGGCCAGATCGGCGCCGTCGAAGGGATTCTTCGGCGACGGGCTGAGCATCAGCTTCGCGCCGGTCATCAGCAGCCGCAGCTTGTCGGCGAACGTCAGCACCGGCAGCGATAGGTAGGTCATCATGCGGACGAAGTTCACCGCGTAGCGCCGCCCGCCCTCGTCGATCAACTGGGTCTCGCCACCCCAGGGAATCAGTTCACGCCGGCGCCCCATTTCCTCGATCAGCGCGGTGGCCCGCGGATACAGCCCCTCCATCAGGAACAGCGCTCCGCTCGGCAGGCTGAAACCCTCGCGCTGGATGTGGCGCGTACGTCCGCCCACCGCGTCGGCGCCGTCGAACACCTGCACCCTGTGTCCGTTCTTGCTCAGCGTATAGGTGGCGGCACAACCGGCGGCACCCGCGCCGATGACGGCAAAGTTCATCGTTCCATTCCCCTGAATCTATTTCCGGATTTCATTCCGGTGATGCGCGCGTGGCTGCTGGACGCCCATCGGCATCCAGCCCAAGCCCTGCGCGGGTGTGTCAGGTTCGCGCGGGGACGGGGCCGTCCCCAACTTCGGCGAACCAGTCCGGCCAGCCTGCGGCGCGATTCTGATCGCGGGCCAGCGCACGCTCGGCGGACGAGGCGTATCGGAGGTCCCATTCCTTGAGCGCCGGCATGATGATCAGGCGATGCCACAGCGGCGGGATCAGCGCGGCCATGAAGCAGACGAACACGCTGGGCAGCATCACCGAGTCGCGATCCGGCTTGAGCTTGTAGAACGGCAGGTAGGAATTGAGATGATGGTCCGAGTGATTGGTGATCTCGAAGGTCATCGAACGGCTCAGCGCACCGAAGTGATTCCACACGTGATGCTTCTTGATCTGTGAGCCCACCACTCTGACCTGCCCGTAGTGCTGGAAGTAGTTGAAGCTCTCCAGCAGGAAGCGCGCGAGCATGGTTGCGGTGAAGCAGGCGGCCACGGCAGCCCAGCCGCCGACGGCGTACATCATGGCCTGGAAGATCAGCATGCCGGCCAGCGCGCGCCAGATGCGATGGCGGATCGACCAGCGGCCGCGGCCGCGCTTCTCCAACGCCTCGCATTCCATCTGCAGCGAGGTCGTCAGGCTGCCGCGCGCGGCCCGGAAGCCGAAGGTGTAGAGCGTCTCCCCGCGCCGGGCGGTGTCCGAGTCCAGGACCGTATCGACTTCGATGTGATGCCCGACGAGGTGCGCGATCTCGCGCGTGGCATCGCCATACATCACCTGCAGTACGAGCCCGATATTGCGCAGGAAGGCTTCGCGACGGTGGAACAACTCATGAAAGGCGGGGATGCCGACGATGGTCGCGATCCAGCCAGTCGAAACCACCGCGCCCACGACGTTGTACCAGTCCAGCGTACCGCTCCCCATCTGCCACGCGAGCAGCGAGTAGCTGACGAAGGCGAGCAGGCAGGACAGCAGCACCGGGATGTACGCCCAGAACAGGCTGGTGATGCGACGTTCGGCCAGATCGCGCGGCAGGATCGAGTCGCCGATGGCGAGCAGCGGCAAGGTGGCCAGACCCAGCCAGACCCAGTTGCCGCCAAGGTAAAGGCCGACGACACCGAACAGCAGCGTGGCCGGGGACAGGTAGTAGCGCAAGTAATCGAACATCGTTCCTCCGTGCCGCTTATTTCGTAACAGGCCGTATCTGCTTGCCGACTCAGAGCTCGACGTCGAGCCCCATGCCCGTGGCCTCGGGCCCGTGACCGAACACATCCAGCAGGTGATATTGCTGGTTGTCGTTGGACGGGACCGCACCCCAGCCCAGTTCCATCAGCCAGCCGGACGGCGTGGCGGAATAGAAAGTCAGGGCCTGATCGTTGGAATGCTTGCCGAGTTGCAGGGCCACCGGAATGCCCCGCTTGCGCACGATGTCATGGGAAAAACCCAGATCGTTGAGCTCGGTGTACTCCAGCATCATGTGATTCAGCATCTTGTCGCTGGGAATGCCGAAGGCGACGGAATGCTGCCGATCGTTGCAGTGCATGAACACCGGCTTGGCCAAGCCCATCGGCGTCTGCAGGTGGTACTCGATGGCGCCCTTGAGGCCGAGCAGGCTGTAGAACTTGTAGGTAGCAACCGGATCCTTCGCCTGGATCAGGCAGTGGCCCAGTCCCTGGCGCTCGCCAGTGAGGAATCGTCCGTGCATGCGCCGACCCGGATGAAACGGCAGATGCATGTCGACGCGCGGACCCCAGAAGATTTCTGTGGGAATGCCCGACGGATCGTGCAGCTTGAGCAACCCGAGCACGTGGCGCTCCGCCGCTTCCTCGGGCGTTGCCACGCGGCAGTCGATGCCGGCTTCCTTGAGCACACGCTCGGCGCGCTCCAGTGCCTGCGCATCGGGCACACGCCAGCCCATGTAGACCATGTCGTCGCGCTGGCCGGTATGCACCACGAATCGGTGATGCCAGTTGTCCATGCGCAGGTAAAAGCGGTCGGACTCCCCATCGTCGAGGATCTCCATGCCGACACACTGCGTCGCGTAATCCTTCCACGCGGCAGGGTCTGCGACTTCCAGACCCACATAACCCAGCTCGGTCACTCCGATCATTCTTCCTCCAGCGTTTATGCCGCGATCCGGACGCGTGTAACCCGCATCATTGGATCAGGTCCCGGGACACTAACATGTCAGCATGTTGCTATCAACAGGCGAGACTCGCAGCCTTGATCGACGCCGATGAGACCTCCCGTAGTGCGAGCTTGGCCCGGCCACCTTCACAGGCTGCGAGCCACGATCTCCCGCATGATCTCGTTGGTGCCGGCATAGATCCGCGACACCCGCGCGTCGCGCCAGGCCCGCGCGATCGGCGTCTCCTCCATGTAGCCGTACCCGCCATGCAACTGAAGGCAGCGATCGACGGTGCGACACAGCAGCTCCGTGCACCATAGCTTCGCCGCCGCGGCGGCTTCGGTGCTCAGGCTGCCGTCCATGTAGGCCTCGACGCAGCGGTCGACGAAGGCCTGTCCGATGGCGATCTCGGACTTCATCTCCGCCAGCGCGAAGCGGTTGTGCTGGAAGTCCGACACGGCTTGTCCGAACGCCTTGCGCTCGCGCGTGTAGGCCACGGTGTCCGCCAGCGCCCGCTCCGCGCTGGCGACGGCCGGGATCGCGATCATGATCCGCTCCCAGGCGAGCTCCTGCATGAGCATCGCCATGCCGCGTCCCTCGGTGCCGAGCAGATTTGCACACGGCACCCGAACCTGGTCGAAGCGCAGCTCGCACAGGTCCTGGCTGCGCAGGCCAATCTTTGCGAGCGGCTGGCCCTTGGTGAAACCGGGCCGGTCGCCCTCGACGAGCATCAGCGAGATCTCGTCCTTGCCGGACGTCTCGTTGCGCGTCTTGAGCGCCACCACGTAAAGGTCGCCAGCACTGCCATAGCTGATGAACGTCTTGGCGCCGTCGATGACGTAGTCGTCGCCATCCCTGCGTGCACGCGTGGTGATCGCTTGCAGGTCCGAACCCGTGCCGGGCTCGGTCATGGCCACGCAGCAAACGATCTCGCCGCACGCGATGCGCGGCAGCCACTGTCGGCGTTGCGCCTCCGTGCCGAATCGCAGCACATAGGTGGCGAATACTTCGGTGTAGCTCAGGAAGCTCATCCCGCTGACCCGCGCACGCGCCAGCTCTTCCATCAGGATCGCGCAGTAGCGGCGATCCGCACCGGCACCGCCGTACTCCTCCGGAATGGTCAGGCACAGCAGCCCGAGTTCGCCCGCGCGCTTCCAGATGGCGCGATCGACGAAGCCTCGTTCCTCCCAGCCCACATGCTGAGGCGCGACTTCCTCTTCGAAGAAGCGCCGCACCGTGTCGCGAAACGCATCAGCCTCGGCACTCTGGAATGTGCGCGGAAGCATCACGCGGCCAGTCCGATGACAAGGCCCATCGTGTCTGCGGAGATCGGCAACCCTTGATCGATCACGACCGGTCGTTTCCAGTAATTCATGCGGAGGCCGCGATTCTTGCGGTGCGCACAGCGGCGGCGTGGTATTCGTGATCAAGCTGATCGGCCATCTCTCGCACCGTCTGCACCGAGTGGATCGTGCCGACGCCCTGCCCCGCGCTCCAGACATCGCGCCAGGGTTTGATCTTCGCCTTCGTGTCCTTTTCCGACATATCCAGGCGCTTGTCCGGATCGCGCTTGGGAATCTGGTCAGGGTCCATGCCGACGGCGGCGATACTCTTGCCCAGGTAGTTTCCGGACACGCCGCTGAAGTAATCCGTGTAACGGATGTCGGCGGCGGCCGAGTCCACAATCATCTGCCGATAGGCGTCGGACACGACGGCCTCCGGCGTCGCCAGCCAGCGCGTGCCCATATAGGCGAAGTCGGCACCCGCCGCGATCGCGGCGAGCACGCCGCTGCCGGTGCTGATCGCGCCCGCCAGCACGATCGGGCCGTCGAAGATCTCGCGCACCTCGCTGAGCAGGGCGAACGGCGACATCGTGCCCGCATGCCCGCCCGCGCCCGCACACACCAGGATCAGGCCATCGACACCGGCCTCGATCGCCTTGCGCGCATGGCGAATGTTGATGACATCGTGGAAGTAGACACCGCCATAGCGGTGAACCTCGTCGATGAATTCCTTGTGCGCGCGCAGGCTGGAAATGATCATCGGGACCTTGCGATCCACGCAGACCTTCATGTCCTCATCTACGCGCGGGTTGGACGCGTGGTCGATCTGGTTGACCGCGAACGGGGCCACCGGGTATTCCCGGCCGGGTTCGGACGCGGCGCTGGCCAGGGTCTCACTGATCTCGTCGATCCAGTCCGCGAGTTGCGTGGCCGGTCGCGCGTTGAGCGCCGGGAACGATCCGACCAATCCGGCCTTGCACTGCTCGATCACCAGCCGCGGCTGGCTGGCGATGAACAGGGGCGAACAGATGATCGGAAGGCGCAGATGCTGCAGGGATGCTGGAATCGACATCGAGGTTCTCGATTTAGGCGGATACGTTGCCAGGAAAAAATGCGGGCTCAGCGCGCGACGGCCCCGCTCTGCGTCTGGGCTTGCGTCGTTTCGGTGAACCAGTCCGGCCAGCCCGCCGCGCGGTTTTGGGCGCGCGCGAGTTCACGTTCCTCGGGCGACGCAAACTCCAGATCCCACCGCTTCAACGCCGGCATGATGATGCGGTGATGCCAGAGCGGCGGGACCAGCGCGGCGATGAAGCACATGAACACGCTGGGCATCCGGATCGCGCCGAGATCGGGCTTGTTCGCGTAGTAAGGCGCGTAGGAGTTGAGATGATGTTCGGCGTGGTTGGTGATCTCGAACGTCATCGCGCGAGTCAGCATGCCCAGGTGGTTCCAGACGTGCCGCTTGCAGATCGGCGCCCCTTCCCTGCGCACCTGGCCGTAGTGCTGGAAGTAGTTGAAGGCCTCCAGCAGAAAGCGCGACATCAGGCCGGCCGCCAGGGTCGCTCCCGCCGCGGGCCAGCCACCGATCAGGAACATTGCGACCATCAAGGCCAGCAGCGAGCCAACCGCCCACCACAGGCGATGCCCGATCGACCAGCGTCCCTTGCCTCGCTTCTCGAGCGCCTCACACTCCAGCCGCTGCGCGAGGACGAAGTTGCGTACCGCTGAGCGCCACATGAAGCCGTACAAGGTCTCGCCGCGCACGGCGGTGTCGTGATCCTTCGGCGTTCCCACGTAAATGTGATGCGCGGTCACATGGCCGATGTCACGTGTACCGTCCATCAGAAACACCTGCATCAGTAGGGCGAAATTGCGGATCAAGGGATCGCGTCGATGCAGCAGCTCGTGGTACGCGGGCAGCCCGACGATGGTCCCGATCCAACCGGTAGACAGGATTGCGCCGATCAGATTGGCCGTCGACAGATCGCCATGCCCGGCCTGCCAGGCCAGCAGCACGAACGATGCACCCCACAGGATGCAGGACAGGACCACCGGCACCAGCGCGAGCCTGTCGTGGCGCACGTGGCGTGAGGCGAGATCGCGTGGCAGCAACGCGTCCCCGATTGCCAGCACCGGCAGGCTCAGCAGGCTGATCCAGACGTAGGGGCCGCCCAGGTACAGGCCATAGACCGAAGCCAGCAGAATCAGCGGTGACAGGTAATAACGCAGGTAGTCGAACATTTGATTCTCCTCGCAGCATGGCGCTCTGTATGGCGCTCTTCTTTGAGACTAGAAAGGTTTCATGAGGTGCTCGCGTAGCGTTTTCGAAGCTCCGTTTTCAAGAGCTTCCCCGACGAATTGAGCGGCAGCGCATCGGTCAGAATCAGCGCGCTGGGCAGCTTGTAGCGCGCGAGCTTCGTTTCGGCATAGGCGCGCAAGCCTTCGAGATCCAGGCTCTGCCCCGCCTTGAGCACCACCACCGCCGCCACGCGCTCGCCCCAGCGTTCGTCCGGAATACCGATGATCGCGGCCTGAGCAATGGCGGGATGGTCGTAGAGCACGCTTTCGACTTCGGCCGGATAGACGTTCTCGCCACCGCTGATGACCATGTCCTTGAGACGGTCGCAGACATAGAAGTAGCCGTCCTCGTCGAACCAGGCGATGTCGCCGCTGTGCAGCCAGCCCTCGCGAATCGCGCTGGCCGTGGTGTCCGGCTGGTTCCAGTAGCCGCGCGTGATGCAGCGACCGCGCATGCACACCTCACCGCGTTCACCCGGCGTGGTCACCGTTCGACCTTCTCCATCGACGAGCCGGAACTCCGTCATCATCGTCGGACGACCACAGGAACCGAGCTTGTCGATCGCCTTGTGCGCGGCCAGTGAACTCGCTAGCGAGGTCGTCTCGGTCATGCCGTAGCAGTGGCTGACCGGAATTTTGCGCGAGGCAAACGTGCGCAGCAGCGGCTCGGGCACCGGCGCTGCGCCGGCAATGATCAGGCGCATCGCGGAAAGATCGGCGCCATCGAAGGCCGGCCGCTGGCTGACCATCAGCATCATCGTCGGCACCAGCATGCTCACCGTCACCTTCTGCCGCTCAAGCTCCGACAGCACGCGGTCGGGATCGAAGCCCTGCAGCAACGTCGCGTGTGCGCCGGCCATCAGCGTGGGCAGCAGCAGCATGCACAGGCCCGCCGCGTGAAACAGGGGCAGGCAGATCAGCGTCGTGTCCCGCGACGTCAGATCGATGGTGAGCACGCCGCTCAAGGTCGCGAACCAGACGTTGTCGTTGCTCATCATCACGCCCTTGGGCTTGCCCGTCGTGCCCGATGTGTACATCAGGATCGCGACATCCTCGGGCTGGCCATCGACGGCGGCCGGCGTGTCCTGGACAGCAGCCAGGCACGAGGACAGCGACTCCCATCCTTCGACCGCTTTGTCCAGGCGCAGGTAGCGCTGGCAGGGCAGCTCCTTGCGCACCTTGTCCACGGCGGGTGCCAGGCCCTCATCGACGATCAAGGTGTGCACGCCCGCATCGACGATGATCGCGGCGATCTCCTCGGGACTGAGGCGGAAGTTGACCGGCACGAAGATGGCGCCGAGGCGAGAGGCCGCCATCAGCGTGATCGGCGCGATGGCGTGATTCAGGCCGAGAAATGCAACCCGATCGCCCTTGGCGACACCGCCCGCAGCCAGGACAGCCGAGAGTCTTTCGACCTCGACCTGCAGCTCGCCGTAGGTATAGGTCAGGCTTTCGAAACTCAGCGCCATATTTTCGGGATCGCGCTGGGCACGTCGACGGAACCATTCGCCAACGCTGGTCGGTTCCGGACCTCTCGCAGACCGTGCATCGCTCATGTATCTCTCCTCCTTCTTCGACCGGCTCTGAGGCCGGTTCTGGCTACAGCGTTCGCGCGACGATGTCTTTCATGATCTCGTTGGCGCCGAGATAGATGCGGCTCGCGCGGGCGTCGCAGTAGGCGCGTGCGATCGGGTACTCGAGCATGTAGCCGTAGCCACCGTGCAGCTGCACGCACTCGTCCACGACCCGGCAGTACAGCTCCGACACCCAGTACTTCGCGGTGGCCGAAGCCTCCGGCGTCAGCTGGTGCTGCAGGGCCTGCTCGATACAGCGGTCGACGAAGACCTGCGCAATCGCGATCTCGGACTTCATCTCCGCCAGCTTGAATCGCGAGTTCTGGTAATCCATCACAGGCTTGCCGAAGACCTTGCGGCTGCGCGTGTAATCCAGCGTGAGTTCCAGCGACGAGCGCGCAGCCTGCACGCACTGGATCGCCACGGTGAGGCGTTCGAAGGCCAGCTCCTGCATGAGCTGCTTGAAGCCCTTGCCTTCGACGCCGCCGAGCAGGTTCGATTGCGGCACCCGAACGTTCTCGAAGAACAGCTCGCAGGTGTCCTGCCCCTTGAGACCGATCTTCTTCAGCGGCTTGCCTTTGGTGAATCCGTGGCGGTCGCCTTCGACGAGCAGCAGCGAGATCTGCCGCTTGCCCTCGATTCCCGTTTCGGTCTGCACCGCGACGACGAAGATGTCACCGTGCCAACCATTGCTGATGAAGATCTTGGAACCGTTGATGAGGTAGTCGTCGCCGTCCTTCACCGCCGTCGTCTTGATCGCCTGCAGATCCGAGCCGCCACTGGGTTCGGTCATGGCCAGGGCACCGACGACCTCGCCCGTGGCCATCTTCGGCAGCCACTGCTGCTTCTGCGCCTCGGTGCCGAAGTGCTGGATGTAGCCGCCGACGATGTCGGAGTGGACCTCGAAGTTGGTCGAGGTCGCCCGCGTGTGCGCCTTCTCCTCCATCAGGACCACCGCGAACAGTCGGTCTGCACCCAGCCCGCCGTATTCCTCCGGCACACCCATGCAGAGAAAGCCGAGTTCGCCCGCCCGCTTCCACAACTCGCGGGGAACGTAGCCCTGCTCTTCCCAACGCTCCTGGTGCGGAATCACTTCTTCGAGGAAGAAGCGGCGAATGGTGCGTCGGAACTCTTCGTGCTCTGAATTGAAGAGGGTGCGGGGCAGCATCATCGGGTCATCCTCCAGCGGGGGGTGGTTCGCCAGCCGGTGCCCGATTGGGTTCGCGAACACAGGCTTGTCCCTGACTTGCAGATCGGCCCGACGATGCTAACATGTCAGCATGTTAGATACACGGCCCTGTCCGCGACGCCCGTGTGGCGGACGGAATGGCGAACCCACGATGAGATGCCCCGCATGAAGATCTTCAATACCGACGGCACGATCCTGATGGAGGTCAAGACCGTCGAGCGCAATGGCAACTATCTGGAATTTCGCGGAACGGTGATGGGCGCCATGCCGGTCAAGGGACGGCTGACGCCGGAAGAAGTGCGCAGTGTCTTCGGGCTGATCAAACCCTGGCGGCTCTGGTTGTTTCTGCTGAGCTTCCCGTTTCGCAAGTCCTGAAATCCGGAACCGGCCAGACAGAGCCGGTCCTGATCGAACAATCCAGCATCACGCATAGCGGAGGAGCTATCCGATGAGTCAGCAATACGATGTCGTTGTCGCCGGCGGCGGTTCGAATTCCCTGTCGGCTGCCGCCTATCTGGCGAAGGCCGGCATGAGCGTCTGTGTCCTCGACAAGAATCCGGTGATCGGTGGCGGCCTGGTCAATCGCGAGCTGACCGTGCCCGGCTTCCAGCACGAGCCGCATGCCACCGGCCTGATCATCGTGATGGCCAATCCGATGATCAAGGACGATGAACTGGGGCTGAAATCGAAGTTCGGCCTGCGCTTCTTCACGCCGGAGAAGACCATCGCGACGGTCTACGACGACGAGACCTGGATGAGCACCTGCGTGTCGCTGGACAAGACCTGCGAGGCGATCGCCAAGTTCTCGCAGAAGGATGCCGAGACCTATCGCGCCTTCGTCACCCGGGTGGTGATGATGGCGCCGTTGCTGAAGTCGGCGATGTTCAAGCCGCCGATTCCCTATGGCCAGTTCGCGATGATGCTCGACCAGAGCCCGCTCGGTCAGGAACTGCTGCGCGGCATGATGATGAGTTGCGCAGCGCTGTTCGACGAGATGTTCGAGAGCGAGAAGGTCAAGATCCATTTCATGAAATGGATGGGCATCTTCCTGCTCCATCCGGAAGCGCGCGGCACCGGCCTGATGTTCTACACGGCGACGGCGGTCGCCCACACCCAGGAAGAGTCCGGCGTCTACGGCGGCGTGCAGGCGTTCTCCGACGCGCTCGGCAAGTGCATCGAACACCACGGCGGCGTGATCCGCACCAACACCTGGGTCAAGAAGATCCTCGTCAGCGGCGGCAAGGCCAAGGGTGTCGAGCTGGCCGACGGCGAGCAGATCTTCGCGAAGAAGGCGGTGATCGGCAGCATCCATCCGCATCATCTCGGTGACATGGTGGCCGGACTCGATGAGGACATGGTCGCCGAAGCCCGGCGCTGCGAACTGTCCAGCCACAGCGGCGTGATGACGCACTGGGCGCTGCACGACGCACCGAAGTACAAGTGCGCAGAAGTCAACGACGCCCTGCTGGTACAAGCCGTGCCCTCGAAGCTCGCCGACATGAAGCAGGTGTTCGATGATGTCGGCGCCGGTCGTCTGCCGACCCGCCTCGCTGCGATCCTCGCCCACATGACCGTCCACGATCCCTCACGGGCGCCAGCCGGCAAGCACACGCTGTACTTCTTCAACTTCGCGCCGAAGGTGCTGAAGGACGGCGGCTGGAGTCATGAAGTCGCGGAGCGCACCCGCGAGTGGATGATGGACGAGTACCGCAAGTACACGACCAACATGGGGCCGGAGAACATCATCGCCGGCATGTCGGAATCGCCGGCCGATCAGAACGAATGGTCGCCGTCGTTCGCCGGAGGCGACTTCATGGGCATCGGCATGTTCCAGCATCAGTTGATGGGGCGCCGCCCTACTCCGCGCCTCGCGCAATACGCGGTGCCAGGTGCCGACGGTCTCTATCTCACCGGGCCGTTCATGCATCCGGGTGGTGCCATCACCGGCGGCGGCCGAGCCACGGCGATGAAGATCATGGAAGACCTGGGCATCGATTCCTCGAAGCACATGGCGATCTGAAGCCTCGGGACGGAATGCTGGATCGATGGAGGCGCAAGCCTTGAACAGACGACAACAGAGCGCGTGTCGCGACCTCCTGATTCAAGGCGAGTTCTGGAGGGACGCGCTGGAGATTCCCGATGCAGAGTTCCCACGCTTCATGGCCTCGCTCGCAGACCAGCCCGTGGTCGACCCCGAAGGGCTCGGGTCACTCGCCGCATTCGAATACGACACGCCGACACCGGAATAGAGGACAGAGATGAACAAGATCAAATGTGCGGTGATTGGCCCCGGCAACATCGGCAGCGATCTGATGATCAAGATCCTGCGCCACGGCAAGCATCTGGAAATGGGCGCGATGGTGGGCGTCGATCCCGCTTCCGATGGTCTGGCGCGCGCGCAGCGCCTCGGCATTGCGTCGACGCACGAAGGCGTTGAGGGTCTGACCCGGCTACCGATCTTCAACGAGATCGACATCGTATTCGACGCCACCTCCGCCGGCGCCCACGTCAGGAACGACGCCTTCCTGCGCAAGCTCAAGCCGGGCATCCGCATGGTGGATCTGACGCCGGCGGCCATCGGCCCGTACTGCGTGCCGGTGGTCAATCTCGAATCCCACCGGGCGGCGCCCAACGTCAACATGGTGACCTGCGGCGGTCAGGCGACGATTCCCATCGTGGCCGCAGTGTCCAGGGTCGCGAAGGTTCACTACGCCGAGATCGTCGCTTCGATCAGCAGCAAGTCGGCTGGCCCGGGAACCCGCGCCAACATCGACGAGTTCACCGAGACG
>NZ_JAHFRY010000240.1 GCF_023266035.1 Nevskia sp.
TGCCCGCGTCCGCCAAAGCAGCCTCCGACCGGGCGGTGCACGAAACCACGCGCGTGCTGAGCTTCGCCGAACTCGGCGTCGGCTTTCCGATGCGGTTGTCGACGGTGTTCGCCCAGGCCTGCGTCGCCGTGCCGCTGCGCCGAGATCAGGTGGTCACCGCCGCCAAGCTGCGTTTGAAATACGCCCATTCGCCGTCGCTGGTCGGCCGCTTTTCCAGCCTCACCGCGCTGGTCAACGACGAAGTCGTCGACACCTTCCTGCTCGATCCGGCGACCGCCGCTCGCGGCGAGCGGGTGATCGACATCAATCCGGCGCTGTTCCTGGAGTTCAACCAGATCCGCTTCGATGGCGTGATGCACTACGTCGACACCGAGCGCGAATGCGAAGACCCGACCCATACCAGCCTGTGGAGCCTGATCAGCAACCAGTCGACTCTGGAGCTGACCCTGGCTGAGCTGCCGCAGCCGCCGAACCTGTCGCGCCTGCCGCGGCCGTTCTTCGAACCGAACGATCCACGCCGCCTGCGGCTGCCGATCGCCTTCGTCGCGCGTCCGGGTAGCGATGCGATGACTGCCGCCGCGATCACCGCCAGCTGGTTCGGCGCGCTGGCCGATTATCGCGGCGCAGAATTCCCGGTCAGCTACGGCAACGTGCTGCCCCGCGGCCATGCCGTGGTGCTGCGCAGCGGCAAGGATTTCGAAGCCCAGCTCGGGCCGGTGCCGAACGGTGAGCAATTGCGCGTGGTCGACCATCCGGATGATCCGGGCGCCAAGCTGCTGGTGCTCGAGTCCTCCGACGATGCCGGCCTGGTTCGCGCGGCGCAGGCGCTGAGCCTGGGCATGGCCTCGCTCGATGGCGCAGTGGCACCGATCGTGGAACTGGCGCTGCCGCCGGTGCCGCCGCGCGGCACCGCCCCGCGCTGGCTCGATCCGGAATTCCCGGCACCGCTCGGCAAGCTGGCCAGCGGCCCGACCAGCGTCCGTGGCCTGACGCCGGGGCCGATCAGCTATGACTTCCGGCTGCCGCCCGATGTCTGGTTCTATGACGCCGAGGGCGCCGAAATCGATGTCAGCTATCGCTACGCGCCGATCACCGCACCGGGTGCGACGCTGAGCACCTTGCTCAACGGCGACTTCGTGGCTTCGACGATCCTGGCCAAGGCCGGTGGCGGCGGTGCCGCGACCGGCGACGCCCGCATCGAACCCGATCGTGCCCGGATCAGCATTCCGGCCGGTCGCATCGTGTCCAACAACCGGCTGAGCTTCCAGTACCAGTTCCGGCGCATCGCCGCGAAGCCCTGCGAATCGTTCCAGGCCGATGCGCTTGGCGGTTCGGTGGACCCGGAGTCGACGATCAGCTTCGCCAGCCACGGTCGCTATGCGCGCTGGCCCGATCTCGGCCGCTTCCGGGACGCCGGCCTGCCGTTCTCGCTGCAGTCGGATTTCAGCGAGACGGTGATGCTGCTGCCCGATACCGTCGATGAGGACGCCTTGTCGGCGGCGCTGCTGGTTGCCGGCCATTTCGGCCAGATCACCGGTGCGCCGGCGCTGCGCATCCTGGTCGACACCATCGGTAGCGGTGCCAGCCACGGCGATCGCGATGTGCTGATGATCGGCCGCCAGCTGCAGCTCAACATGCCGGAAAGCTGGCTGAACACCTTGCCGCTGGTACTGACCCCGGACAGCATCAGCCTGAAGCCGGTGGGCGCGGTCGACAGCTTGCAGGCCTGGGCTTCTGGACGCGATATCGCCGGCGCTCGCGCCTACGCCGGCCGCGAGTTGACCGGCAGCAGCGGCGAACTGGGCCTGATCATCGGTGCGGGTTCGCCGTACGGCTCGCAATCCGCCGTCTGGCTGACCGCGGGCTCGAAAGTGACCCTGCTCAGCGTCGCCGAAACCCTGATCGATCCGGCGCGCCGGCAATTCGTGGTCGGCGATGTTTCGCTGCTGCGCGGCGGCCTGGTCAGCGGCTATCAGCTCGGCGATCAATGGGGCGTCGGCCAACTGCCTTGGCATCGCGAGTTCCGCAACTGGCTGGCCGCTCGGCCCTGGCTGATGACGCCGCTGGCACTGATCTTCGCGGTACTGGCGACCCTGCTGCTTTACGGTTCGTTGAGCCGGCGTGCCGCGCGACGCCTGAAGGCTGGCGGCGGATGAGGGCCATGGTCTCGCGCCGATACC
>NZ_JAHFRY010000174.1 GCF_023266035.1 Nevskia sp.
AGGTGGACGGCTGCATCTTGCGCGTTGTACTCCTCGCGCTGGGCGATGTCGTCGGATAGCTCCCGCGGCACGGCGCCGTAAGTCGTGTACTTCTCGTGTCGGCTGCTGACGCCGAGTCCCGGTCGGCCACCACCACCTCCACCGCCGCCGGCAGCCTCGCGGAACGCTAGCTCCTGCTCGGGGGTGAGCTGAATACCATCGTCGCGTGTCGGTGCTTCGGCTCCACGTGGGGCCGAATGGGGCGCCAGGTCGGGCCCGCGCTTAGCCGAGGCAGGCAGCGGCACATCGAACTTGGAGACGGGCGCAGCCTTCGGGTACGACTGCGGCGACTGCTCGAGCAGCGACCGCAGCTGCGCAGTATTCTCGCTACGGCTCGCCTGCTCCTGCAGATCGCGGTCTGCCTGCGCCATGTCGGTGGCAATGCGCGGCCGAGCAAACACGCCCGCGCCGCCGGCCATGTCACGCGGATCCCCGCCGCCCGGTCCAGCCACTGCGAGCGGCGGAGACGGGGGGCGAACAGCCGGGATCTGCTGATGTCCCATCGCTTCCAGATCGGCAGGCTGCAGAGCCATGGGCATGACGGTGCCGTCCGGCAGATGCAGATCGGTCAGGCCGTCAGCTCGCAGGGAATAGGCCATCAGTACGCCCTTGGATCGGCAAAGCCTGGTTGCGTCGCGTAGGGTCTCAGCCCCGAGCCCTGCAGCGCGTTCAGCTGGCGCTCGAGCTCATCCACTCGCGTCTGCGTCTCGCCGATGGCGGGCGCCAGCGCGAGCGGTAGCCGGGCGGTGTCTACCTGCTTGCCGTGCGGCGTATCGTGCACGTAGGGCGCGGCGCTGGTCTGCTCGAGCTCCTGCGCCATCGTGCCTACTTGCCGACCAGGGGCGGCGCCGACAGCCTTCGGATCCTTGTACTCGTACTCGTAGCCGTGAGCGTTGCGGAAGTCGACACCGGGCGGCTGCTGCTGGCGAGCATAGGCGGCATCGAGGGCCGCGTAGTCGGGAGCCTGCGGCGCGAAGCTCGCGGTTGGGGGCTGCTGCGGAGCGCTGAGCGCCGCCAGCTGCGTCTCGAGCTCACGGATCCTGCTCTTGCTGTGCTGGTCGGACAGCACGCCGCCGTCGAGCCCGCGGACCGCAGTCTTGCTACCGATGTCGGACATGATCGTGTGATTGCCGCCTCCGGTGGAGATGAGCTTCGACTTGGCGACGGTGTGGTTGCCGTTGCCCGTAGCCACCACCGGAACCGTGCTCACGGTATGATCGCCGCCACCCGTATAGGCAACTCCCTCATATGGCGCAACCTTCTGCGGTATTACCACCTGTGGGGTCGGTGTTGGAGCAGCCTGCGCGCTGTAGCCGTTCAGGTAGGCTTGCACCCTCGGATCGAGCGTCGGCGCGTTGAACACGTCGCCCCAATTCGCGGGAGGTGCAGGCGCCGCTATCGGGGCCGGCGCGGCAGCCGCCTTCGCTTTCTCGCGGTCGAAGGTGGTCAGCGGCGCGGTCGTTCGGTAGCGGCCGATCTGGTCAGTGGTGTTCGGCTCCAGGTCGCGCACGGCGCCGGTGTAGGGCGCCACTGCTCGAGTCACCGGTCGACCAAGAGCCGCAAGCACAGCTGCCTGCGAGTCACTAGGGCCAGCCCCAGCGCCGGCCACATGATTCAGCACATCAGCGGGGGCGCTCTGGCTTCCGCGATAGGCGTTGTTCAGCGCGTTGATGGTCTCATAGTAGCTGGCGACATTGCTCGGTCCCTCGCCAGTCACGCCGACCTTGTTGGTGTCGGTATCGACGAGCTGGCTCTGGTCGGCATTGCCAGCGGCAGCGCGCAGATCGAAATTCTCGTAGGCGCGCGCCGTCTTGGGGTCGAATTCAGCGTATTTGCCGGGCTGATCGGGCTTGTAAGCGACCGAGACCGGCGATAGCGAAGCCGGATCGCCACCCAGCGCGCGGATGTTGGTCTTGGCGCGCTCATCGCTGGACAAGTCTCCGCCGCCGCTCGGAGTGTAATGGCTGGCCGTGGTGATGTTCGCGTAAGGCGAAGCTGAGCTGCTCGAACTTCCGCCGCCGCTATCCCAATTCGCGGCAGCATTGGCGACCGCCCCAAGGCCAGACGCCGCCATATTCATGTTTGCCGCTTGATGCGTGTTCGCGTTGTTCTGATTCGCGATGTTCGTAGCCGTCTGCGAGGTGGCCTGCCCGAGGTTCGCGTTCAGCTGCGCCGTCTGCATGTTCTGACCCTGCTGCTGACCGAACTGATAGGCGTTCTGCCCCTGCTGATTGGCCTGCATGCCGAGGCCCTGCTGCTGCGCACCGAGCTGGTTGTAGAGCCCTGTCGTTTGGTTGTTGATCTGTTGCTGGCTCTGACCGAGCGCCGCATTCTGCGCCTGCAGCCCTTCGTTCCCGCTGCGGATCGCCGTCGACTGATTGCCGGCCTGGCCCGCAAGCGCCCCCGCTCCGCCGTAGGCATTGCCCGCGCCCTGCAGTGCACCGAGTTGGAACTGGTTGTAGTTCTGCTGCTCCTGCAGCCGCGCATTGGCTGCCGCTAGGTTGGTCTGCTGGTTCAGCGCCGCGTTGTTGAACATGGCCTGATTCATCGAGGCTTGCCCCGATCCGAGCGAGCGACCCGATCGTGCCTGCGAGAGCTGCTGAGCCATCGCGGCGTCCTGCCCCTGACGCAGCTGCGCCTCGGCATAGCTCGCGCCCTGCGGAGCCGTGCCCATCTGGGTGAGCAGGTTGCCAGTATCGGTCATCTGCTGGCCGCTAGCGTTCGTGGCGCCAAGTGCCTGCAACTGCCGCTGCTGGTCCGCTTGGTTGGCCTCGATCTGTTGCGGCCCGCGAAGCTGTGCCGCGTTGCCGATATCAAAATTCCCGTTCGCCTGGTTGTAGAACGCAGCCTCGCGCGCATTCTGCGCCTGCTGCTGACTGAGCCCCTCGGAGTACTGCAGCGCCGCCAGGTGATTCGTCAAGTCGGAGCCATTGCCCGCCGCGAACTGTGCGGATGGGGCCTGCGGGGCGGAGTTGTCGCCGCCGCTGAATAGACCGGCTAGGCCGCCAATGACTCCGCCAGCCGCCGCGCCCCACGGCCCCAGCGCCGCACCCGCCGCTGCACCCGTAGCCGCTCCGCCGAGAGCGGCGCCACCGTTCAGATTCTGCGAGGTCGAGCCCACGTTTTCGCCACGGTTCTGCGCCGCCTGTTGCTGCAGCGCCAGCAACCTCTGTGCATTGTCGTCAGCCATCAAACAATCCGATCTGCGGGCTTGTTGAGCCGCGCGCCTTCCGGTGCACCATTTTCCAATGCCATAGCGATCAGCGCAACGCCTTCCGTGGTGCTCGATTCGCTGATTTCCACCCGGAGCGAGCTGATTGAGCGCTGCTCCGTCGATCCAAGGTCGGTCAGTAGCGTGCTGAGCTGCCCCGGAGTGGTGTCTGGACCGACGCCAGTATACACGCGCGTCGCGTTGTGCGCGGTACCGCGATCGCTAACCTTGCCAACGGTCACGGAGCACGCGCTGCGCAGCTCCAGCAGTGTCGAGAGCCGCTGAACGCTACCTTGCTCGGTCGGGCCAAACGGGCGGATGTCACCCGTGCGAATAAACATCGGGATAGCCGAGCCGTTGTCGTCAAACGCGCTGTTCGTCACTCGCAGGCTTTGCGCCGCATTGCTTGCCATGGCGACCTCGGAGTTAAGCCAATTACCCATGCAAGTAGGAGCGAACACCGACAAGACGCCATCAGTCAGGGTATCGACGCTCCAGGATTTGTGCACCAGGTCATAGACGAGTTGAACGCCAAAGGTGGCATCGGCGGCAGCAACACAGGACCACCGCACCGACTGCTCGAGCGGCTTCGTCATCGTCACACACCCAGTAACGAATGGGTTGGCGGCGAGGTCGTCCATCACGGAGTCAACGGCTACCGGCGTACCGAACCCGCGAGGCAGCAGGTAGAGCCCTCGCGAAGTCTGGAAAAACGTCCCCTCGTCGACCGTGATCACGCTGCGAGGCTCGATGCACCCGAGCGCGAACGGAAGCCGAGCGAGTGAGCCGAAGTCCCCCACGCCGTCGTCAGTCGGCCCCTCACCGCTGCTGATGTAGATGCCCTCCGCGGTGAACGTGACCAGCGCATCCATCCACGCCACACCCGTGCAGGGCGACGGCAGCACCACCTTGAAGGCGTCGCCATCGCAGAACGTCGGCGACTGGTCGCCCTGGATAAGCTTCGAGGCCGTCACGATGTCGGGGCGGATCTGACCCGCCAGGAACACGCGCCCAGCCCCCGAGCACCCGAAGCGCGAGGCGGGCGGAAAGCCATTCGCGAGCTGCTGCCCGACCTGCGTGTAGAGCGCCGCTTGCACAGCGAGAGTAACGTCAGAGATGGCGTCCACGAACGAGAGCGACGCGGCCGAGTTGTCATTCGGGAGGACAGCGCATAGGTAGAACGTCTGCCCGTCCGCGAGCGTGCGGTAGATCTCAACCTGTGAGTTTTTGCGAGCCGACAGCAGCAGCGACGTGACGGCGATGGTGTTCGAGTTTTGAGCGCCGCCCATCAGGATCTTGACCGGCGTAGCGGGCGCCGAAAGCTCGGA
The DNA here is from genome assembly GCF_023266035.1 of Nevskia sp. Lineage (GTDB taxonomy): Bacteria > Pseudomonadota > Gammaproteobacteria > Nevskiales > Nevskiaceae > Nevskia. The sequence continues at coordinate 4,579 of NZ_JAHFRY010000174.1, forward strand.
ACGCCCGGAGTCCGACCGGCTTCGAAATATCGCCGTATAGTAATAGGTCTTCGAAGGCGTCAGCGCCCCCGCTGCGCCCGGTACCGGTACTGCCAGCTGCGGGGCATGCACGAATCCCTCCTCGACTGGGCCGCGATCATCAACGCGCGTAAATGCGCCCATCGGCACGAACTGCGTGGAATCGGCGGGGAAGCTCTGAAGCCCGCGTCGAGCCGCTACGTCGGTGTAGTGTGTGGTCTGTATGACACGGTATTCGTGGCTGGTCAGGACTCCGCCATTGGGAATCGCGAACAGCGACGGGATCACAGTGGCGTAGGTGGCACCGGTTCCGATCTGGGTGACGCCGGGCAGCCCCGCGAGCTCGAGCATCCCCGTCGTGGAGTCGGCTCCGGTGATCAGGTCCTGCGCCGACAGCTCAATCGGGGCCATCAGCATGCCAGCCGGAGTCATCGACGCAGGCGCAGGCAGCCGCAGCAATGTCGCGGCGCCGCCGTTGACGATAGCTCCCGCACCTGCGACAACCGGGCTGACGATCAATTGGCACCACATATAGGTGGTCGCCCCGATCGCGAAGGGGACCGCAGCCGGAGCGGCGCCGTTTTGGGTCAGCGTGTTCGCTCCCGCTACTGCCCCCGTCGACACGTCACGAATCTTGAACTGCGCAACGAATGGGACGACCGCGGTAGCCTTGATCGCGTGGACCGTCCGCACGTCGCCCGATGGCAGCAGTACGAGCAGCGGGCGAGCATTGTCGGCCGCGCTGATGGTCGCCGTACCCGTCACGCCACCAAAGCCGGTCGTGTAGACGCGGACCTTGCTCGTGGTGATGGCGGCGAGGTTGTAGCCAACGTAAACCGGCGTCGAGGGCGAGCCCACGATCGAGATCGCGGTGATGGGGTTCGCCTCGACGAAATTGAACGTCGAATTCACCGCCAGCGCCGTGGTCAGCGTTCCAGCGTCCATGTTATTGCCGGCTCGACTGACGGCAAACAGGCATAGCGTCGCCGAATAGGGCGTCACATCGTACGACAGGATACCGGCGCCAGTGATGGCGACCTCGGCACCGAAACCGCCCGCTAGCGTCGTCAGCACGCGCCCCCGGATGCTGGTCGTACTGAAGTCGTAGTAGGTCAGCGCGAGCGTCGAGCCCATCAGCACGAGCCGAGGCCACCTGATGCCGCCAGCGCCCGCTACCACGGCGCGAAGCTCGAAGAAAAACACGAGCGTCTGGTCGTTCGGATCAGTGGCGGAAATGCGCAGCTGCTGATCAGTTGCCGTCGAGTCAGTTGCCTGCCCCACGGTCCACAGATAGCCGAGTGCGAACAGCGTGGCGCATGGCGTTTTCAGCTGCAGTCCCTTGACGGTGAGCGGGAAGAACGCGCGATCGGGAAGCCAGCCGCTCACCGCGCCCGGAACCTGTGCGGCATTGGCGGAAGCGGTAGCGGAAGCGGCCACGAATGCGCCCGCCGTCCGGTCGTAGCGGTTGCACTGATCGTCAACGATCGCGAATCCAGGCCCCAGGCAGCGGTATTTTCCAGCCGTCGAGCTCAGATTGGTCGAGCTGATCGCCGTGTGGCCCCAGCGCTTCCCCCAGCGACCGGTTTTGCGCATGCGCGCGTTCGACACCGCGCTCAGCTGAGGCAGCGGCAGCACCGTGCGCTCGATGCCCTCGTTTTGGCCCTGCTCGAAGACGGCGGCCGTAAGCTTGACTTTCGGGTCGCCCATCAGCTGTTTACCAACCAGTTCACGCCGTCGAAATACAGCCAATAAAGGCCGACATTCGCGATTGCTATACTTGCGGCCTGGTTGATTTTCACCGACACCCCGCTCGATGTTCCGGCGGGCGCGATGGTGAGAGTATTCGCCGCCACCTGCTTGGCGAACGTCGCGAACCCGGGCACCCCAGGCCGGTCGAGCGTCAACACTAGGTTGCCCGTCGTCGTGTCGCACAGCGCGAGCTGGCCGACGGTGAAGCTTCGAAGCGGAGCGGCCGCGCTGAACGAGAGCACACGCATGCCCGGCATCGTGTCGGCTCGAATCGATGCCGTCTCGGCCGCGACGTTGTTTTCCAGCGTAGAGAGCTGCTTGCTGAGTAGCGGCAGATTCTCGGTAACGAACTGGCGGATCTGCTTCAGCATCAGATCCACCGCCGATCAGCCGCCCACTCGGGGAACTGACGGTAAGCGTCGATGTCGACGATCTGCGGCGTCGCCCCCTGCGCGCGCTTGTCCGCCATCTCCTGCACGCGGTCGCGCTCGAGCTGGAAAAGCTGCATCAGGTCGCTGGCATCGAGCTTGGCGATCACGCGCATCTCGATAGCGGCCTTGAAGGCGATGATTTTCTGCCAGCCGTTCACGGTCGTGAAAAAGTCGGTCGTTAGGTTGACCAACGGCGTGAATGCCGGCACATAGCGCAGCGTCGCACCGATCGTCGTCGTCGGCACCGGCAGAAACTCGATCTGCGAGGTCAGCGTCGAGCCGCTCGCTAGCGACTGCACGCCCTGCACGCGGTAACCCTTCGGGGTGCGGCGTCCCCAGGTCTGGAAGTTCATCAGCCGCATGCGCTCAGCTTGCTCGAACGGCTGTACGTACTCCCAATCGTCCGACTGCCACGGTAGGTGGATGGTCTGCGCCTGGTAGTAGTCGGTCGGCAGCGCGTAGATGCTCGTCCCGGGCACGACGTTGATCGTCGCGTCCTTGACGTAGTACTCATGTCCGCCGCTCGCCACGAGCAGGTCGTAGAGCTCCGCAATCGCGCCGTTGATAAGCGTCGTTGCCGACCCCGAACCAGCGTCAGGGATGAACGCATTCGCTCCGCCCGGACGCTGGTCGGAATAGAGCCGGGCGAGATCGATCAGCCCTTGCAGATTGATTTCACTCGCCACGGCTCTACCTCAGGATTCGTCGGACTTGTACTTGCTCTGGCAGTTGAGGACGAACGTTT
>NZ_JAHFRY010000086.1:0-17112 GCF_023266035.1 Nevskia sp.
CATGTTGTGGCCGAGGCCGCGGCTGGCGCCGGTGATAAGTGCGATTTGCTTGGTCATGATCTGCCCTCGTTGGATGGTCAGGGTGCGAAGCGCCACTAAGGCGCCCTCCCGATGTCCCAAGATAGGCAAGGCAGGCTCGAAAAGCCCGCCCGATACGCTCAAGCTCTTGCCCGATTGTCTCAATCGAATTTGCCTTGGCGGACTGACGATCGCATAGTCTGACCATGGCCGACGATCTCATTCAGCATCTGGAACTGGCGCTGCGCCACGCGCCCTCCGGTTTGACCATCACGCCGATCCCCCGCCTGGAGATCAGCGTTGGGCAGGCGACCACCGCCAAGGCGCCATGCCTCTACCGCTCGATGATCTGCTTCATTCTGCAGGGTTCAAAGCAGGTGGCGATCAACGACGATCTTCTCAGCTACGATCCCGCGCATTACCTCATCAGCGCCCTCGATCTGCCGCTGATCGGCCAGATCCTGGATGCCGATGACGGCCAACCCTATGTCGCGGTGTCCTTGGTCCTGGACCCTGCGCTGCTGGCCGATGTTGCGTCGACCATGCCGCAGGTGCGTGACACTGATCCCCACGGTATCGGCATCGCGATCAATCCGATGACGGCGCCGCTGCGCGACACCTTGCTGCGCCTGCTGTCGTTGCTCGACACCCCGGCCGACGTTCCCGTGCTTGCCCCCATGGCGGAACGTGAATTGCTCTATCGTCTCCTGCAAGGTCCGCAGGGCCGCCTGTTGCGTGAGATCGCCCAACCCGGGGGTGCGTTAGGTCGTATCCGGCGAGCGGTAGGGTGGATAAGGGACAATTACAACACCCGTTTGCGCATCGAGGTGCTATGCGATGCAAGTGGCATGAGCCGCGCCAGCCTGCATCGCCATTTTCTGGCGATTACTGGTCTCAGCCCGCTCCAGTATCAGAAACAGCTTCGGCTGCAGGAGGCGCGACAGTTGTTGCTCACTGGCGACCATAGCGCCTCCAATGTGGCCTTCGCCGTCGGCTACGAGAGCGCCTCGCAATTCAGCCGCGAATATCTCCGGCAGTTCGGCGTATCGCCGGTGCGCAACGTTCGTCAGATCAGGCAGGCGATCGGCACTTTGGCAATGGGATGAGCGGGCGCGGGGCGCGTATCTCGCTCACAAGGGCGCAGAAACAACCCAACTGGCCCGTATCCCGGACCATGAGCAGAGATCTTCCAGTCACGGCCATCGGCTCGGCAACGAGAGCTATCGCGCGTCCCGGCATCCGGGCCGCCTGTTGCGCACGCATCCACGCCGAGGACAGCCAAGCACTGATCGTGGAAGCTGTGCCCTGACGAGTCGAGGCGCCGGAGTCTGGACGGTTCAGCCGCTCCTTTGCAGCCGGTACTGGCCAGGGGAGACGCCATGCCAACGGCGAAAGGCCCTCGTGAAGCTGGCGGTGTCCGCATAGCCCAGATGGACGGCCAGTTCGTCCAGCTTCATGTCGGTCGTGCCCAGCATCTGTTCGGCCAGTTGGCGGCGGGTGTCCTCGACCAGATCGCGAAAGCTGGTGCCTTCGTCTTCCAGCCGGCGACGCAGGCTGCGCGACGACAGGTTCAAGGTCCGCGCGACCTCGTCCAGGCAGGAGACCAGACCCAGGCCGCCGAGCAGCTGCTGGCGGACCCGTCCGGCGACTCCCTCGATCTGGCGTCGCTCCAGGAGCTGTCGGCACTGATCCTCGAGCACGCGCACTAGGTGCTCATCGAAAGTGGGCAGGGGCGTCGACGCCGCTGTGAGATCCATGACGATCGCATTGCGCCGGGCCTGGCAGCGCACCGGTAGGCCGGAAAGCTGGCGGATGCGGTCGGCGGCCTCGCCGTCGAGGCCGCCGAACTCCAGGTGCCGGACGACGCGGCCGGTCAGCTGAAGTTCGCGCATCAGGTTCAGGGCCGTACCCACGTCACGTTCCAGCAGGAACTGGCGCAGCTGGACCGGTATGCCGGACGGGTCGGCGCACATGACGAAGCTGTCGCCCTCGACCGCGGACGAAAACACGCAGTAGGCCGTGCTCAGGGCGATGTAGCGCAGGGCGCGCTCCATCGCTTCGCGGAGGGACCGGCTGGTGCGCAACGTGAAACCCCAGACACCGAAAGTCGACACGCTGTAGCGCAGGCCCAGTTCGAAGCCGGGCGCCGGCTCATCCGGCAGCGCGAGGATCACGTTTTCGATCAGGCGCATTTCCTGCTCAGGGGAGGCCAGCGCGTTCGGGTCCTGAAGCATCGCCGGCGTGATGCCGGTGCCGGCCAGGCAGGTGTCGCTGTCAATCCCACGGTCTGCCGCGAAATTGAGGATAACCTGACTGATCGTCAGGCTGTGCAGGACAGGCTCGACGGCCATCGCGCTCCCCGGGTATGTAAAAAATGTGACAGAACTCGCCGCTCGTGGCCATAAATGCACGGCGGATGGCCAAGACGGCCCTCAACGCCTGGGGTTACTGCCCGTACGCTAAGACCCATTGATCAACAGAACGGCCGACGCCGACAGGAGAGGAGAGTGGCATGGAACAGAATCTGACTGCATTGAACCGGGGCGCCATCGAGGCCGCCCGCCAATACATGGGGCACTTCGCCTGGGGAACGGTGGCGCTGTCAGCGGCCGTGCTCATGGTGTTTGCCGGCAATATCGCCCTGTTCGCAGCCGGTGTCATGCCGCTGTGGGCCACGTTCGTGATCTTCGCCGCAACCACCTACATGTCCTACACGCCGGTGCATGAAGCGGCGCACGGCAACATCCACGGCGATCACGCCGGGCGAAAGTGGATCAACGACCTGTGCGGCTACGCGTGCGCGCAGATCATCATGGTCCCGTATTCCACCCATACGGTTGAGCACTTCACCCACCACCGCTACACCAATCAGCCCGGCAAGGATCCTGATGGGATCCTGAAGGGGATGACGGACAGCCCGCGGGCCTTTGTGGTGGCTGTGGCCCAGTTCATCTGGGTGCAGATCACCTTCCTGTTTCACGGCTACTGGGCAACGGCACCGCGTCGCGAAAAGGCGATCTACTGTGCCGAGGTCGGCGTGGCGATTTCCTGGCGGATCCTGCTGCTGAGCATGTTGCCCCTCCTGCCGGGCCTCGTCCTGATCGTCGCGGCTTACCTGCTCGGCCTGGTCTTCACCACCTACTGGTTCGCCTTTCGTCCGCACCATCCCTACGAGGATTCCGCGCGCTACCGCAACACCAACAGCCTGATCATGCCGAGCTGGATGAAGCCTCTCGAGTGGTTCTGGCTGGGCCAGAACCTGCATTCGATCCACCACGCCTTCCCGCGGGTACCGTTCTACAAGTACCACGCTCTGTTCCGTGAGATCGAGCCCGTCATGAGGGCCCATGGGGCGCCGGTGCTCGGCATCTTCGACCGGCAGCCGGTGGCGTCCGCCTAAGGCGGTGCGAATCGCGCGCAAGTGCCGGCCTGACCGGAATAACAAAACAGGGGCATCGGGAAAATGAAGAACATCCAAAGCAAGGTCGCGCTCGTGACGGGCGCATCCATGGGCATCGGCGCCGCCGTGTCCAAGGAACTGGCGCGCCAGGGTTGCAAGCTGGCGCTGGTGGCTCGCGGTCGCGAAGGCCTCGAAAAGATCGCCGGCGAGATTCGCGCCGCGGGCGGGCAGGCGCAGGTGTTTCCCTGCGACATGGGCGACGCCGAGGCCGTGGCCCGGACGGTGGCGGCCGTCGAGGAGGCGATGGGACCCATCGCCATCCTGGTCAACAACGCCGGTGCGGGCACCTTCAAGCCGCTGTCGGAGATGAGCCTGAAAGAGGCCATGTTGACGGTCAACCTGCCCTTCGGGGCCGCCATCGCCGCCTGCCACGCGGTGGTGCCGAGCATGATCTCCCGCCGCGAAGGTCAGATCGTCAACCTGACCAGCCCGGCCAGCTATATGCCGCTTCCCTACATGGTGCCCTACACCTCGAGCCGCCACGCGATGATGGGCCTATCGCTGTCCCTGCGCGAGGAACTGGAGCGGCATGGCATCGGCGTCTCCCTGGTCTGCCCGGCCAAGGTGGACACCGGCTATTTCGAGCGCAACGACGCCGATTTCGGCTGGTATCCGCGACTGGCGAACTGGTTCCCAGTCCTGCAGCCGGAACAGGTGGCCGTCGAGGTCGTGCGCGCCATCCGCGGCAATTATCGCGAACACATCTTTCCGTTCAGCCTGCGCTGGGCGATGCGGGTGTTCCAGAAAGCGCCGTACCTCAACCTGGTCGTTCTCAAGGCCCTGGGCTTCTTCCGGCCCGCGCGCCAGACCAAGTCTGATCCGATCAAGGATTACGATGCTTGACCTGGCAATGACGCGCGAGGTCCCGGCTACGCGACGCTCAAGGCATGGATGGGAGCGACGCACTTTCTGAAGCGAGTCCTGCGGATATTTAGCAGGAAAGTTGGCCGCGGACTAAATCGTCGAAACACGCGCGGCTGGACCGTCTGAACTCGGAATTTATAAGCCGCATCTCCCAGAATGGAATCGTCGCGACCGCCGGCGACCGATTTTCCAGGCGCCGCGATCGACAGCCGAGTTTTTCAACCGAATTCGCCGACTGCGGGCGGTCACAAAACGTCTGCTTTCGGAAGAAAGGATCACGGGTTGAACCGCGCGCTCGGGATTGCCGTATTCGGCACGCCGAATGACGGATATGGCCCGGATCAAGGCGCGCGCCGCTCCGGAAATACAACGGCAGGCAAACGGGCCGCCCGCCTTCAGGGGGTGACGGCGGCTGGTGGCCGCAGCCCCGGACCCGCGATCGGCGTGATGTCGCGCGTGTCTAGCGGCTCGCGGCATTCCGAACACACGGTGACTGGCCGAAATTTGTGGCCGCACTTCTGGTGCAGGAACTCCAGCGGCGGCCCTGCCGCTCCGGCCAGCCACTTGTCTCCCCAAGCCACCAGCGCGAGCTGCACCGAGTACCAGTCGCGCCCCATCTCGGTGAGCCGGTACTCGTAGCGTGGCGGTCGCTCCTGATAAGCGACTTTGCTCATCACCCCGAGCTTGACCAGCTTCGCCAGCCGGCTGGCGAGCAGATGCCTTGTGATGCCCAGCTGAGCCTGGAAATCATCGAAACGCCGCGTGCGCAGGAAGGCGTTGCGCAGGATCAGGATGGTCCAGCGATCGCCGACGATGGCCAGGCTGCGGGCCACCGAGCAAGACGTGCCGTCTAGTTCGCGCCACTTCATTTCCTTTCTCCAATCAGGCGTTTACCAAGTCAGGGCCAGTCTAGCTTGACAAGGTTCTATTTTGGAACTTACTGTAATAGTGCCATCGTTCAATGGCAACGTCAGTTCCTCGTTCCGGAGTCGTTTGCCGGGGTGTCGGGACGCCACTAACCGCCCGCACCGTTCCCTCAAGAAGGTTTCCATGAGCCGTACACAGACCACCCCGCAAGAGCACTGGGATGCCATCGTGATCGGGGGTGGCCTTGGCGGCCTTTCCGCCGCAGCGCATCTGACTGCTGCAGGCAAGCGCACGCTGCTGCTGGAGCGCTATTCGGTCCTCGGCGGCAGCTCCCATGTGTTCCGACGCAAGAAGCAATGGGAGTTCGACTGCGGCGTCCATTACATCGGTGGCTGCGGACAGGGCAGCTTGATGGACTCGCTGATGCGAGGCCTGGCGCTCGAAGATCGCGTGCAGTGGCTGCCCCTGGATCGCGACGGCTTCGACACCATCATCGGCCCGGATTTCGAACTGCGTGTCCCATCGGACTGGGATGGCTTCCTGGAGAATCTGCTGAGGGCCTTTCCCGCTGATGAACGTGGCCTGCGTTTCTACATCTCGGTCGTGCGCCGCATCTCCGAAAGCATGGATCGCAGTATGAATCTCGCGTCGAGGGCCGACCTGATCCAGTTCGCGCGGCGCTGTGGCTGGGCGGCCGCATGGGCCATGGTCCCGCATGCGGCACTGCTGGCCGCATGCCGTCTGAGCCCGCGAGCGTTTCTCGTACTGTCCGTGCAGGACGCGGCGACGGCCACCACCCCGATCACAGCTCCCGTGGCACTGCGTGCCGGCTTCCTGCATGACTACCTCATCGGTGGGGCCTGGTATCCGAAGGGCGGTGGCCAGATGCTGGCCGCCGGCTTCTCCGATGTGATCCTCAGTCACGGCGGCGAAATTCGTACCCAGACTCATGTGGCACGCATCGTCATCGAAAGCGGCGCCGTCAAGGGCGTGCAACTGGAGGATGGGGAGATTCTGCGTGCTCCGGCCATCGTCGCGGCAGGCGATATCAGGCGCACCTACCGCGACCTTGTCGGGTACGAAAATCTGCCGGCCTCGGTGGCCAGGAGAAGCGAAAACTGGAAGATGTCGCACCCGCTGATCAATGCCTTCTTCGGCATTGAAATCGACGTCGGCAAAACCCCCAACAGCAACTTCTATGTCATTCCCAACTGGGACGACACGACCTCGCTGTTCCGCCTGCAGCAAGGCTTGTCCAGGCGCCTGACCCAAGCGGCCAAACGGCGCCCCATGGACTGGGCGATGGACCACGCGCGCAACATGCCGGCTTTCGTGCAGTCCTCGACCCGTCGAGATCCTGACAATCGTCGCAGCGCCCCGGCCGGACACGCCGCCATCGAGGCTCAGACTCTGGCACCGGCAGACCCGCGCCTGTGGGGTTTCGACGGACATGATGTCGCTCGCGGCACCTATCGCCGCGACGGGCGCTATCAGGAGATCAAGGCCATCATCACCGACGGCCTCCTGCAGCGGGTCGAACAGGCCTACCCCGGCGCGTCCGCGAAGCTGCGTTGGAGCGAACTGGGCTCGCCCGCCTCACAGGAGCGCTTCACCCATACCAGTGGTGGTGCTGCTTTTGGCCTGGAGCCGCGCCTCTCGCAGTTCGGCCCGTTCCGTCCGGGTGTGACGACCGTAATCAAGGGCTTGTTCATGGCCGGCACCAGCACTGCCTGGGGGCCAGGCACGGTGGGCGCGATGCTCAGTGGCATGCACGCGGCCAGCGCCGTCACTGGTCGTGATCTGCAAGCCGAAGTTTGCGCTGGGGTCGTGCTCGCCGATCGCTCGCGGTTGTCGGTCAGGAAAGCAGGCTTCGATCCGCTCACCGCAACACGAATGCTGGGGCGCAAGGCAACACGAAGCGAACATCAGGATGACGAGGATGAAGACACCGCAGCCTCGCTGGTCACGTCGACCTGAAGTCTGCTGAGGCAGCCCCGCGGTCACGCGGGTCCCTTACCAAGCAATGAATCCATCTAGCACCACGCAGGAGCATCCCATGCAAGCCAAGACGCCAATCCTCCCGACACGCCGTGATCTCAAGTTCAACCCGCCGGCCGAGCGCATCCACGACTGGCTCGATGGCGGCGTGCATTTCACCCTGCTGATGAACACCATGTCGCTGGTGATTCCGGTGGGCGAGCGCTTCTTCATCGACGCCGTGCGCCACTACCGCGATCAGATCACGGACCCCGAACTGAAGAAAGCGGCGACGGCCTTCATCGGCCAGGAGGCGACGCACGGCCGCGAGCACGATGACTACAACGCGCTGATGTTTCAGCGCCTGCCAGCGGCCAAGGAATTCGAGGACAGCGTGAAGGCGCTCCTGACAAGGCTGAAGAAACGCGCGCCGCCCTCCACCCGCCTGTCCGTGACCATCGCCCTGGAACACATCACCGCGATCATGGCCGACGGCCTGCTGAGCGAGCCGTACATGATCGAAAAATCGGAACAGCACTTTGCCGCCTTGTGGAAATGGCATGCGCTGGAAGAGACCGAGCACAAAGGCGTGCCCTTCGACGTGTACGAGATGATGATGGGCCGCGGCCCGCGCGCTTACGTCGAGCGCAGCCTGACCCTGGTGGTTGCAACTGCCGTTTTCTGGGGCAAGGTTATCCCGGCGTTCATCGGCTTCGTGCGCGACGAGGGCAAGTTGAGCGATTTGAAGGGCTGGCGTGAGTTCTGGCGCGTCGGCTTCGGCGAGATCGGCTTTCTGCGCAAGATGGCGCGTCCCTGGTTCAACTACCTGCGTCCCGGCTTCCATCCCTGGGATCATGACAACAGCCACTTCCTGCAGGGCATTGAAGACTTCTCCGCGCCGTGGCAAGCCAAGGCCCTGCCCTCCGCCTGATGGGGTCTGGCGATCGTCGAGCGGCGCCCGATGTTGCTGATCTGCTACGACACGGTCCCGCCGGAACCCCTCCTGGCGACGCGGGGCCTTGCTACAGCAAGCGGTGTGGCGCTGCGGCTCGATGGCACGGCTGCCCGTGGCTGCCACTTCTACGAGATCTGGCACTTGGAAAACCGGGCGTGGCGGTGATCGCCGCCCCTGGCAATCTACGCATCGCGATCGGCATCGAATGATGCGGAATCGCGGCGCTGATCCCTCACGCCGGCCACATATGCCTTCTCGACGAGGCGCTGCGTTGGACGCCAGACGAAGCGGAATAGCCGTCCTTTCTCGCCTCATGACCTTGGATCTCGCTATCAAAGGCAAGACAGTCCATCGCCACTGAAGAGCCTCGGTTGCTGCCGTCGATCTCGCCTCCAGGTTGGAGAAGCGATTTCGAGATCCGTCGATTCCGGAAGTTATCCGGACGAAGTGATTCCAGGCTTGCTCAAGCTTCCTCAAGCCCCTTCCTGAACACTTGGACCTGGGATCGAATTCCCGACGCGATGGCCTCCCACGTTGCACCGGGAAAGTCAGACGGCAACCTGCCCTCGACAGCCTGCAGCGCTGACTCTGCCCGCTCGATGAGGCCGAGCATGGCCTCCCACACCGCGACGCCGCCGTTCCTCATTGCCAGTGCATGCCAATGCCGGGCCTGGATGGTGTGAAGCAGGTAGTGAGCATTTTTTGAGCGCAGCGCCATCGCCAGCTTCGCCTTGTGCCACCGAGCGTGATGCGGACCTTCCCCAAAGTAGGGCCACAGCGAAATGATGTCGTAAAGCGGTGTCATCCCGTAGCGGTCACCCTGCTCGAGGAAGATGGAGTAGTTTTTGGCGTGACCATCGGTGGCGGCCAGCAACCAGTAGCTGAGCTGTGCCAACTGGAAGGTCAGGCGATCGGTCGGGGCATCATCGCTACCGCCCAGCAAGCCGAGGCACCGAGCAATCCCGGGGCCGTTGTCGGCCTCGTACTTATGGCGAGGTGGATAACCCAGGGCTTGGCAAAAGTCTTCCTGGGGCAGTCTCGCAATCCAGCGGCCGTCGTCCATCCACTGGCGATCGAAGCGCTCGACCACGAGCACCCGTTGGCCGCCAAATTGCCCCATCTCCGTCGATGCGACGGGCAAACCCAGTTCGCCCACGATCTGCGCGCACAACCACTCGTTCTGGACCGAGTTCGCCAAGTCGACCTGGCGTGTCCCGCCGACGATCCCCAACGGCAGCTTCAGAATGTGCGTGGTTGGGGTGGCGCCCAAAGGCCGGCCCCATCCATCGCCAAGTTTCAGCAAGGCCGTCTTCTCTTGTGCCCCTGCGAGAGAGATGCGGAAGAACGCATCGTCGTCGTGGTTGGCCCCGACGGTGGGCATCTCCAGCAGGAGTTCTGCAACCTTTTCCTCGCTGACCGGCTCGTAGGCCAGACTGTCCCACCCCTCTGGCATCGCGCCTTCAGGTAGCAGCTGCACTGCCCCCACACAATCACGGCCGATCGCTTCGAGCAGGGAATAGGGATCGGTTCCCCGTGTACCGAAGCGCCGACTGATGCGCTCGCGGATGCGGTCGTTGTCAGGTAGCAGGTTGTCGAAATAGCTTTCGACCACCGGGCCCCGAATCTCCAGCGAAGGCGTGATCGGCAGGGAAAGGGACAGCGATCGGACTCTTTCCGAACGTAGCCAGGATTCCGCATAACGGAAGGCATGAACCCCGCGAACCACCGACCAACTGCCAACCCGTTCGCCGTTCATCCAGACGGCAAGGGACGCACTCACCAAGAGCCTTTCTTGGGTTGGATGACCCGGTGGCGGACCGGCGTTGGCGTCCCGCTCGCATTCAGCTTCCTCGGGACTTGCAGATCGGTCGCGGCGGGTGTGTTCGGCTTTTTGCGTGCAGCACCCTCCGATTCTCCGCCCGCCTCTTGGGGCAAACCCACTGTCGCAGTTCCGCGCAGGGGGTTTCGCACCGCAATACGGCTCAGCTTTTTTATTACTTGAGGGCTGTGCTCGCCCGTGACTTGCTCAGGCAGCGAGTCCTTGAGCACCACGCTGACGTCCAATAGCGACAAAAGCTGAAGCATTTGGTCGAAGCTGACAGTTCCGGGGGAGCGCTCAATTTCCGCGATGCGCGCCTGCCCCACGCCAAGGCGATCACCCAGTTCAGCCTGCGTCAGTCCACGCGCCTTGCGCAGGGCGCGGAGTTGATGGCGAATCTGATCGGTAAACCGAATTGGGTAGTCCATGGCCGCGCCAACCTTCGTTGCGCGCAATTTATTGGCTTAAACAAATAATGTCAATTTAGTTGTTTTGACGAATATTTAAACCGCATCGGCTATCACCAATATTTTCCGACTCCGCCCCTCGCGGACCGAGCGACTTCGGCCCGCCCCGCTCCAAGACGTCGAACCTCCTAGCCCGCCGAAATCTCATCAGCGCGATCCGATCTCTCCCGCCTACCGCCAGAGGCGGGAGTTCGAGCCCGGATGGAAATTCATCCCCACTCTCGGACCTGACGGAAGGAACTCATACAGGCGGCAAAATCTTATTCGACGATGCCAAGCCACGCGTAGCCAACGATCAGGAGACATGGCAGCCGTCACAGATGACGACACTTAAGCCTTTGCCTCGCCTAGCCTAGCCACTCGCACGCGGAAGACTCAGCACGAAGCTGACACCGTCGGCGACGTTCAGCGCGGTGACCGTCCCCGCCATCTTCGCCATATAGGTTTTTGCGACAAACAGACCCTGACCGCGATTGTTTCGGTTGCTTCTGTCTGCGGGGTCCGAGACCCCGTACTCGAAGATCTTGTCGATCAGATCGTCGGCGATATGCGGCCCTTGGTTGGCGATCGCGATGGTCGCACTACCATCGCTGACACCAAGCTGAATCCGAATCGATGTACCCCTGATTCGATAGCGCTCGGCATTCACTAGGATATGGGTCACCACATCCTCGAGCGAATGTTCGTTGGCACGCACGAGTACCTTCTCATCGGCATCGTCAAACGCCACGCTGTCAATGCCGATGCAGGAGGCATTATCGGCCACCTGCTTCAGGAAGCTGCCCAGATCAAGGATCTCCAGCTGAAGATTGGTCGACTGAAAGGCCTCGCTCGGCGAGGCACTGCCGTAGAGCACTCGCACCGCGCGTTGCATGCGCTCGATGTAGCGGCGGCTGCCGTTGTCGCCTTCGCCATGCAGGGCCATCAGCGACTGCAGTGGCGACATGATTTCGTGGCCGACCGCGTGCCACATGTCTTTCTCCTGCTCGGCACGGATATGTTCGCGATCGACGTCTTCCTGCACGCGTTGCAGCAGATCCGACAGGCAACCGGCGAGCACGCCGAGCTCATCGGCGCCGCGCAGATCGCTGAGATCGAGTCGCCCCAGACTGTTTGATCCCTTGACCGTCTTCGAGACTGAATCCGCACGCCGCGTGAGCACCGTGATGCGACTGATGATGCCGATCTCCATCGCAAGCCAGGCCAGCAGGATCGCCAGCAGCATCGCGACCACGAACCAGGACACACGAGTCGCCACCACGCTGATCAGCTTGTTGACCGTGCGCACGTCGCCCCGCAAGGCCAGTTCGTAGCGCCCTGCTTGAGTGGCGATGACTTCCAGCGTCTCGATCGGGGCCTGGTCTCGATCGAACAGATAGCGGCGCAACAGGCGATCCAGCAGACGCGAGGCAGGTGCAGGCGTGTTGTCGGCACCTACGAGCGTGAGCACGTCGGCCGCGCCTTCACGCGTCAGCTTGCGTATCCGCAGGGTTTCGCCGGGCAACAGCAACGGCGCAAGATCATTGAGCGAGAACGGCGGCGTCGCTTGCGGACTGGCGCTATCGAGCAGAGCCGGGCCATCGCCCGGAGGCAGCACTTCGACGTGCACGTCGATCCGGTTCAGGTCGGCCGGCGGCCAGACCGGTCGGCCTTGACCCGCGAACAGTGCATCGCGCAGCACATCTACCGGCAGACGCACCGAGAAAAAGGCGCGCTTGCTGCACGGGGTCGGCGCAGTGGCTAGTGGCTCCTCGAGACATTGACTCGCCTGCCAAAGCCAGCCGCGGAAGTCCTTGACTGGGCGAGACGCGAACTCGCCGCTACCGTTGTCGGCGAAGCCCGTCAGGCGCCCCCTGCGGCCGGAGGCATCAGCCGGCCCGCTGGCTTCGAAGGGCGCCAGCCATTGGTAGTGGCGGCCGCGCAGATCGACACTGATCCGCACTCGATGCGCATTGCTCAGCATCCGATCGCCGCGCTCGTGCTCGACCAGATCGGCCGCCGCAAAACTGCCTGCAACGTAGATGAAACCACCGGCCCAAGGATTGTTGCCGATCGCGACGCAGACCTCGTCATCACTGGCGTATTCGACCATGCAACCGGCCATCTCGATCGCCTGCTGGACCTTGCTCTGGTCGTCGAAATCGAGCGCCGAGAACGGCAATAGCAGCGGGTGCAGCCGAGTTGGCGCGGCTGAATCATCGGCCTCGCTGATGGCCGTCGGCTGCGGGGGATTCAGCAGTGCCAGTTGACCGGCAGGGTGACGCAAGCGCGCCGCGATCTGGGCCGCGTTCTTGTTCAGGCCATCTTCGTAATTGCGATAGCTGAGCTGCTGTTCCTGTTGCAGCAGGAACAGCGCCATGGCGACCGCGCCGATGATCAGCAGCAGGAAGGCGCCACGAAACAGGAGCCGCAGGCGATAGGGCGCCGGATTCAGCCGCCGCCCGAGCGCGTCCAAGCTCATCGAGGGCTACGTCCCGCCGCCTGAATGCTGACCCAGCGGAAGCCACGCATCGGTACGTTCTCGATGCTGTCGAATGACGCGTCGATCTCCTTGAAGGCTTCGCGGATCGTGCTGACGTGCTTGCGGATGTTGTCGCGATTGCGGCCGCTCTTGACCACCTCGAACAGGTCTTCGTAAGACACCACTTCGCCGCGCCGCTGGTACAGCGCATCGAGAATTCGCTGGGCGGTCAGCGGCAGATTGATGCGGCTGCCACGCCAGATGGGCGTGCGCTGACGTAGCGGGTCGAGCGACAGCTCATCGTCCAGCGGAGTGGCAGCAACGTCTGATGCGCTGCGCAGGTCTTTCGAGGCACGCAGGATTTCCAGAAAGGTTTCGACGAAATCGGCCTCCTCGAAGGTCGTTTTCTGCAGGTAATCCCAGGCGTCGAGCGCGCGCATGATGCTTCGGTAGATCGTCGCCGGCATCGCCGAGATCACCAGCACCGGCGTGCCGCCACGCTTGTTGATCGCATTGATCAGCGCGACACCGGCATGACGTTCACGGCCAAGTTCGATATCGAGCGTGATCACGTCGTAATGCTCGCGTGCAATCGCCAGTTCGGCCGCATCGCGCGTGAACCATTGATCAACCTGCAGACCCGGTCGCGCGGCCTCGATCCAGCCCTTGAGCTGGTTGCTGGTGGGCAGATCGTCTTCGATGACGGCGACTCTCGGCATGCCTTGCTCCACGGGGATACG
Source organism: Nevskia sp. (assembly GCF_023266035.1). Taxonomy (GTDB): domain Bacteria; phylum Pseudomonadota; class Gammaproteobacteria; order Nevskiales; family Nevskiaceae; genus Nevskia. The sequence continues at coordinate 13,629 of NZ_JAHFRY010000086.1, forward strand.
GGTCCCGGTCGCTCGCATTATCGAGTGCATCACCCGCTTCCGGTTGTGAAGGTTTCTTCCGGCGCCGGAGCCTCGTCTCCGCCCTACGACGAATCTGCCCCTACGGCCGCATTGAGTGCTCCGCGAAGCGGCCGGCACGATGCCATCACGGAAATGCGGCGCGGCTGGCACTGCTTTCCGGGCCGGCGGAACGTCCGGCTCATCACCAGCCAACGGGCATCGATCGAGGAGTGGGGAGCATGGGCAACAGGATTTCGCGAGGCGCACAGGCTGCAAAGGAACGCTTGAGCCGCGCGGCCGGAGGTATCGGTCAGCTGACAACACATTCGCTGCGGATCGTCGGCGACAAGCGTCTACAGCTCATCAGCGTCGGACTGGTTGCAGCCGGAGCCTACGGCTTGTACCGGCATCCGCCGATGCAGCGGCTGGACAATGGCGAAGTCGGCATTCGCAGCAACGCACTGCTCGGTACCGTCCGCGAGTTCGGCGAAGGCACGGTGATCGTGCTGCCGGGCCTGCACCATCTGCGCCGCTTTCCACTGCGCGATCAGGTCTATCGGCCGGCGCAGGGCGAAGACGATCGTGCGCCGTTCCAATCGATGGAGGGCTTGTCGCTCGGTGTCGATCTGTCGATCCGCTATGCGCTCGATCCGGCAAAGATCGTCGGCATTGCAAAGCGCCTGCCGGACGACATCGCGGCCGAGATCGTCGAGCCTGCGGTACAGGGTGCGATCTACAAGGTGTTCACGCGCTACACGGTCAAGGAAATCTTCTCGACCAAACGCGCCGAGATCCAGCAGGCCATCGAGGACAGCCTGCGGCCGGAGTTGGCGGGTGACGGCATCCTGCTGCGCAACGTCCAGATCGGCAAAGTCGCGCTGCCCGCCGACTATCGCGCCGGCATGGATCGGCTGCTCGCGGAAGAACTCGCGACCGAGAAGATGCGCTACACGCTGGAGCTGAAGGACAAGCTGGTCAAGCAGTCCGAACTGGAAGCCGAGGCCGACAAGGTCCGCCGCGAGAAAGACGCGGAAGCTGCCGGCAACGAACAGATCATCGCCGCGAAAGCGCAGAGCGAAGCGATGAAGCACGTGCTGCCGTTCAAGCAGAAACAGGTCGAGCAGCGCCAACTGGAAGCCGAGGCCGACAAGGTCTCGCGCATCCGCACTGCCGAGGGTATGGCCGAGGCGCGCCGTATCGAGGCCCAGGGCGAGGCCGATTCGCGCGTCAAACTGGCCGAGGCCGAGGCTTACCGGCAGGACCGACTCGGCAAGATTGCCAGCGCTCAGCTTGAGCGTGACGGTGCGCTGCTGACCAAGAACCCGCTGCTGATTCAGAAAACCATGGCCGACAAGCTGTCGGACAAGGTGCAGGTGATCATTGCGCCGTCGCCCGCCAGTGGCGGCTTCATTGGCTCGGCGCTGCTCGGCGAAGGCAAGGGTCTCCAAAAAGTCAGTGCTGAAGTCAGCGATGGGGAGATCCGCTAATGCTGCTCTCTACGCTCGCTGCCCTGGCGATCGTGACGCAGGATCAGGCTGCGCTGCGGGTCTCGCCACGCGATTCCGCGCAGCAGCAGACGGTACTTACGCAGGGTGATGCGCTTGAAATCCGCGGTACGCGCATGGACTACCTTCAGGTCTACGACCATCGCCGCGAACGCGCCGGCTATGTTCGCGCTACCCAAGTCCGGCCGATTTCGACGGAGGCCGCCGATGCCCCGGACCTGCTATCGGTGCTTCGCTTCGTGCGCGATGCCCCAGGACAGGAAGCGCTCGGCATTGCCTATGCAGCGGCCTACCTGAAGGCCGCGCCGGTGGAGGCGATCACCGCGGAGCCTTTCGATGCGCTCGGCAGCATGGCCGATCGTCTCGCCCAACGCGCTTCGGCGCGCCAGGGCAAGGTCGACGGCCCCCGGCTGGCTGCCGCGCTCGAAGTAGCCGCAAGCTACGGCGTGGTCATTGGCAGTTTCGAACGCGATGGGCAGATTCAGCTCTGTTACGACGGCGATGCGTTTCGCCGCGTGCTGGCGTTGCCTTCCAGCGATGAGCAACGGGCACGGGCCGCGCTTGCGCTGACTCGGCACGATTGTGTCGATCCGAATCTGGGGCCGGTACAAGGCCAGGTACTGGACCTGTGGCGCGCCGAGGTGCTCGACCAGGTTGATCTCAAGAATCTGCCTGACACCTTGAAGAACCGCGTGCGTCTACGCCGTGCCGGGGTCTGGGCGGGTCTCGCCTTTGCCCACGCGCATCGAGGTGAACCGGCGGCAGGAAGTGCCGAACGCGCCTTGCAGGAGCTTGCCGCCATCAACAAGGCTGAACTCGCCGATGAGGACCTGGCGGTCTACAACGAGGCCGCCGTGAGAGTGGGCGCCTCGCTTTGGGCAGCGGAACCCGAGAGCAAGCCCAATCCCCGACTTGGCATCACCACTGTAGCCGGCGAGCCTGGCGAAACCTGCGTGCTGCTCACGGATGCCAAGCATGACGCCCGATCGCCGTTGGTGAAGCGCTGTACCTATTCCACCGTCTGGCCCGCGTCGGCCGCAATCAATGCCAATGCGACGGTGCTGACCTTGGCGGTGCAGCCAATGCCGTCCTGGCGTGAACTGTGGGTGTTCCGCAAGACCGGGGACGTCTGGACGGCCGACGTGCTGCCTCCAGCCAGTAGTGATCCCGGTATCGGTTACGCAGAGTTCGCCGGCTGGGTGCCAGGCAGCCGACAAATGCTGGTAACGCGGGAAGCCAAGGTAAGCGGTCGTTGGCTGCGCAGCTTCGAAGTCGTACAGCTCGACACGCTGAATACCGAGAAGCGCGCTGATCGGCCAGAGGCCTTGAGCTTGTTCTATCGCTGGCAGTCAGCCGCCTGGAAAAATCAGACCGTGAGCCTGCGCTGAGAGCCACTACAACGGCAATCAAACCGTCGAGCTCTGTTCGTGAAAAAGAAAGCCCTTCGGAGGGCATAGCAGTATCCAGCTCCAAGTGGCGCGCATCTTTATAAATCGTTTTTAATCAATATTTTGTAGCGCTATTACTTAAATTTTTGGCAGCCGCGAGATGGATTGATGACGATCTAAGCAACTCGTCGTCATTTGTGCAAAATCATAGCAATGACCACATCCCTACCCCCGGCTTCGAAGCGGAAACGAGCCCCGGAAAGCCGGATGCCGGCAGGGGCAGTCCGGACGGTGTCGTTGGCCCTTATCGACAGGCCGTCGGGCATGCCACCCGCGCCTACGCTGTCGCGCAGACCGGACATCGAGCCAGGCAGCGACGTCCTCGCAGCGATCGAACTGATGCGTCCGGTCATCGTCCGGGAAACAGGCGATGGCCGGTTCGAATGCGTGGGTAATGTCGAAATTTTCGACTGGCTTGTCGACCTATCGACGAGACCTCGACGCGCGGACCGGGACCGGAAGATCCGAGTCGTGGTCGTACCCACCGATGCCCCGTTTCAGGACCTGCTCCAGAAAGTCGAGCAACACGTC
>NZ_JAHFRY010000086.1:17122-21558 GCF_023266035.1 Nevskia sp.
GCCTGACCTACCGGCAACAGCACGACGAAAAGCGGGAACTGCGCAGTGCCGGTATTCGGGACCTGTCCACCAGATCGGGACGCCGGACGGGGCGCCCGCTCGTTCGGCAGGACTGATCCGACGATGCCGATGCCGCTCGATCCGCTGGTTTGAGCAGCCATCGGCGCGATCGACGAACCACAAATCGCTACGACGGGGCCGACCCCATACCTGGCGGCAGCTCCCCGAAGAAATCATCCCGCAGCCGCTCTATCTGGTGCATGCGCTCGTGCAGGATCGTCACGATGCCGATGTCGCCGTTGGACAGTCGCCGCCAATAGACGAAGTGACGCTCGTAGCGGAAGAAGAACCCCTGCACGCCGAACTCGGCCGGGACGGGCCTGGAAGCGACGCCATGCGACTCGATCCGGTCGAACGCATCAAACAAGCCGGTGATGTAGCGCTCCGCCTGCGGCTCGCCCCAACGCTCCCGCGTATATCGGTATATCTCGTCCAGCCGCCACGAGGCGGCTTCCTGGATGCGGATCTGGCTCACGAACACAAAGGCCCGGCTTAGGAAGATTTATTGCGGGCGATCACGTCGGCTGCGGTCAGCGGCCTGTAGGCGGAGTCGGGTGCTGCATAGGCCTGCGCCAGTTCGGCCTTGAGCCGGTCGAAGGCTTCCCGCTCCACCCGCTCCTTGTCGCGGCGGATCAGGTCGCGCATGTACTCGCTGACGTTCTCGTAGGCACCGCGCTCGCCCACATTGGCCGCCACGAAGTCGCTCAGCGTCTCGTTCAGGCGAACGGTCATCGTCGTTTGCGGCATGGCAGGATCCTTGAGCGTTCGCGTACTCAATATGCTTAATATCGAATACAAAGGCAAGGGACCAAGCGCGCTGTCTAACTTCTGCCGGCGGCAGCCCCATATCAATGGGGGCCCAACAACATTTCATCAGCACACAGGGTGCTGGCGCCGGTGGGCTGACAACGGTGCTGCCGGGCAGTGACATGGCGGCAGCGCGCGCGTTCTATGGCGCCAACGCACAGGCGGACCGGCGCCAGTTGTGCCCTTTGTATGGCGAGGCTACCGGGTAAACCTCCGAGTAATTTCGACCAGAGGAAGGCGAACCGCAGGATCGTCACGCCAAATTTCCAGTGCCTGAACGATCACGGCGTCGTCGCATAGCGCCAGCCGGCGCAGTTCATCAACGACCCACAGCACGCCATGCACGCGGCGGCCGTCGTTGCTGGCGGCACTCCGGAGCTGGCCATCGCCGGTCAGAAGAATCGCGTTCTCATGCCGGCGTGTGGTGACGAGGCAGAAGCAGTCATTGGCCAAGAGTCCGGGGAACCTGGCCATGACCGCGATGGCTTCGACGACCAACTCCGCCGGCAGGTCGAACACCTCGATTCCCGCGTCGAGGATGGCCCATTCCTGCAGTGTGAACCGAATCAGCTCCGATGCACGGACCGGAAACGGAATGACCAGGCGGAAAGGAAGCTGGACCAGGAGATGAAGCAGCCTCGCCTTTCGCAGATCGATCAGGCACGACGCGTCGTTGACGACGACGGTAGGGGCGTTGTCTTGCGTCACTGGACCAACGGCCCCCGCATTTCCTCCTCGATCCGGTCCAGCGGCAGCTTGAGCAGCCTGGCCGCGCGCACGGGTGAGATCAGGTCCTCGGCGAGCGCCCGATAGACAAGACGCTCGAAACGAAGCGGCTTCTCGAAAGCACCCAAACCCTGCCCGTCCTGAATCGGTTCCGGTTCACTGGTCCGCCATGCACGGACGTAGGTCCGGAAGGCGTAATCGACGGTGGATTCCGGCAGCAATCCCACATCGCGGAGCCGAATCAGCATGGCGGCCGCAGACATGCCATAGAAGCGCTTGAGCCGGATCAACTCGTGATAAGGATCCCCTGCCGCCGGTCCCCCACTTCTTGCCGAAGGTGATCCGCCGGGGCCAGGAACGCTGTAGCGAAGCGGTTCATGGCTTTTTCGAGCTTCAGACTCTCCGGATCGGCAGTGCCCCTGATGATCCGATGTGCAAGCTCATGCCCGAGGTTGAAACGGCGACGCTCGATGTTGGTCCGGCTTGAGATGACCACGACCTCGGTGTCCGCCATGCCGCCGGTCCGCTTCACATCGCAGGCCAGTCCGTCGAACCGCTCGGGAAGATCCGCTTCGATGACCTTGACGCCTTTCCCTTCGAGAAGATCGGTCATGCTCGGAATAGGATCGATGCCGAGCTGCCACGCACGTCGAAGATCACGTGCCTTCTGGTCGATTTCCTCGACGGATCGCACTGCGTCGCACCGAACGGCGGCAAACGCGTCATCCGGCTCTTTCAGGCCAAGAATTTCTTCGATCGCCAGATAGTCTTCCAGCTTCTCGATGACCAGCGCTTCGGCTTGGGCGCGGTCCTGCGCCGAAGTACCCGAGTGCTTGCGGAACTCGACGCCAGACAATTCCGCGACCTGACTGCTCATCAGGAAATCCAGCGAGCCCCCAAGCGCCTTGCCGAGCCCTACCAGCACCGCAGACGACGGCATCATCTTGCCGCCCTCGTACTTGCTGATCGCTTGCGCGGAGACGACGGGCGATACGCGTTCGGACAGGGCTTGCAGCGAGAGACCTGCCTTTCACTCGACGCAGCGCGAAGCCGTTGCCGCAGCCCGAGACATCGCCCGCAATCAAGGCACCGAGATGTTGATCCACGGAGAGAACGGCCGTATCCGCGAGCGGAACACGTATGGCAACGATCCCTTTCCCCCGAAGGGCTGATGAGGACATCCCATGAAAATCGAAATGAAGATCAATGGACGCGCGGTCACGTCGACCAGCCAGATCCAGCGTGAATTGAAGAAAGCCGCGGAAAGCGCCGTCGAGGGCAGACTTCGTCGGGCGGCCGGTCCGGGCGTTCGGATCAAGAAGACGTCGGAGGGTTACGCCGCTGAAGGAACGCAAGCGCGCATCGACAATCTGGTGCGTCGCCACAAGTAAGGAAAGTCCGCGTCGTGATCGCGACCGACGATGCCCCGTTGCAGGATCTGTTTAAAAAGGTTGAGCAGCACATCCTGTCTCGGCTGTTCGGAAGACCGACACACCGGCAGCCGGACGACGAAAAGCGCGACGTCAGTGGCGCGGGGATTCAGGGACTGTCGACCAGACTTGGGCGCCGGACCGGGCATCCGCTCGTTCGGCAGGACTGATCACGATGTCGTCAATGCCGATGCCGCTCGACGAGGTGGTCGACGACTATCGGCGGACCAGGCGCTCGTCGATCGACCCCTGGGTTCTTGCCGCCCAACTGAGCCTGCTCCCTGACCTTCGCTACCTGCAAGACGGTCTCCGTCGCGTTCGTGGTTGCCTCGAACGTGCCGGCGACGAACTCGAATACTGCCTGCGGATCGTGCCGGGATCGCGACTTGAACCCCGCCAGCTTGTTGCGGAAATCGCATCGCTGATGACATGGATCGAAGAGCGGGGCTGGCCCGCCGACGATCCCCGGATGCTGCCGATGGCGCGACCGTCGTTATCAGAACGGCACCCGCTCTCCGGTTACTGCCTGTCGGCCAGCCACCTCTGGCCCCTCATGTTCTATGGCATCCCTCCGGACCGGACCGGACCGGACGGGCGGGAATGAGGATGCCGCGGCATACGAGCGGCTGATGGATTGACGACCTTTGATTGCGGCATTACCGCCCAGTGTTTCGGTCGCCTCGGGAAGGACCATCGCGATCCGCGTCGTCAACCTTTCAATTCGGGCGCAAACGCCTTCTGACCTTGTGAGCTGTCGTAGTACTTGTCGAGCACGTGCCGCATCTCATCATCAGGCAGGCTCATCAAGCGATTCATTGCCTCCGCCTGCTCCGGCTGCTGCATTCGCAGCACCATCAAACGGTGTTGTGCTTCGATCGCGCCAAGCTTTTCTTCATCGATCATCTGGAAGTCCTCCTTCGATATTCGATCAGAAGCTGCAGCAGTTCGTCTACCAGAGCGGCACCTTCATGAAGCCGGTGTTCACGGCGGCGCGCAAGGCCTCGGCCAGCACCGGCCGCGTGGTGTTCGCCGAAGGTGAAGAAGAGCGGGTGCTGAGAGCGGCGCAGATCATCGTCGATGAAAGGCTGGCACAGCCGATCCTGATCGGCCGTCCGGAAGTCATCGAGGAACGCATCCAGCGCTACGGCCTGCGGCTCAAGGCCGGCGTCCACATCACCATCGTCAATCCGCAGCACGACGATCGCTACCACCAGTACTGGACCGAGTACCACGCGCTGATGGCCCGCCACGGCGTGACCGCGCAGTACGCCAAGCTGGAAATGCGCCGCCGCATGAAGCGCTGCGCAAGCGCATCCTGCCGGAGACCACGCTCGAAGGCCCGGCGAACCTGCTGGTGATGCCGAACATCGACGCTGCCAACATCGCCTACAACCTGTTGAAGACCGCCGCCGG
>NZ_JAHFRY010000087.1 GCF_023266035.1 Nevskia sp.
ATCCAGTTGCCGCGCGCAGCGGCCTTGTCCGCCGCCTTCGCTTCGGCGCGAGCGCGGGCGTAGCTGTTCATGACCACCGCGTTGAGCATGTCGTTGACGCTCAGCTGGCGGGCGATGTAGGCCTCCACCGCTTCGCTGGCCGACACCTTGCCGGCCCGGATCAGGCCGGCGAGCTTGGTCGCCGACATGTAGATCAGCTCGTTGCTGGTGTCGGTCGATACGGCAAGCGCGCGCGGTGCGGCCACCGAGGCGACGGTGGCCGAAGCAGCCGCAACGGCGCGGGCCAGGCCGAGGAACTCGCGGCGGCTGCGCGGCTCGGGAAAGCTGTGATGCGCAACGGCAGGCACAGCGGTTTCAGGCTTGAACATGGCGGGCTCGGCTTGATTCGGGATAGAGGTTCGCGGGGTGTTCACAGCGGCGGTGGAATCCAGCCGCCGGTCTGCGCTTCGATGTGGGCCATCGCCGCCAGCACCACGTCATCGCGCCAGGGCTGCGCCACCACGTGGATGCCCAGCGGCAAGCCTTTGGATTCTTTCGACGTGCCCACGCGCACCACGCCGGCGGGCCAGCCGGTGGTGTTGTATTCGCTGGTCATGCCGCCGTAGCCCGCGCCCCATTCCGGCGACTTCAGGAATTCGGCGGGGACTTTCTGCACCGCACGCCAGGTGACCGGGCAGAGGATCAGGTCGTACTGCTCGAACCAGGCGAGCTGTTCGCTCTTGATCGCGTCCATTTTTTCGCAGAGGCGCGTGAACTCGGTGCTGGCCACGGCATCGCCGCTGATGTTCAAGCCGGGCGAGGCCTGCGTGGTGCCGTGCTTCTTCAGCAGGCGACGCATGAACGCGCGGCCGTCGGCGCCGGAGAACGCACTGCGGGTGTCGGCCAGTTCCTTGAAGCGCGGCGGCCGGTCTTCCTTCACCTTGCAACCCAGCGCGCGGAAGTAGCCCACGCACTGCTTGATGATCGCCTGCACTTCACCGCTGACCTTGACGCTGCCGTTGTCGTCGTACCAGGCCACGCGCAGCTTGCTCAGATCGACGTCTTTCGAGGCGCCCAGCGGCACCGGCGCCATCGCGGCGTCGGACGAGTCCTGGCCCATCATGATCGGCAGCAGCAGTTCGATATCGGCCACGCGGCGCGTCAGCGGGCCGATCTCCTGGAAGGTATCGAACGGCCCGCCGTAACCGACGATATGGCCGGTGCGCGGCACGCGGCCATAGGTGGGCTTCAGACCGGCGATGCCGTTGGCGAACGCAGGCCCGCGAATGCTGCCGCCGTAGTCGGAGCCGATGTCGAAGTACGAACCCGCCGCCGCGACGATGGCACCGGCGCCTCCGGACGAACCGGAGCACAGATAGCCTTCGCCGTAGGGGTTGTAGGTCTGCCCGTGCAGAAGATTGAAGGTTTCGCGGGCACCGCCGCCGAGGGTGAACTCCGGCGTGTTGGTCTTGCCGAGCAGGATGGCGCCGGCTTCGCGCACCCGGGCAACCACGGTGGCGTCCTTGCCCGGCACGAAGTCCTTGCGGCCCAGCGTGCCACCGGTGCTGACCACGCCGGCGGTATCGAAGGAATCCTTCACCGTGAACGGCACGCCATGCAGCGGGCCCTTGATCTGGCCCCTGGCGAGCAGCGCATCGGCTTCCGCAGCTTCGGCCAAGGCGCGTTCGCGACACTGCGCCACCACCGCGTTGATGCGCGGGTTGACGAGATCGATGCGCGCGTAGCAGGCCTTCACCACATCGACGGCGCTGACCTGCTTGCTGCGGATCATCGCCGCGATTTCGACCACGGAGCGCTCTACCAACTGCTCCGGTGTTCCGGCAGCGGCGAAGGCCGAGCCGAAGCGACCGAGCGATGCGGCGGCGGTCGCGGCGGCGGTAGTACCGAGCAACTTGCGGCGTGACAGCCTGTAGTTCATCTGCAATGAGCCCTGGGATCAGATCGGCGGCTTCTTCCAGCCGCCGCTTCTGCGTTCCAGGCACGCGGTCACGGCAACGCAGATTTCGGAAGCTGGAAGCGCTGTACTGATTCAGACGCGGGGCGGGACCGCTCCCCTACCTGAGCAACTCGGACCCTCAGAACAACAAGCCCCGATAAGGCAAGTAACCGGGGCCGAGGTCCCGGTTAGCTGTCGGCAAGCTTCGTCGACCGTACCCGTCGCTCCAGCCATCTCAGCATGAAGCGCGTGCAAACAGCCGGCTCTACAGCGTTGGCGGGCTTGGCTTCTTGAGCATGTTGGACAGCGAATCGGCGACGCCGGTGATGCCCTCGTTGGAAAGACCGGCATCCTTCATGACGGCGTCGATGATCGGCTTGGCCAGCTGATACTGCAGCGCCGAGTTCATCACCTGTTCGGGAAACGTCGCACCGCCGCCCTGGCCTCCGCCCGCCCCCGAAGACAGCCCACCGCCGGATGCCCCGGTGCCTGGCATGCCATTGACCTGGAAGATGCGGATCGAATCGATCTTCTCCATCGGCCGCACCGCCTGCTCCAGAATCGTCGGCAATTGCTGCAGCAGAAGCGTACGAACCTGCAGATCGATCTGCGCCGCCGAAAGCGTGTTCAGCGCATCGTTGATGGCGCGCTTGCCTTCTGCTTCAGCGATAGCCGCGGCCTGCCGCGCCTTCGCCTCGATCGTGACCGCTTCGGCACGATCCATCGCAGCCTCCTTCTCAGCGGAAGCCGAAACCTTGACCGAAATGGCGTTCTGCTCGGCTTCCTTGGAAGCCTCGATCAGCTGGATGTTCTTGTCGCGTTCGGCGATAGCCACCTGACGCGCGGTGTTCACGCTTTCCTCCGCTTTCGCTGCTTCGGCGCGTGCGACATTGGCAGCCGCGTCGGCATCGGACTGCTCCCGCGATTTGTTGGCGATCGCGATCTGCGTGTCCTGACGCGCGATTTCGACTTGCTTTCGCTGCTCAGCACGCTGCATTTCGGTCTTGCGTTCGAGTTCGATCTCACGGCTCTGGATCGCGAGGTTTTTGTCGATCTCCGCCGATTTGATTTCCCGCTCGGCCTCGATGCGCTTCTGGGCGACCTGCCGCTCGGCCTCGATCTTGGATGCTTCGGCCTCACGGCTGCGCTCGGCCTGCTGGGTTGCGATCAGCGCCGATTGTTCGGCGCGGGTGTTCTCGATCTCGCGCTTCTGCGACAACGACGCGAATTCCTGATCTTTCTCGATAGTGAGCTTGATCCGCGAAGCTTCCAGGTTCTTGGTTCGTACCAGAACCTCGGTGTCCTGTTCAACGTCATTGCGCTGCTTGCGACGCGCCTCGGTCTGTTCAGTCAGGCGCGTCAGGCCTTCGGCATCGAATGCATTGTTCGGGTTGAAGAACTGCTTGTCAGTCTGGTCGAGGCTGGTCAGCGACACCGACTCGAGTTCAAGCCCGTTCTTCTCGAGGTCTTCGGCCACGGCGTTCTGCACGGCCTGGACGAAATCACGGCGTTTGTCCTGCAATTCCTGGATCGTCATCGTCGCTGCCGTTGCTCGCAGAGAGTCAACGAACTTGTCTTCGACGAGGGCCTTGAGCTCGTCCGGGCTCATCGTCCGCGCGCCCAGCGTCTGCGCGGCGATGCTCACTGCTTCCTCGGTCTGCTTCACGCGGACAAAAAATGCCGCCGTCACATCGACGCGCATGCGGTCCTTGGTGATCAGGCTCTCACGCTCTCGCCGGACGACCTCCAGCTTGAGCGTGTTCATGTTCACGAGCACCCGCTCGTGAAATACCGGCAGCACGATGGCACCGCCATCCATGATCACCTTCTGCCCGCCAAGACCGGTGCGAACGAACGCGGTCTCCTTTGTCGAACGCTTGTACAGGCGCGCGAAGATGATGCCGATGGTCAGCAAGGCGATGAGGGCGATGCCGGCAATGCTGGCAACGACGACGATGTTGTCGAAATTTTCCATCTCGGATTGGCTCGCTTGAACGATTGGGAAGGACGAAGGAAGAATCAGACCAGCAAGGTGGGATGCGGATTGGCGATGCAGCGATAGAACGCGCCGGCTTTCCTGACGATCAGCACTTGCGCGCCTTCCTCGAAGACATCGGCGTCCATATCTGGCTCGACCATCAGATAATGCGTGCGGCCATGCTGATCGCGGACCCGTGCCTGCGCCGCCAGACCTCTACGCGCGATTCCCGCAGAGATCACGCCGGTGCGTCCGATCAGCGTCATTTCGCTGACCGCGCTGGTTTCGTCGCGTGGAATGATGTGCGCAACCAGTGCGCCAAGGCTGCGTACCGTCGCCATGCCTGAAGGCACTGCGACGAAGCCCGCAAGCCAGGCAGGAAGATAGAAACCGAACAGTCCATTCATCGCCAGCTGCAGGCCATAGCCAAAAATTGCGTAGCCGCTCAGGAAAAGTACCAGCACGACCAGGGACGGCACCTTGCCGATATGCAGCCAGCCCAATACCCGATCGAGACCGCTGTCGCCATCGATCTCCGGCAGCAGCTGATCGAGCTGGTTGCTCGGACTCAGCGAGAACAGCATTCCCAATCCTTCGACAATGGCGATGCCGATGATCAGTGCGAATGCGATTCCGAAAGGTAGGGTTTCCGCTGCAGCGAAAAGTGTCATGCCTTTCCTGCCTTGAGCAGTGCCATGCGTTCGGCGATCTTGTTGTCGCGCGCCAAGTCGTCCAGTTCCTTGAGTTTGGCCGCCTGCTGCAGACCATTGGTGCGTGCAGTTCCGCTGAGACCTGTCTGTCGCGCGTAAACGCGATCGAAGGCATCAGTGACACTGTCCATGCGCTGTTCCGCCCTGCTGCCGGCACTTCCTCCGCCTTGCGACAGCAGCGCCGCAGCGGCGGCACGACTGCGTCGGAATTCGATCAGCGCATCGTTCATTTCACGCTTCTTGGCCAGCAGCGCCGCTACGTAGCTCTTCAGTTCGGTTTCACGGCGCGCCAGCTCGGCCAGGGTGGTTTCGAGCACTGGAATCTGCGCCTCGATATCCAGCTGCCGCGCCACGGCCGCACGCGCCAAATCTTCGCGAATCTCCGAGAGCGCAGTCTCGATCTGCTCGGCGAGCTTCTCATGCTGACGGTTGAGACTCGCGTGCTGCTGTTGCGCCAGATGCCGGTTCGAACTGACCAGGCCGAGTTCGTGGCGCACGTCGTCGATCACCGCGTCTGCCTCGCGAATGGACTGCTCCATCACCGCTTCCGGCGCCTGGTCTTCAAGGCGGTCGATCAGGGAATGGACACCGCCAGCAATCACGCGGCCTACACGAGTCTTGAGAGAATCAGCCATGTCAGGCTCCTCTAGCGTTTGAGACGATGCCAGGAATAGTGGATGCGAGTTCGATGGTAGCCGCGATGTGGCGTCGGATCACCGCGGGATCGAAGGCTGCGGCTGCAGCGGTTGTTGCCTGACGCAGCAGCGCTTCGCCAAGCGCCAGAGCGCGCCGGACCAGTGCTTCTTCGATCCGGGCCGCGCCTGCCTCGTCCTCCGGAACCTGGCTCACCACCAGCGCAAGGCTGGTTGTGAGGTGATCCAAGATCAGGTTCAGCACCTCGGAATGACGCCCGGACCGACCTTCGACGCGCACCAGCGCATCACGCAGCCGCCCCGTGAGATCACGTGCCCAGGTATTCGCGGCCACGTAGTCCAACGCGCCATCGTGCTGACGCTTCAGCTGCCCGAGCAGGACACGCAGCTTGTCGCTGTTCGTGGTTGCGCCTTCGACCTGCAATTGCGCCAGCCAGAGATACAGATCGCTGGGGATGCGTACGGACAGCGGTTCCATCGAGTGGGATTGCGTCGCCATCGAGGCTTACTCCGGTAGATGGATTCAATCGTATACGTTTGACTTCGTTTGTCAACAAAATCGTGTAGAACGTATCGACAGACGGTGTTGGTGTTCACGCCGCCCAAGCGAACGGCTGCCCTACGTAGGGGCAATGCCGACTCGGGCCGTCCTCTTCAGAAGACCGCCCCGCTTCACTGGAGAACCTTCAATGCGTCACCGCCGCCTGTCCCTGCTCGCCGTACTCGCTGCCGCGCTGATCGCCGCCGCACCCGCCCACGCGCTGCAGATCGAGGAAGCCAGCATTGCCGACATCCAGGCCGCTTATCGCTCGGGCGAGCTGAGCGCGCGCCAGGTGGTGGAGATGTATCTGGCCCGCATCGAGGCTTACGACAAGCAGGGCCCCTATCTGAACTCGATCATCAACCTCAATCCGAAAGCGCTAGAAGAGGCGGACCGCATCGACGCGGCTTTCAAGGCCAGCGGCAAGCTCAAGGGGGTGCTGCATGGCATCCCGGTGCTGGTGAAGGACGTGATCGACGCCGACGACATGCCGAACACTTCCGGCTTCCAGGGCTGGAAGAACTGGATGCCGAAGCGTGATGCGACCCTGGTCGCCAAGATCAAGGCGGCCGGCGGCATCATCCTCGGCAAGGCCTCAACGTCCGAGTTCACCAACGGCGGCGGCGACAACATCAACTCGGTGCTGCCGGGCTTCGCGCGCAATCCGTACAACACCGCGTTCGCCACCGGCGGCTCGTCCGGCGGCACCGGCGCTTCGATCGCCGCGAGCTTCGCCACCGTCGGCATCGGCACCGATACCGGCGGCAGCGTGCGCATGCCCGCCGCCCACAACGCCCTCGCCGGCCTGCGGCCAACCGTCGGCCTGGTATCCCGCGACGGCATCCAGCCGAACAACAGCGTCCGCGACACCGCCGGGCCGATGGCACGCAACGTCACCGACATGGCCCTGCTGCTCGACGCCATCGCCGGCATCGATTCCAGTGATGCTGCCACCCTGCGCGCCAAGGGCCACATCGCCAAGACCTATACCTCGGTGCTGAAGAAGGACGCGCTGAAGGGCGCGCGCCTCGGCGTGCTGCGGCAGATCTTCACCGCCAAGAACACCGATCCGCGCATCCTTGCGAACTTCGAGAAAACCATCGCCGAACTGAAGGCCGCCGGTGCCGTGATCGTCGATACCTTCGCCGTGCCGGAGATCGAAACCCTGCCACGCGCGCCACAGACCTCGGCACGCCGCAAGGACGACATGAATCGCTACCTCGCGGCTCATCCGGGCATCCCGTATCCGACGATGGAAGCAATCGCCGCCTCCAAGCTCGCCCATCCGCTGCACCAGGTGCGTATCGAAGCCGATGCCGCCGCCGGCCCGGTCGCCACCGATCAGGAAACCATCAAGGGCCTGGAAGTCGAAGAGGCCTACAGAGTCGCGTTCACCAAGGCGATGGACAGCGGCAAGATCGACGCCGTGGTCTTCCCGACCTGGGCACAACTGCCGGTCGTCAACGGCGACCGCAACACCCAGCTGATGACCGAAGAAGCCAACCCCAAAGGCGGCGTCACCGGCCTCGGCAGCAGCCTGACCTTCGTCGGCAGCACGCTGCAATGGCCGGCGCTGTCAGTGCCGAGTGGCTACCTCGGCCAGGGCCTGCCCGTCGGCCTGCAAATCCTCGGCCGCGCCTGGGATGACGCGAAGATCGTCGGCTACGCCTATGCCTACGAGCAGGCCACGCGCTATCGGCGACCGCCGGCCAGCGTGCCGGCTTTGGGACCAGTGGTGGCGAGGGATTGAACTCACGTAGGGCGGGAAAGTGGCCGGCTTCTTGGCCGCGCATCCCGCCTTGTCTGGCAGTCGGCACGTCGCGGAAGGCGGGATGCGCCTGCGGCTTTCAAGCCCTACGCAAGCTGTCTGATCACAGCGTGCGAACGAACCACGCCACCGTGACATCCTGCGCTCGCTGAGCGAGCGGGGCACCGGGATCGAAGACGCGGAAGATGTGGTCGGCGCCGCCGATCAGCCCGGCTTCGGCGGGCTGGCCGGGGGCGATGCGCAGGAACTCGGCATCGTGCTGCGGCAGGTGATCCTGCGAGCCGCGCACGGTGAGGAAAGCGCCGGGGTATTTCGCCAGCGAGCGGTCGATATCGAAGCCGCGGAAGCTTTCATAGAACGCGCGCTGGGTAGTGATCTTCTTCCAGCCCGGGACATCCTGTGTCGCCTCGCCGTCGCGCAGTGCTTTCTCGACGATCTCCGGCGCGCTCTGCTGCCACATCGCGAACTGATCGCCGCCCGGGCTGGACCAGACCGCCATGGTGCGGAACCACGCCGGCTTGCTGCCGCCGGTCTCGATCGCGGTGCTGGCGCCGAGGCTGAAGCCCCAGACGCCGATGTGCTTGGCGTCGACGCCCTTCTGTTTCAGTAGGAAGGCATAGGCCGATGCGGTATCGGCCAGCCGCATCGGGAAGGTGGATTCGATATGGGTGCGCAGGCGATCGCCCTCGCCACGAAAGTTGATCCGCAAGCTTGCAATGCCTTTCGCGGCCATCGCCTGCGCGAGGTGCTTGCCGAGGTCGCCGACACCGTCCATGTCATCGGCGAAGCCATGCAGCATGAGCACGGTGCGTCCGTCCCAGCCGCTGTCGGGTGTCAGCCAGGCAGCGCTCACGCCATTTGCGACCTCGACCCGCTGCTCACCGGCCTGCACGGTGCCGACTAAGCCTGTGAGGACGTAGACCCAGAGCATGCAGAAGAGGCTTGGAATCAGGGTGCGTGCATTCATAAGCGAGCTAGATTTCCCAGTACTTTGGAGGAGGAAATTTACTTAGATAAGCATCTCTGCTGCCACTCTCTAAACCATAAAACCACTGTGCCCATTGCAATAGGCAGGATTCGCCAGCGCCCATTCGCCAACCGATGTCGCCCACAGGGATGGTTGGAAATCTGATCCAAGGCGGTTCCATTTCGGAAGCATCCATTCCTTATCCGTTAATTCCCGTAAGCAAGCCCGGATGCAATCCGGGATCACGCGCCCCAACGGAGAGAGAAGCCCCGGATTGCATCGGGCTTCGCAGGCTAAGCGAAAACTCCTTCCCGACCAAGCGCGCTAGAACTGCATCGCCATCGTCACCCTCACATCAACCGCCTTCCCGTCCTTGATCGGCGGTTCGAACTGCCAGCGTGACACCGCCGTGATCGCCGACCAGGCGAGGCGTTGGTCTTTGGCTTGCAGCGCATGGGCGTAGCGCACGAAGCCGGATTTGTCGACGATGAACTCCAGCCGCACGGCTTCCTTTTCGTAGGTCTGCGCGCGGTCGAGAATCGGTAGCGGGCGGTACAGCACTTTCGGCGAACGATCGAGTGCGGCAGCGAGCGGGATCGACGAGTTTTCCTTGGCGACCTCTCTCAGCAGCACCGGCCGTTCGGCATCGAACGCGAAGTCGCGCTCCTCCTGCCCGAACTTGCGCGTGTACTTGGCAGCTGCCCAGGACGGCTCGCCTTTGCGAGTGGCCGGCTTGAACGTCCAGGCCGTCAGCGAAGCTTCCAGCGCTTTGCCGAAGGCTTCGTGACTGGCTGATGTGACCTTGGTCTTCTGTACCCGGCCTTCGGGATCGATGACGAACACCACGGTCGCCTCGCCTTCGACCGCGTCGCGGAGCAGTTCGTAGGGATAGACAACCGGCAAGGCCAGCTTCACTTCCGCCGGTGTGTCGTAGCGCAGCTCTTCCGGCAGCGTTGCGAGTTCGGCCGCGCTCAAACGGAATGGAGTCGTGAAGTCTTCCTGCGTTTCACGCGATTTCAGCTGATATTCGAAGCGCTGGCCGAAAGTCTTGCAGTGCTGGGTGTCGTCCGCTGGAATCGGCTCGATGCGCCACTGCAGCAGTGCGACAACGGTGGCGCGCTCGAAACTTGGATGCGAGGACTCTTTCAGCTCGATGTCCCGGACGTTGCCTTCGGGCGTCGCTCCGAAAACGGCAGAGACGCTGCCATTGTTGCCGAACATCCTGAGGTCTTCGGGATAGTTGGGCGCGATGCGGCTGAGCGGTTTGCGCTTCACGCAATCCTCGCCTTCCGCGGCCGCGGTGCCAGCAGCCAGCGACAGCAGCGCGCAAGACAGAACTCTGTATGCGCGCTGTGGCTTCATCAGCTGTCCCGGTCTCAGCGCTTCCCGCCCGCCGCCCAGAACGTTGGCAGCTTGGCCTTGGTGAACAGCGATTTCGCAATCATCGAATGAATGCCCTTGGTCTCGTCGACCACCTGGGTCACCCGGAAATCGACCGCCGCACTCGACAACGCAAAGGCATGCGCGAAGTCCAGGCCATAGACGTCGCCGAGCAGCGCGTTGGTTTCGCGGGTCGCCATCTGCATCGCCGTGTCGAGATCGGGATCGAGACCGAAGGCCATCAAGTGGGTTGTGCTTTCGGCCCGCGGCGCGGTCAGCTTCTTGCCCTTGTGCAGCACGAATTGCAGCACCGAGGTGTTGGCGGTTTCGATGGCGTTGATGGTCACTTCACCGTCGCCCTGCGCGGCATGGCTGTCGCCGGTGAAGAACAGCGCGCCCGGATGAAACACCGGCAGGTACAGCGAGGTGCCGTCGATCAGTTCCTTGCAGTCGAGATTGCCGCCGAACACGCCGGGCGGGCCGCTGCGCCGGTTGGGGCCTTCGATTTCCGCCGGCAGCACGCCCATCACACCCTGGAACGCGTGCAGCGGCACTTCGATGCCGCCGCCGAACGAGCCCATGGTGCGGGCTTCGTCGAAGTTGACGACGACGGTGAACGGCTCCTTCACGTCATCCGGAATGGCACCGCGGCCGGAGCGCTGGCCGACCGTGCCATACGGCAGGCGCGGCACCACCTTGAGGATGCGCACTTCGAGGGTATCGCCCGGCATCGCGCCTTCGACGGCGATCGGGCCGATCAGCAGATGCCCGGTCTTGATCTCGGCGTAGCGCGGCGTGTCCTTGATCACGGTGTCGATCTCGCGGATCGCTGCCGTTTCCTCGGCGTTCAGCTTGATGCCGTTGTCCTTGATCCAGGCGAACGGGTCCTGCTCCATCCAGCGATTGCCGCCGCCACCGTCGATGCGCACGGTATCGCCGGACTTCACGGTCAGGATCGGTTTCTTCTGCGCCGGGAAGTTGCCGATCACCGAGTTCTCCGGCTTCAGCTTCACCCAGTGCTGGTACTTCGGCAGCGTTGGTGCCGCAGCGCTGGCAGCCGTCGCGAAACCGGCGAGCAAGGCGCCCGCCAGCAACGTACTCAGCGAGCGGCGATCAGTACTCATTGAAGATTCTCTGGATGTCGCCGACGTCCTTGGTCTTGGTCAGCGCCAGCTGCAAGAGGATGCGGGCCTTCTCCGGCACCAGATTGTCGCCGGGCACGATCTTGGCTTCGCGACGGCGCGGCGTGTCCTGCACGCGGCCACCGTGGGTGCGCGCGGTGGCGACCACGACCACGCCCTTGGCCTGGGCGCGCTTGATCGCCTCGGTCTGGCTGGTGGTCGGGCTGCCGGCGCCGGTGCCGTCGACGACGATGCCCTTGGCGCCGTTGGCGACCATCGCGTCGATCACGTAGCCGGGCGCATCGCGGTAGGCGTAGGCGATCTAGACGATCGGCAGTTCCTTGTAGTCACGGCCGGCGAACTCCGAGGCCATGGTGTGCCGGCGCAACGGTTCGCGGTAGAACTTGACGATGTCCGGATCGGCGAAACCGATGGCGCCGACATCGATGCCCTTGAAGGTCTGCACGCGGTAGGCCGAGGTCTTCGAGACATCGCGCGCCGTGTTGATGTACTGGTTCATGCAATGGAGCACGCCCTTGCCCGCCGCTTCCTTGGTGCCGGCGACTCGCACCGCGTCATAGAGATTGCGCGGGCCGTCACCGGACAGCGCCGTCCACGGCCGCTGCGAGCCGACGAAGACGATCGGCTTGGCGGTGTCGATGATCAGGTTCATCAGGAACGCCGATTCGGCCATGGTGTTGGTGCCGTGGGTGACGACCACGCCGTCCACCGTCGGGTCCTGCATCAGCACCCGTAAGCGGGCGGCGACACGCAGGTCATCGCCCTGGGTTTCGCCGCTGGCGCGCTCGACCGGCGGGCGGCCGTCTTCGAGGCGGATGTTGGCGATGGTCGCCAGTTCCGGTTCGTCGTTGAACCAGTCCTGCGGATCGACTCGCGGCACGCCCTTGCCGCCGTAGTTGGCGACGTTCAGGCGCGGCGTGCCCCGGCTGGCGATGGTGCCGCCCATCGACATGATGACCACCGTCGGCAGCTTGGTGCCGGGCGGCAGCGCAGGCGGCAGCGGCGCGTAGGTGGGGATTTCGGCAGCGCTCACAGTCAGCGTGGGCGCAGCGGTGAGCAGCGTTGCCGAGATGACGGCAACGATCAGGGAAAGACGGTTCATGGGTGATCTCAGTATTCGTCGAAGATGCGCTGGATCTCGACCGGATCGGTCGTCTTGGTCAGCGCCAGGCGGAGCAGGATGCGAGCCTTCTGCGGCGGCAGGTTGTCGGCGGTGACCTGGCCCTTGGCGGCCACCTTCTCGCTCTTGACCACACGGCCGGAGCCCTTGCGATCGCTCTGCACCACCACCACGCCCTTGTCCTTCAGTGCCGCCAGCGGCTCGGAATAACCCCCGCTGTTGACGATGCCCTTGGCACCCGCCGAGACGAAGGCCTTGACCGCTGCGCCATCGGATTCCTGATAGGCGTAGAGCACATCGACGCGCGGCAGGCTGCTGAGCTTCGAGACATCGAACTCGCTGTGCGAGGTGTGGCGGTAGATCGGCCGGCGATAGAAGACGATGCTGTCGCTGTCGGCGAAGCCGAGCGGGCCGAGATCGCGGGCGATGAAGGTATCGACGCGATAGGTGTTGTTCTTGGTGGTGTCGCGGGCGGCGTTGATCTCGTCGTTGAGCAGGATCATCACGCCCATGTCCCTGGCCTGCGGGGTGGCTGCCACCCGCACGGCGTTGTAGAGATTCATCGGGCCATCTCGGCTCACCGCGGTGAACGGCCGCATCGCACCGACCACGATGACCGGCTTGTCCGACTTCACCGTCAGGTTCAGGAAGAACGCGGTTTCTTCGAGCGTGGTGGTGCCATGGGTGACCACCGCCCCGGCGGCTTCGGGCAGCGCCAGCCAGGCGTTGATCTGCTGAGCCAGGGTCAGCAAGGTGCTGGCGTCGATGTTGCCGGAACCGACGTTGCTGACCTCCGCATAGCTGAGCTGGGCGACATCGCGCAGCTCCGGCAGATCGTCGACCAGCTCGGACGGCGTCACCCGGCCATCGGAATACTCCATCAGCTTCTGGCGATGCGCGCCTTTGCTCTGGATGGTGCCGCCTGTAGTGAACAGGCGGACTTGCGGCAGTGCCCCGGCCTGAACCGGCGCAATCGCCAGCGAAGCAAGGCAAAGCAGCCACAACAACGAGCGAATCATCCGCAGTCTCCGGTTGGGTAAGTGAACAACGAGGTATTCATTTCGGCCGCTCATGGCGCGACCTGCGCCAATTGCTGATCGAGCTGCTGCATCTGTCTGGCCCAGCCATCGCGCAGGCGTTGCGCTTCATCGAGGCTCATCGCTTCATGACCGGGATGGGCGATGCTGCCGCCGCGCGCCAGCGCGCGATCGATGATCTGCAGCGGCTCGGCGATGCCATCGCGCTGCAGGGCCAGCTGTTCGATATCGTCACGGCCGCTCAGCTGCGGCAGCAGCGCGTACTGCACCCAGCGATGGCTGTAGAGCAGCAGCGCCAGCTGGGCATCGCGGGACGAGGAATCTTCGAGCCGCGCCAGGGCCCGAACGCGTGGTAGCTCGCGGTCCATCGCGCTCAGCGCTCGGCGGGCATGGCGCTGCGCCTGTTCGCGATCACCGGCGCGGGCGGCCTGCACCGCTTCCTTCAAGGTTTCGGTATAGGCCGGCTGCGGGACCGACCAGGACGCCGCGGCCACCGTGGTCATCAGGCCCAGCGGCAGGCCGAAGATCAGCAGCGGCCGCAGCCAGTCGCGCAGGCTCGGGCCGCGACGGCCAGCCGGCGCTGGATCAGCTGAACCTGTGGCGCTGCCATCGAGCGTCGCCGCCGTCCCTGGCTTGCGCAGCTTCCAGATGTAGCCGTCGAAGTAGTAGTGCATCAGCGTCGACGTGAAGCCGAGCGCCAGCACCGGAATGGTGATCCAGTCGGTCTGGAAATCGGTGGTCAGGCCTTCGCCGTAAGCGATGCAGGCGATCACGTAGAGCGCGGCGGCCCACAGCGTGTTGCGGCTGTGCAGCCAGCGGAACCAGCCGGCGCGCGTGGCATTCGGGCGT
Organism: Nevskia sp.; assembly: GCF_023266035.1. Taxonomy (GTDB): domain Bacteria; phylum Pseudomonadota; class Gammaproteobacteria; order Nevskiales; family Nevskiaceae; genus Nevskia. The sequence continues at coordinate 14,082 of NZ_JAHFRY010000087.1, forward strand.
GTCGCGAGATTGCGGTTGTAGCGCCAGACGATCGCCAGATACTGGGTCATGTGGACGATGCCGACCGTCGCGAAGCCGACCTTGAACGACCAGCCCGGCGCCCACTCGCGGATCAACGCGTTCGGCGTGTAGCTCAGCCACATGACGCCGAAGGTGAGCACCAGCAGCGCCACCTTGGCCGGGCTGACGAACCAGCCGCGCCGCCAGCACCAGAACAGATAGCCGGCGTAGACGACGCTGGCCAGGGTCGCGATCGCTGCGGCGCCGCTGGTCATCGCATCGACGGCACCGGCCGGCAGCGCCAGCAGCAGCGGCACGGCCAGTCTGGTGTCGAGATCCTGCAGCAGCTCCGGCAGCCAGGCGCTGGAGGCCAGCAGCAGATAGAGCATCCAGGCCGTGCAGACCATGCGATCCATGCCGGCGGCCAGTGCCCGCGGCGCGGCATTGCCGCGATCGTAGATGCGCATGAAGCCGTAGTGCTGCATCAGGAAGTGCCACGGGTCCCAGAGCGTCAGCAGGATGAACAGGTAGAAGAACTGTTCGAGGCCGTAGCCCTGTGCGCGCAGATGGATCAGCACCGCCAGCGACAGAGCAAACGGCAGCAACGGCGTCAGCAGCCAGCGCCAGCGGTCGGCATTGAAGGTATCGAGATCGCCATACAGGCGGAGGTAGGTCGGCAGGTGATGAGCGACGGTCAGCACCACATGGGTGACCAGCACCAGGGTCGCGGCGCGGTCCGCCGGCAGCCAGGCGAAGGTGGCGATGGCCAGCGCCAAGCAGAGCACCGGTGCGGCGATGATCAGCAGACCATCGAGGCCCGGCGACAGCACCCAGCGCTGCTGCATCGCCCCGGTCGAACGCTGCCCGATGCTGCGGGCAGGCGATTCGGCGGACATCGAAAGGCTGTGGTTCATGGCGTCGGCGATAAGGCAGCGTGGCGGCCTGTACTGGTGACGCATGGGAGACAGCTTCCCCTACCTGCCGAAGCTCCCTTCCGGTCGACGACGAGCGCTCAAGGCTCGGCCAGCTGCACGCCACCGGTGACGATGCAGCCATGCGCCGCCAGCTCGAACACGCCCTCCTGCAGCAGCGCTTCCGGCACGTCGATCAGCGCATCCGACAGCGCCGCGAAGCTGCACATCGGCACCGTCGCCAGCAGCTGGATGATCCGCGCCCCCAGCCCGTCCGCCGGCAAGGCCCGGCCATTGATCAGCAACGTTTCCGGCGTGCGCACCGCGGCCTGCGCCGTCGACAGCCGCAGGATGGTTTCCGGGCCGATGGTCCGCTCGCCGGCGAAGCGCGCCAGCTCGAATTCCGGCACCGGGCGATCGGCCAGCGCGATCTCGCGGCGGTAGTCCGCGAGCACGGCGGGATCGAGCAGCAGATCGCGCAGCGCTTCGACGGCAGCACCAAGATCGCCAGCCGCCACGCCGGGATCGGTCGACAAGGTCTGGCGCACGGCCAGGCGCTGCGGCGCGACCCGGGCCAGCGCCCAGCCGAGAAAATCGTGCATGGTCGGCGGATACAGGCCGACCGACAGATGAAAGCTCGGTTCATCGAACGGCAAGGTCTGGTGCCACCAGCCGCGCGGCACGTAGAGCATGTCGCCGGGCGACAGCACGCAGTCGAGCACCACCTTGTCCGGGCACTGCATGGCCATCGCTTCGCTGGTGTGCTCGGCCAGCGGGTTCATGAAGGTCGGCTGGAACAGCTGCCAGCGCTTGCGGCCGATCAGCTGCACGGCATAGACATCATGGGTATCCCAGTGCTTGTCGAAGGCGCATTTGCCGCCGAAGCTCAGGTAGCCGTTGCCGATGCCGGACGCACCACCCAGCCGCGAGACCGCCGCGCACAGCTGGCGCGCTTCCAGCGAATGCAGTTCCATGCGGTTGAAGACCAGCGCAGCACCTTCGCGCAGCAGGCCGTAGAAGCGTTCCTTGATCAGCCGCGGGCGCGACATGCCGAGTTCGCCGGCACGCTCGACATAGCTGGCCGGATCGACCGCGCCATCCTGGAACAGCTGCAGGTTCTGCGGTGTCGGTTCGAGGGTGTGCAGCAGCGCGTCGATGCGGTCCCAGTCGAGCCCGTGCTTGACCACGGCGCCGCGATACAGCCTCGGTACGGCGCTGGGGCTGATCGTCGACATTCTCGGGGGACCCCCTGCTTCTGCAGCCATGCTCGGCTCCGGTTGTGGTTCAGGGCGCGCCGGCCAGCGGAGCGAAATCCGGTGGCGGCAGGCAACAGCGGCAATGCCCGTTTCAACGGGCCGTCCAGCTAGAGACGCAGCCGCGCGCCTGCACCCCACCTCGATGATTGCTTGCTGGCAGCGGTGGGGGAGCCGCCGCCGCCAACGTCTGAACAAGGACGGCATCGTTTCGCCGAACCCTTTTGCCAGGAAGCTCCATGCGCTGCCCGATAGTCCCTGCCCTGCTAGCCGGCGCCCTCGTCGCGCCCTGCGCCACCGCGAACGATCTGCTCGACAGCTACCACGAAGCGCTCGACCAGGACCGCAGCCTGCTGGCGGCGCAGTACGCGCGCGATGCCGCCGTCGAAGCCAAGCCGCAGGCGGTGTCGGCATTCCTGCCGCGGCTCACCGCCACCGGCAGCCACGAGCGCAGCCACAACGAGATCACCACCAGCGGCAACCGGATCATCACCGACCCGACCAATCCGGCCCCCTCCGCGAGCAGCAAGGTCGATTTCTACAACACCGCCGACCAGGCCCAGGTGCTGCTGTCGCAAACCCTGTGGAGCTTCGAAGCCTTCCAGCGCCTGAAGCAGGCCGACATCAGCGTGGCGCAGGCCGAGGCGACCTACCGCAATGCCCAGCAGTCGCTGATCCTGCGGCTGGCCCAGGCCTATTTCGAAGTGCTGGCCGCCAACGATGCGCTGCGCACCGGCAGCGCCGAACGCGCCGCCACCGAACGCCAGTGGCAGCAGGCCGAGCGGCGCCGTGAAGTCGGCCTGGCGACGATCATCGACGTGCAGGAAACCCGCGCCGCCTTCGACGCCAGCATCGCCACCGTGATCGCCGCCGAGCGCCGGGTGGCCAATGCCCAGCGTGCGCTGGAAGAGATCACTGGCCGCGAAGCCGATCCCGGCCAGGCGCTGGCCGAGAACATGCCGCTGGCACCACCCGCGCCGGCCCGTATCGAGCCCTGGCTGGAAGCCACGCGCAGCGACAACTACGACCTGCGCATCGCCCGCCTCGGCACCGAGATCGCCACCCGCAATGTCAGCGCCGTGCGCGCCCGCCACTACCCGACGCTGGCGCTGACCGCGACCTATACCGAGAACCTGAACAGCAGCGAACGCAATGCCGATTCCACCCGCGGCGGCATCGGCGTCAACATCAGCCTGCCGATCTACGCCGGCGGCATGATCGCTTCGCAGGTGCGACAGGCCGCCGCGCTCGGCAGCCAGTCGAAGGCCAGCGAGGAAGGCACCCAGCGCGCCGTCGAACGCCAGACCCGCGACGCCTTCCAGGGCGTGATCTCGGGCATCGCCAGCGTCCAGGCCACCCAGGCGGCGATGAAGTCCAGCCAGCTGGCGCTGGAATCGAGCCAGCTGGGTTTGAAGGTCGGCACCCGCACCGAAGTCGATGTGCTGACCGCACTGCGCAACCTGTACGCCGCGCAGCGCAGCTACTCGCAGGCTCGCTACGACTACCTGATCAGCGTGCTGAGCCTGAAGCGCCAGGCCGGCCGGCTGGCGGAAACCGATCTCGCCGAGATCGACGCGCTGCTGATCGTCCCCGGACCAGCGACACTGCCACCCGCGACACTGCCGCCGGGTTGAAACCGATTCAGGAAACTGCGCGCGACCGCCGGTTGACCAGCAAGCCGAAGCCCAGGGCCGTCACCACCATCGTCAGGCCGTAGATCATCGGCGGAATGCCCATGGTCGGATTGCCGAGCAGCTGCGGCGACAGCGCGATGGTGATCGCCAGCGCTGCGTTGTGGATGCCCACTTCGAGCGCGATCGCAATCGCCTGCGGCTTCTTCAGTTTCACCATCAACGCCACCGCATAGCCCACTGCGGGATTGCCGCGCTCGGGCTGGCTGAGCGTGATCTGGCCGATGCCGTCGATGCTGCATCTCGGCGTAGGACTAGGTCTCGTCCTCGAAGCTCAGTGCGGGATGCTGTTCGGCCCGCAAGGCTCGGCGACGGAAGCTTTCAGCGAGACCACAGGGGTAGGCACTTGTGACGTTGTCCATGAGGCGAGTCAGAAGCACAGCTCGTTGATCGGCCTCAAGGCGCGACGTCGATCACGATCTTGCCGAAGTGCTTTCCGGACAGCTGATATCGGAATGCCTCGGCCAGCTCACTTAACGGGAAGCGCCTGTCGATAGCCGGCTTGATGTTCGATTCTTCGAGAAAGCGGACCATGCTGATCTGCATGGCGCGGCTGCCGACTGCGACCGGGCGGATGTGCTGCTGCTTGATCATCCACTGGGCCAGATTGATTTCGGCCTGCAGGCCGCCAAGGATGCCGATCAGCACGACACTGCCGTCGACGCGAACCGCTGCGATCGACTGCGCCAGGGTGGCCGCGCCGCCCACGTCGATGACGTGATCGACGCCGCCGTTCGAAAGCGCATTGACCGTGTCACCCCAGTGGGTATCGACGCGATAGTCGATCACGTGGTCGGCGCCGAGCTGGCGCAGGCGTTCCAGCTTGGCTGGCGACGACGAGGTTGCGTAGACCGTGGCGCCGAAAGCCTTGGCAAGCTGCAGCGCGAAGATCGAGACGCCGCCGGTGCCTTCGACCAGCACCTTGTCGCCGGCCTTGATCTGGCCGATCTCCACCAGCGCACGCCAGGCCGTCAAAGCCGCACAGGGCAAGGTTGCCGCTTCAGCATAGGAGTAGTTCTGCGGCATCGGGGTGAGCGCGGACGGGTCCACCACGCTGAGCTCGACGGCACAGCCATCGGTGGAATCGCCACCCAGACGACGCGTGGTTTCGAACGTCGGCGGGCCGTCCTGCCAGTCCGGAAAGAACAGGCTCATCACCTTGTCGCCGCGCTTCCATTCGGTTACGCCGCTACCCACTTCCACGATCTCGCCTGCACCGTCGGAGATCGGGATGCGGCCCTCGCTGGTCGGCATCAGGCCGGCCGCAACCGCGTAGTCGTGGAAATTCAGCGACAAGGCATGCCAGCGAACCTTGACCTTGCCCGCTTCGACGACAGGTTCGGATCGCTCTTCGATGGTCAGCGATTCGAGGCTTGCGGGCAGATGGACTATTGCTGCTTTCACGAAATGTCTCCTGATATCGAGCTTGAGAAAGAGGGGTTAGTCGCTGTCGGGCACCGATCGTCCGCGACGGCGACCCCTATCGAACAGCCCTGCGTGTTCTGACGCTTTGCGGCTTATGCAGGCTCTCGCAGGCCGCTCGCTTCGCGATCGAGTTCCTTGAGCATGTACCAGCTGGTCAGCAGCAAATAGGTTCCCCACACGGCCATCGGCAAGTAAAAGCCGAGCAGGCCGTGATAGGCGAACGGACCACTCTGGAAGAAGGCCGGCCCGATAGCGGTGAGCAGCGAGGCAGCGCCGGCAAAGGTGAACCAGGTCAGCCAGCGTGGAATCATCGGCACCGGACGCATGTCCTGCATTTCGACGATGGCGGAGGCGATCATTTCCACCGCGAGATAAATCCAGCCGAGCAGAAAGGCCATCCAGGCCCAGTCATTCCAGGCTTGTATGACATCGGCACCAGTCTCCGGCCGATACGCCGCCACGATCCAGGCGCAGGCGTTGAGAAAGATGATCACCGAGATGAAGATGCCGCCAACGCCCGCCGTGATCGACCACAGCGGCCAGCGGCCTTCGATCTTGGCCAGCATGATTGCGAACTGGATCGACGCCGGCACCAGAAAACCGCAGGCAATGTAGAAGAGCGTGCAGCCGATGATGGTCTGCCAGTGATAGGTCTCGGTGTACCAGACCTTGGTCGCTTCCAAGCCCAGATCGGCTCGGGCCGGTGCGTAGAAATGGGCAATGCCCAGCCATCCGATCACCGTCAGTGCGACAAAGACCCAACTGCACCACAGGCCGATTTTCTGCGAGGTCACGCTTGCTTGTTGTTGCATCGTCATCCCTTCTATTCGGTGGATTACCCGCCGGAGCTGCTGGAATTGCGTGACCAGGTGCAACCGAGTGCGCTCGGACATGCTGCCTCACGCAGCCATGCCCGCAATCGACTCCGTTGGCGGATCAAGCTGCTCGGCCGTGACGGCGGGATCGCTTCGTCCGTCGGTCACAGCAGGCTTGTGCGAGTGGGTGCCTTGCCTTCCTGCAAGCGGTTGGCAAGGCGCCCATGGCATCACTCAGGAATCGGCAGTCACGCGGGGCGTGATCGGCACGCAGAGACTGCCGGTGACACTCGCGAAATTGAGCGTTGGGCTGATATCCACTGCGCCCGATTCGATGCCCTTGCGCAGCGACGCGGCGAAGACTTCGAGTTCTTCGTTGGTCTTGGCTTCGATCTCGTAGATGGCGACGTAGCCGTGGCTGTCCGCATTGACGCCAGGGAGCACGGTGACGCCCTTCTCGATCCGATATCGGGTGGCGGAAATCACGCCGGGAACCTTCGATACATCTTGCACATGCTTCTTTGAATACCAGCGATTGAATTCAGCATCCGTATCCGGACCCGTGGCATCCGACAGCACCAGAAATATTGATCGCACCATTTCTCTCTCTCCTTTTGTCGTTGTGGTTTGCAGCTCGGTTACGCGATGTAGTCAGCGATGCCTTTTTCGATCTCGCCGCGCGCGGCAGCCGCATCGCGCCAGCCGGAAATCTTGACCCACTTGCCCTTCTCGAGCGCCTTGTAGGAGCTGTAGAAGTGGTGGATTTCGTTCTTGACCCGCTCCGGCACATCGGCCAGATCGCGCAGATGGTCGTAGGCACCGTTCGACACCTTGTCGACCGGCACGGCGAGCAGCTTGGCATCGGTGCCCTTCTCGTCTTCGGTGTCGAGCACGCACAGCGCGCGGCACTTGATCACCGAGCCGGCAACGACCGGATGCGGAGTGATCACCAGCACGTCGACCG
>NZ_JAHFRY010000088.1:0-12763 GCF_023266035.1 Nevskia sp.
TTGCCGAGTACCTGACGGAACGGGCCGCGCGATTCGGGCGGCAGCGGTGGCGGCGTATTCAGCGGCAGATCACCAACGCGAGGACCCAGCCGGACTCAGGGCTTGCCGATGAAGTGAGACTTGCTCAGCTCGACGCCCGAGTGACGCAGGATGTTGTAGGCCGTCGCCGAGTGGAAATACAGGTTCGGCAGCACGAAGCCGGTCAGGTAGCTCTGGCCCGTGAAGTTCAGCTCGCCGAACGGCGTCTTCATGACGATCGGACGATCCTCGCTACCATCGATCTGCGCCGCTTCAACGCCGCGCAGGAACGCCGAAGTCCATTCGATGCGCTCGATCAGTTCGGCGAAGGTCTTTTCGGTATCGGCCTTCGCCGGCGGAGCGATGGCCGCCAGGCGAGCGGCGCCGCCCTTGACCATGTCGCAGGCGATCTGCACCTGGCGCGAAAACGGAAACATGTCCGGATACAGACGCGAGCCGAGCAGCACCAGGGGATCGATCTTGCGCGCCTCGGCATGGGCAGCGCCGGCGGCCAGCACGTTGCCGAGGTTGTCGAGCGCCCTCAGGAACACCGGCACCGAGGCCTGATACATCGAGAGCGTCATCGTTATTTCCTCGGATTGAGTTAAAGGCGGATTTCGAGCGCGCAAGCTTACTCGAACTCGCCGTAGCCTCCGTGCACGCGGCGCACCACGTGCCCGGCCTCGGCGAGCACGGCGATGATCTGGTTGGCATGCGCCACATCCTGGGCTTCGACGAGCATTTCCAGGGTCGCGCGCTTGGCATGGCTGCCGGCCGACAGACGCTCGTGATGGACCTGCACGATGTTGCCGCCGGCAGTGCCGACGCAACCGGCCACGCGGGCCAGAAAGCCGGGGCTGTCTTCGATCTCGATCGACAGGCTGACCAGCCGGGATTCATGCACCAGCTGGCGCAGCAGCACCGAAGCCAGTAGACGCGGATCGATGTTGCCGCCGCAGACGATCAGCCCGACCTTGCGGCCGGCGTAGCGTGCCGGATCGGACAACAGCGCGGCCAGACCGGTCGCGCCGGCACCTTCGGCCACCACTTTCTCGACATTGGCGAGCAGGCCGACCGCGCGCTCGATGGACGGCTCGTCAACCCGGACCAGTTCATCGGCATGAGCGCGGATGATCGGCAAAGTCCGCTTGCCGATGCCTTTCACGGCAATGCCTTCGGCGATCGTCGGGCCGCCTCGGACCAGCGTCGGATCGCCTTGAATCGATGCGTAAGCCGAGCAGTAGCCAGCGGACTCGACGCCGACGATGCGCAGCTTCGGATTCAGATCGTGAGCCGCGATCGCGTTGCCGGAGAACAGGCCACCGCCGCCGATCGGGATCACCAGGGTGTCGAGGTCGGGCACGTCGGCAAGCATTTCCAGCGCGATCGTGCCCTGCCCGGCCATCACGTAGGGATCGTCATAGGGATGCACCAGGGTCATGCCGCCCTGCTCGACCAGTTCGCGCTGCATGTAATCGAAAGCGTCGGCCAAAGTCTCACCGTGCAGGATCACTTCACCGCCCAGATCGCGGGTATTGCGGACCTTGGTGAACGGCGTGTTCACCGGCATCACGATGACGCTGCGGATGCCCAGCCGCGTGGCGTGATAGGCCACGGCTTGAGCATGGTTGCCAGCGGACATCGCGGCGACACCGGCCTCGCGTTCGGCCTGGGTCAGACGCGCGAGCTTGTTGATCGCGCCGCGTTCCTTGAACGAGGCAGTGAACTGGAAGTTCTCGAATTTCAGCCAGACTTCGGCCCCGGTCAGCTTCGACAGCACCAGCGAAGGCGCGCAAGGCGTGCGCAGCACTTGTCCGGCGATGACGCGGGCCGCGTCGCGGACATCATCGGCAGTGATCGCGAGGGGCTCGCTCATGGTCATCGCAGCTCTAAAGACAGTGGCCGATTATAGGTAGGCGATCGACGAAGGCCCGGCGCATGACAGTTTCCCCGCCAGTCGCTGATAATCCGCGCCCTGAATTCCAAAGCAGCGCAGAACCCATGAGCCAATACGTCTACACGATGAACCGGGTCGGCAAGACCGTGCCGCCGAAGCGGGAAATCCTGCGCAACATCTCGTTGAGCTTTTTCCCCGGCGCGAAGATCGGCGTGCTCGGCTACAACGGCTCGGGCAAATCGACCCTGCTGAAGATCATGGCCGGCGTCGACAAGGAATTCTCCGGCGAAGCGCGGCCGATGCCGGGGCTGAAAGTCGGCTATCTGCCGCAGGAACCGCAGCTCGATCCGGCCAAGGACGTGCGCGGCAACGTCGAGGAAGCGCTGTCGGAAATCACCGACACGCAGGCGCAGCTCGACGCGGTCTACGCGGCGTATGCCGACGAGAACGCGGATTTCGACAAGCTGTCGGCGAAGCAGCAGGAACTCGAAGGCAAGCTCGAAGCGCTCGATGGTCACAATCTCAACGTGATCATGGACAAGGCTGCCGAGGCGCTGAATCTGCCGCCCTGGGATGCCGATGTCACCAAGCTGTCCGGCGGTGAACGCCGTCGCGTGGCGCTGTGCCGCCTGCTGCTCAGCAAGCCGGACATGATCCTGCTCGATGAACCGACCAACCATCTGGACGCTGAATCGGTCGCCTGGCTGGAGAAATTCCTCAAGGATTTCCCGGGCACGATCATCGCCGTCACCCATGATCGTTACTTCCTGGACAACGTCGCCGGCTGGATTCTCGAACTCGATCGCGGCCACGGTATCCCGTGGAAGGGCAACTATTCGAGCTGGCTGGAGCAGAAGACCAATCGCCTGAAAGCCGAAGAGAAGTCCGAAGACGCGCGCCAGAAGGCGCTCTCCGAAGAACTCGAATGGGTGCGCAAGAACCCGAAGGGCCGGCAGTCGAAATCGAAAGCGCGCATCAAGGCCTACGAAGAACTGGCCTCGCAGGAATTCCAGGCCCGCGCCGAAACTCAGGAGCTGTACATCCCGCCCGGTCCGCGCCTTGGCGACATGGTTCTCGAGGTTCAGGACGTCGGCAAGAAGTATGGCGATCGCTGGCTGTATCAGGGCCTGAACTTCACCGTGCCGAAGGGTGCGATCGTTGGCATCATCGGCGCCAACGGCCGCGGCAAGACTACCCTTTTCCGCATGCTGCTCGGTCAGGAAAAGCCGGACGGTGGTTCGATCCGCATCGGCGAAACGGTCAAGTTCGCGTACGTCGACCAGAGCCGCGATGCGCTCGAAGGCGACCAGACCGTGTTCGAGGCAATCAGCCAGGGCCAGGACATCATTCGCGCTGGCTCCTTCGAAATGCCGTCACGCGCTTACATCGGCCGCTTCAATTTCAAGGGTGAAGCGCAGGGCAAGCGGCTCAAGGACTTGTCCGGCGGCGAACGCAATCGCGTGCATCTGGCCAAGATGCTGCTGACCGGCGGCAACGTACTACTGCTCGATGAACCGACCAACGATCTCGACGTCGAAACCCTGCGTGCACTCGAAGAAGCAGTGCTGAATTTCGCCGGATGCGCGCTGGTCATCTCGCATGATCGCTGGTTCCTCGATCGTGTCGCCACGCACATCCTGGCGTTCGAGGATTCCGGCGAAATCGTCTTCCTGGAAGGCAATTACGGCGAATACGAAGCGGATTTCCGGCGCCGTACGGGCTCGGAACCTGGCGTCAATCGCCGCTCGCGGCACAAGAAGCTGGCCTGAGTTTTCCCCGCTTCGATTCGGCTTTGAAACCCGAGCCCGCCGCAGATCCCTTCGATCCGCGGCGGGCTTTTTCATGTGCTGCGTTCGGAACCAACACGCACAAAAAAACCCGGCGGTTACCCGTCGGGTTTGTTCGTTACTGCTGGTGCGCCCGGAAGGATTCGAACCTCCGACCCCTTAGTTCGTAGCCAAGTGCTCTATCCAACTGAGCTACGGGCGCATTAACTGGTACAGATGCTTGCTCGATGGCGGAGAGAGAGGGATTCGAACCCTCGATAAGGTTTTTAAGACCCTATACTCCCTTAGCAGGGGAGCGCCTTCGTCCACTCGGCCATCTCTCCTAAATACTGCAGAGAGCAACACTGCGATATCACTCAAATATTATAGCGGCGACGGCCCTCACCGTAAAGCAATTTGTCGCCGAATGTCCTAATCGAGGACGCGAATCGGTGCCGTCGTATCTTCGCCGCGCTCGACTCGAATCCGGTCGAAGATTTCTTCGCGATGGACCGAAACATCCTTCGGCGCTTTCACACCGATCCGGACCTGATTGCCCTTGATCCCCAGCACGGTGACCGTCACATCGTCGCCGATGACCAGAGTCTCCCCGACCCTGCGCGTCAAAATCAGCATCACTGCTCTCCCCTTCCCTGATCCTGCAGTGGCGTGGAACGCTCACCGAGCCCGGACCCGTTGGATCGGGTCTCTGTCTGCGCGAATGATAACGCTGTCAGTTCGACAAAGCCTCAGCAAGCAAACAGAAAATTCATGTTTCCGACAGAAGGCCGCAACACTTATGTGCGTGTTGCAGCCTTCTGTCGGATCAGTCAGTCACGCCAGGCGTTTCCCGCTTCAGGCCGCTTGTTCGAGATCGAAAGCCTTGTGCAGCGACCGCACGGCAAGCTCCAGATACTTGTCTTCGACGACCACGGAAATCTTGATCTCCGAAGTCGAAATCATTCGGATATTGATGCTCTCGGCTGCCAGCGTCTTGAACATCTTCGCAGCGATGCCGGCGTGCGAGCGCATGCCGACGCCGACCAGCGATACCTTGCAGATATCGGTCGCGGTGCGAATGCCCTTGGCACCCAGGGATTCGGCCACCTTCTTCGACACTTCCGCGGCCCGTTCCAACTCGCCGCGCGACACCGTGAAGGTGAAATCGGTCATGCCATCGGCACCGACGTTCTGCACGATCATGTCGATTTCGATATTCGCGTCCCCGATCGGCCCGAGGATCGCGGCTGCGATGCCCGGACGATCCGGCACGCCGGCGACTGTCAGCTGTGCTTCGTCCCGGCTGAACGCGATGCCGGCAATCAACGGATCTTCCACTTTGCTTCCCCCAACGTTTTCGTCCAGCGTGATCAGCGTGCCCGGACCATCGACGAAGGTCGACAGCACGCGCAGCGGTACCTTGTATTTGCCAGCAAATTCGACCGAACGAATCTGCAGCACCTTCGAACCGAGACTCGCGAGTTCGAGCATTTCCTCGAAGGTGATCTTGCTCAGGCGCCGAGCCTTCGGCTCGACTCGCGGATCGGTGGTGTAGACGCCGTCCACATCGGTGTAGATCTGGCATTCATCGGCTTTCAGCGCGGCAGCGAGCGCGACACCCGTGGTGTCCGAACCGCCGCGACCGAGCGTGGTGATGTTGCCGTCGCAGTCGACACCCTGGAAACCGGCGACCACCGGCACGATGCCGGCATTGCAATCGGCCAGCAGACGTTCGGTGTCGATGTGCTGGATGCGCGCCTTGTTGTAGGCCTTGTCGGTGCGGATCGACACCTGCGCACCGGTGTACGAACGCGCCGCCACACCCATCTTGTCGAGGGCAATCGCCAGCATCGCGATCGTCACCTGCTCGCCAGTCGCGATCATCTGATCGAGTTCGCGGGCCAGCGGCCGGGGATTGATCGCTTTCGCGAGCTTGATCAGGCGATCGGTTTCGCCGGACATCGCCGACACCACGACCACCACCTGATCACCCCGCGCCCGAGCGGCGGCGACCTTCGAGGCGACATGTTCGATGCGCTCGACCGAGCCCATCGAAGTGCCGCCGTATTTCTGCACTAGCAAAGCCATTGAAGCGGTTTCCAGTTTCCGGTTGTTGGTTTCCAGAGAAGCATGTCCTTACCGACAAGCCGCCTGCTTCTCTGGAAACGGGCAACTTGCTGCTGCGAACGGATTCAGCCCAGTTTCTGCGCAATCCATTGCTGTGCCGAGGCCAGGGCCGTCGGCAGATTTTCCGGCTGCGTGCCGCCGCCCTGCGCCATGTCCGGACGACCACCACCCTTGCCGCCGACTTGCGCCGCGACAAACGCCAGCAGTTCACCGGCCTTGAGCTTGGCCGTCAGATCCGCCGTCACGCCGGCGATCAGGTTCACCTTGTCAGCACTGACAACGCCGAGCAGCACGACACCCGAACCCAGCTTGTTCTTCAGCTGATCGAGCAGGTTGCGAAGTTCGCCGCTGTCGACACCGTCCACCGCCGTCACCAGCACTTTCACGCCGTTGACCAGCTTGGCTTGTCCGGCGAGTTCATCACCCGCGCTGGCGGCCAGCTTGCCCTTGAGCTGGGCGAGTTCCTTTTCGAGCTGCTTCTGTGCTTCGAGCATCGCCGTGATCCGCGCGCCAAGCTCGGCCGGCGAAGACTTCAGCATCGACGCCGCGCCGCTCAGACGAGCCTGCAAGTCATTGACGAAGGCGAGCGCGTTATCGCCGGTCACCGCTTCGACACGACGCACGCCAGCCGCCACGCCACCTTCGGAAACAATCTTGAACAGGCCGATGTCACCGGTGCGGCTGACATGAGTACCGCCGCAAAGCTCGCGCGAACTGCCGATATCGAGCACGCGCACTTCGTCGCCGTACTTTTCGCCGAACAGCATCATCGCGCCGGTCTTCTTCGCTTCTTCGATCGGCAGCACGCGCGCCTGCGTCGCGACGTTGGCGAGGATTTCGGCATTGACCAGACGCTCGACTTCGGCCAATTCCGCCACCGTCATCGGGCCAGTGTGGGCGAAATCGAAGCGGGTCTTGTCGGCATCGACCAGCGAGCCTTTCTGCTGCACATGACCGCCGAGCACATCGCGCAGCGCCTTGTGCATCAGGTGAGTGACGGAATGATTGCGCATCGTCGCGCGACGCTGGCTGATCGCCACCGTCGCCGTCACCGTGTCGCCGAGCTTCAGAGCGCCGGTTTCGAGCTTGCCGACATGGGCAAACGCACCACCCTTGATCTTCTGCGTATCGGCAACCGCGAAGCCGCCGACGGTGCCGGCATCGCCACCCTGACCGCCGCTTTCGGCATAGAACGGCGTGCGATCGAGCACCACCGCACCTTCGTCGCCGGCTGCCAGCGCGTCGACTGCGACACTGCCGCGGTAGAGACCAACGATCTTGGCGTCGTCGATGACCGTCTGCTCGTAACCGAGAAAGATCGTTGCCGGACCTTCGTACTTGAGCCCTTCGCCGGCAGTGAACTTGCTGGCGGCGCGCGCACGCGTGCGCTGCGCTTCCATCTCGCGGTCGTAGCCCGCTTCGTCGAGCTTCAAGTTGCGCTCGCGTGCGATATCGGCGGTCAGATCGAACGGAAAGCCGTAGGTGTCGTAGAGCTTGAACACCACTTCACCGGGGATCACGTCGCTCTTGAGAATGCCGATCGCGTCCTCGAGCAGCTTCATGCCCTTGTCGAGCGTCGTCGCAAAGCTGTCTTCTTCGCTGCGGATCACTTGCTCGATACGCGCACGCTGCTCGACGAGTTCCGGATAAGCCTCGCCCATCGCCTCGGCCAACGGTGCAACCAGCTTCCAGAAGAAAGCCTCGCTCAGGCCCAGCTTGTAGCCATGACGAATCGCGCGGCGCATGACCCGGCGCAGCACGTAGCCACGCCCTTCGTTCGACGGCGTCACGCCGTCAATGATCAGGAAAGCGGCCGAACGAATGTGGTCGGCCACCACTTTCTGCGACGCACTGGCATACGGCGCCGTGTTCGACAGCTTGGCGATCGCGTTGACCAGGATCTTGAAGGTATCGATCTGGTAGTTGTCGTTGGTGCCCTGCATCAGCGCACTGATGCGCTCCAGGCCCATGCCGGTGTCGACGCTCGGTGCCGGCAGCTTGCTCAGCTCGCCGCTCTTCGAGCGCTCGAACTGCATGAACACGACGTTCCAGATCTCGATCCAGCGGTCGCCATCTTCTTCCGGCGAACCCGGAGGGCCACCGTAGATGCCCTTCGAGCCGTCGGGATCGTGGTCGTAGAAGATTTCCGTGCACGGACCGCAAGGACCGGTGTCGCCCATCGCCCAGAAATTGTCCGAAGCGTACGGCGCACCCTTGTTGTCGCCGATGCGGACGATGCGCTCGGCCGGGATACCCATCTGGCGATGCCAGATGTCATAGGCCTCGTC
Source organism: Nevskia sp. (assembly GCF_023266035.1). Classification (GTDB taxonomy): domain Bacteria; phylum Pseudomonadota; class Gammaproteobacteria; order Nevskiales; family Nevskiaceae; genus Nevskia. The sequence continues at coordinate 8,097 of NZ_JAHFRY010000088.1, forward strand.
ATCGCTGTGGTAGACAGTGACCAGCAGGCGGTTCTTGTCGATCGCCAGCCATTCGGCGCCGGTGATGAACTCCCAGGCGAAACGGATCGCATCCGGCTTGAAGTAATCGCCGAACGAGAAATTGCCGAGCATCTCGAAGAAGGTGTGATGCCGAGCCGTATAGCCGACGTTCTCGAGATCGTTGTGCTTGCCGCCGGCGCGTACGCAGCGCTGGCTCGACGTGGCGCGGGTATACGGCCGCTTGTCCTGACCGGTGAACACGTCCTTGAACTGCACCATGCCGGAGTTGGTGAACAGCAGGGTCGGATCGTTGCTCGGCACCAGCGACGACGACGGCACCACCGCATGGCCTTGCCGACGGAAGTACTCGAGGAAACGTGCGCGCAGTTCGTTGCTGTTCATATCGTGCTTAGGCCAGGCGGCCCGGGCGAAAAAAGTCGCGCATGGTAGCGCGCAAGACCCTGTAGCCGCTAGGTTTTGACGGGTTTCCCGGCCGGCTTCAACCAGCGTTCGAGCGCGATCAGGCTCATTCCTCGGGCTCACCATCGGCATCGATGGCATCGCGCATCACCGAGCGGATCTGCGTCGACGTGAAACCCCGGCTGGCGAGGAAGCGATATCGGCCAGCAGAATCCTTGGCGTCCACCGCTGCCGCACGATAGCGACGCTGATAGATGCGGCCGATGATCTCCAGCCAGTCAGGATCAGCTTCCTCAAGCGCGGCGACGATCAGCGCATCAGCAACGCCGCGCGCCGATAGCTCGGCGCGAATCCGCAAAGGACCATAGCCTTGAGCAATGCGTGAGCGACTGAGCAGTCCTGCATAGCGCGCATCGCTTTGCCAGCCGGATTCGCCAAGTTCGCCCACCACTTCGCTGGCCACAGCCCGATCCAGGCCGTCATGCGCCAGCTTGGTGGTCAATTCACGGGCGCTGTGCTCGCGCCGGCCCAGCGCCCGAAGTGCCCGCTCACGCGCGGCTTCGGGAGCCAATGGCACAGGCGGCCTGCGCCCGCGCCCAGCCACGGAATTACTCGGCTGCCGGTGTACGCGTCTTCACCGGCAACAGCTTGGCTCGCAGCGACACCTCGATGGCGTCGGCAATCTCGGGATGCTCCTTGAGATAGTTGCGGGAGTTGTCCTTGCCCTGGCCGATCTTTTCGCCCTTGTAGGCGTACCAGGCACCTGATTTCTCGACGAAACCATGTTCGACGCCGAGGTCGATCAACTCGCCCAGTTTCGAGATGCCTTCGTTGTACAGAATCTCGAAATGCGCTTCGCGGAACGGCGGCGCCATCTTGTTCTTGACCACCTTGACGCGCGTTTCGTTACCCACCACTTCTTCGCCTTTCTTGATCGCGCCGGTGCGGCGGATATCCAGACGTACCGAGGCGTAGAACTTCAGCGCATTACCGCCGGTGGTGGTTTCCGGCGAGCCATACATCACACCGATCTTCATGCGGATCTGATTGATGAAGATGACCAGCGTGTTCGAGCGCTTGATGTTGGACGTCAGCTTGCGCAGCGCCTGTGACATCAAGCGGGCCTGCAGGCCGACGTGGCTGTCACCCATCTCGCCTTCGATTTCGGCCTTCGGCACCAGCGCTGCAACCGAGTCGACGACGATGCAGTCGACGCTGTTCGAGCGCACCAGCATGTCGGCGATTTCCAGACCCTGCTCGCCGGTATCGGGCTGCGAGATCAGCATGTCACCGACCACCACGCCCAGGCGCTCCGCATACTGCGGATCGAGCGCATTTTCGGCGTCGATGTAGGCCGCGGTGCCGCCGTGCTTCTGGATCTCGGCAACCACCTGCAGACACAGCGTGGTCTTGCCCGAAGACTCCGGACCGTAGATTTCGACCACGCGGCCACGCGGCAAGCCGCCGATGCCAAGGGCAACGTCCAGCGCCAGCGAACCGGTCGACACCACCTCGACATCGCGGGCCGGATCGTCCGCGCCCATGCGCATGACCGCACCCTTGCCAAACTGCTTCTCGATCTGGCTGAGAGCGGCTTCCAATGCCTTCTTGCGATTGTCGTCCATGGTCTGGGTTCCGGTCGCTGCTGCGCTAGGTTTTGCCATCGTCTTCGGTGCCTTTAATCCTGCTTGGCCTACTTGCCTGCACGGGCGAGGTATTCGCCAGTGCGTGTATCAACCTTGACCAACTCGTCCTGCTGAACGAACAGCGGCACGCGAACCATCGCGCCGGTTTCGAGCTTCGCGGGCTTGCCACCACCACCCGAGGTGTCACCGCGGAGGCCTGGATCGGTTTCGATGATCTTGAGAATCACCGTGTTCGGCGCGGCGACGCTCAGTGGCACGCCGTTCCACAGCAGCACCGTGCAAACTTCTTCGCCCTTGAGCCAGACCTTGGCTTCGCTCATCGCGGCGTCATTGGCCTGAATCTGCTCGAAGCTGACCGGATCCATGAAGGTCCAGAATTCGCCGTCGTTGTACAGGTACTGCATTTCCGTCTGTTCGACGTCCGCCAATTCCCAGGTATCGCCGGATTTCAGCGTGCGTTCGAGCACCCGGCCGGTCTTCAGCGCACGGATCTTGATGCTGTTCGTCGCCTGGCCCTTGCCGGGCTTGCGGTATTCATTGTCGAGAATCGCGTACGGTTCGCCGTCAATGAGGACCTTGACGCCCGATTTCATTTCGTTGGTGCTGACCGATGCCATGGGAATGTCGTCTTTGTTGATCTGTTGGTAGGAGTGCGCCGAGCGAGTCCAGCGCGGTTCTGCAGGCTGAAAAACGTCTCGCAGTCTAATAGATCGCCGGTTCCCCGGACATGCCTGCAAATTTCCTCGAGAAAGTACTTGAGTCCCCACCTCGATAGGCCCTATACTTTCGCTCCGCTGTACGGGGCCATAGCTCAGCTGGGAGAGCGCTTGCATGGCATGCAAGAGGTCGCCGGTTCGATCCCGGCTGGCTCCACCACGTTTCTGATTCACTCGCGACACCGCCTCGTTGTCCCTATCGTCTAGAGGCCTAGGACACCACCCTTTCACGGTGAGAACCGGGGTTCGAATCCCCGTAGGGACGCCATGTCGGGCCATAGATGCCTGGCATAGTTTCAAATCCAAAACTTGATATCTGGCCGAATCGTCGTCGCCGTGACGACCATTGCTTTGGCCAGCATTCGCGTGCGCGTTGCTCTCGAATTCAAGCACTACCAATTGTGCTTCTCGGGCTTGTCCCAATACCCATTGCGCAACACTCCCGCTACCCTTCGGCAAGCGAAACTTTAATGTTTCGCAATCGATCGTTGCCAGAACTACAACCGAGGAGTGTCGCCCGTGGAGACCCCGCTGAGCCCGCTGGAATTTGCCCGCCGTGCCCGCAAGCTCTACCCCGACCGCGAAGCCGTGGTCGATGGCGATCGTCGCTACAGCTATCGGCAATTTCTTGATCGCTGCGACCGTGCCTCGTCCGCATTCCAGGCACTCGGCGTGGTCAAGGGCGACCGCGTTGCGCTGATCTCGCCGAATACCCACACCAATCTCGAGACGTACTACTCGATCCCTCAGTTCGGTGGAGTAATCGTGCCGATCAACTATCGGCTGACTGCCGATGATTTCGTTTACCTGATCAATCACAGCGGCTCGAAGATCGTCTGTGCGCACCCGGACTACTTCGATGCCATCGACAGCATTCGCAATCAATTGCCGAACGTCGAGCACTACGTTGCGTTCGAAGGTTCGCGCAACGCTTGGCTCGAGTACGAGACCCTGGTGGAGCAGGCGTCGCCGGATTTCCAACGGACAGAGGTTGCCGAAACCGATCTGCTGTCGGTGAACTACACCAGCGGCACCACGTCGCGTCCGAAGGGCGTGATGATCACTCACCGCAATGCCTGGATGAATTCGGTCGGCGTGCTGGTGCACATGCACATGACGCCGTCCGATCGCTATCTGTGGACGCTGCCGATGTTCCACGCCAATGGCTGGACCTTCGTCTGGACTGTCACTGCAGTGGGCGCCACGCACGTCTGCCTGCGCAAGGTCGAGCCACTGGCGATCTACGACCACATCAATCGCGAAGCCGTGAGCCTGCTGTGCGCAGCACCCACCGTGCTGATCGGCATTGCCAATGGGCCGGAGGCGCAGCGTCGTGCTGTACGGCCAGGCGTTCGCGTGATCACGGCGGGTGCGCCACCGGCGCCTGCGACGATCGAGAGAGTCGAAGGCGAACTCGGCTGGACCATTACCCAGGCTTACGGCCTGACCGAAACCTCGCCATTCATCACCATCTGCGAGCCACTTCCGGCTCATGATGCGCTGAGCGCCGAACAGCGTGCGCTGATCAAGGCACGCCAGGGCGTGGAACTGGTGACCTCCGGCGAAACCGCGGTGTTCGACGACCACGATCAACCGGTGCCGGCTGATGGCATCACACATGGCGAAATCGTGGCGCGCGGCAACACGGTGATGCGCGGCTACTACAACGATCCGGAAGCGAGTGCGAAAGCGCTGAAGGGCGGCTGGTTCCGTACTGGCGACGCCGCTGTCGTCCATCCGGACGGCTACATCGAGATTCGCGATCGTCTGAAGGACGTGATCATCTCCGGCGGCGAAAATATTTCGTCGATCGAGGTCGAGGGCACCTTGCTGCGACACCCGGCGATCATCGAAGTCGCGGTGGTCGGCATGCCACACGAGAAAT
>NZ_JAHFRY010000088.1:12773-21134 GCF_023266035.1 Nevskia sp.
TCCGGAAGCCTTCGTCGTGCTGCGTTCGGGTCACAGCCTTGCCGACGGCGAACTCAAGACGTTCTGCCGCGCCAGCCTTGCCCACTTCAAGGTGCCGACGTCGTTTCATGTCGTCGCTGAACTGCCGAAGACCGCGACCGGCAAGATCCAGAAGTTCGTGCTGCGCGGCAAACGCGCGGCGATCGCGACGCAGTAGCGATTCCGAACCGTTGCCGGGCGCTGCTGTGTTCAGGCCCGGCATGCGCCTGAACCGACAGGAGTCGAACGTCTGTTGCTGTGCGGCTCCAGGGCGCAGCTTGCTTCGAGCAAGGGTTCGACTCTTGCTCGAAGCAGATCCGGCAGCGCCGACCAGCAGGAGTTGTAATCGGAGACCGGCCGCGCCAATAGCGGCAGGCCAGAATCCTGCTGACTGCTGCGAGCGACCTGCCCGTTCTGCGTCAGCATGGCCGGGCTCAGCCGATCAGGCCGGACGGCAGCAAGGACAACACGGCCTGCAGCAGCGCGCTTTTATGCTGTATCAGCAGGCCCGCCATCAGCGTGACGATACCGAGCTTCAGCGCGAGGGTGATCGCGGGGCTGTCGACGACTGGATCGCTTTGAGCGGCAGACAACACAAGGCGCGGGCTGTTGCGGCGAACCGTGCCGGCGCTGCTGACCACGCCACGGCGGGCCTCGTCGAAGTACAACTGGCGATGCTGGGCGACGTTGCGGTTGACCAGACGGCGGCGGCGGGCTTCTTCGCGTTGCTGTTGCAGGTTCATCGACGTACTCCAATGACGCCCAGGGCCAGTCCTTCGATCACCAGTTCCTGCTCGCGCAGGTCGAGGACGATCGGCTGGTAGGCCGGGTCGGTGTTTTCAGGAATCAGGCTGACGATGTGGCCCTCGCGCCGGAAGCGCTTGACCGTTGCTTCATCGCCGATGCGAGCGACGACGATCTGGCCGTTCATCGCGTTCTGGGCGCGCTTCACGGCGAGCAGATCACCATCGAGAATGCCGGCGTCGCGCATCGAGTGGCCCTTGATCCGCAGTAGGAAATCCGGCGCCGGCTCGAACAGGTTCGCAGCCAGATCACGATGATCATCCAGATTCTCGACTGCGAGGATTGGCAGACCCGCCGCGACACGACCGACGACCGGAACTTTCAGCATCTCGACCCGGCGTTCGCGATGCTGAGCCGCGAGGCGAATGCCGCGCGCCTGGCCAGTCACTTCCAGATGGCCTTTCTCGGCCAAGGTGCGCAGATACTGTTCGGCGGAGTTCGCAGAACGCAGACCGAAAGCGGCGGCGATTTCAGCGCGCGTGGGCGCACCACCGTTATCGGCGATGTGCTTGCGAATGAAGTCGAGTACCTGAGTCTGTCTTGCAGTAAGATCAGTCATTGTTGAGGCGTCCTTGATATGTATATTTATACAAGTCATTGCCTGAGCCTGTAAAGCGCCGTTCGTCGGCGTTTTACCAATTCATATCAGCGCCGTTCGTCGGCGTTTTTTATGGGTGACCGTTTTTGCCACTCGTTCAACGCGCCATCAATGGAAGTTGCGCGACACGACCGGCATATCGGCGATCCAGTCGCTGATATCGCGAAAGCGCCTGGCGACGATATGCGTGACGTCATCGACCTTCTGCAGTTCGCCGGTGACGATCAGCAGGCGACTGCCGAGCACCACGGCGCGCTGAGAGTCGAAGCTCTTTTTCCAAACCACCAGGTTGTGGCAGCCGGTCTCGTCTTCCAAGGTCATGAACAGCACACCTTTGGCGGTCTGCGGTCGCTGACGGTTCAGCACCAAGCCCGCGATTCGCACGCTCTGCCGGTGCGCGAACATGGCCATATCGGCCGAGGTGCGCACGCCGAGCTTCGCCAATCTGGGCCGCAGCAGCGCCAGGGGATGACGCCGCAGGGTCAGGCCGATGCTCTGGTAGTCGGCCAGCACCTCTTCCGCTTCATGCGGCGTTCGCAGGGCGACGTCGCTTTCCAGCGACGCATGACCCGCCAGCATCGCCGGCAGGTCTTCGATGCCCTGCACTCGCCAGTGCACGGCATGACGATGGCCGCCCAAAGTGCGCAGCGCATCGGCCTTGGCCAGGAAGCGACGAGTGGCAACATCAAGCGCGGCGCGGCGCACCAGATCTTCGATGTTGACGAAAGGCGATTGCCGGCGCGCAGCCATGATGCACGTCGCCATGTCCTCGTTCAGACCATCGACCAGACGCAGGCCGAGCCGGATCGCGCCATGCTTGGTGCCGTTGTCTGCATGCGTGCAGTTCCAGTCGCTGTTCCTCACATCGACCCCGCGCACTTCAACCCCTGCCCGCCTCGCTTCACGGATCAGCTGCGCCGGCCCGTAGAAGCCCATCGGCTGGCTGTTGATCAGCCCGGCGAAGAACGCCGCCGGGTGATGACGCTTGATCCAGGACGAGACATAGGCAAGCAGCGCGAAGCTCGCCGAATGCGACTCCGGAAACCCGTAGCTGCCGAAGCCCTTGATCATCTCGAAGATCTGTTCGGCGAAGTCTTCTTTGTAACCGTTCTTCGCCATGCCATCGAGCAACCGCTGGCGCAACGGCATCAGGCTGCCATCTCTGCCCCAGGCGGCCATTGAGCGACGCAGTTGATCCGCTTCGCCCTGAGAAAAACCGGCGGCAACTACTGCGATCTCGATGACCTGTTCCTGGAATAGCGGTACACCCAGCGTGCGGCTGAGCACATTCTCCAACGCATCGCTCGGATAGATAGCCGGCTCCAGACCATTCCGCCGCTTCAGATAGGGATGAACCATGCCGCCCTGGATCGGCCCCGGCCGGACGATCGCGATCTGGATCACCAGATCGTAGAAATTCTTCGGCTTCAGCCGCGGCAGCATGCTCATCTGCGCGCGTGATTCGATCTGGAACACGCCAACGGTATCGGCCGCCTGGATCATCGCGTAGGTCTTTTCATCATTGCGCGGAATGCTGGCGATCGAATGCCGCACACCGATCTGCCGTTCGACGAACTCGAACATCCGTCGGATCGCGCTGAGCATGCCGAGCGCCAGGCAATCGACCTTCAGCAAGCCCAGCGCTTCGAGATCGTCCTTCTCCCATTGGATGATCGTGCGGTCCGGCATCGCCGCATTCTCGACCGGCACCAGTTCGTGCAGCGGATGCTCGGAAATGACGAAGCCGCCGACATGCTGGGACAGATGTCGCGGTGTGCCGACCAGTGCCCGCACCAGCGCAAGCCAGCGCGCGACGATCGGCGCTTCAGGATCGAAACCCTGTTCGCGCAGGCGATCCGGCAGCGTTTCGGGTGCATCCCACCAGGCCAGCGAACTCGACAGGCGATCGATCTCGTCGGCAGCGATGCCGAGCGCGCGGCCACAATCGCGAATCGCCGACTTGCGGCGATAGCGGATCACCGTCGCCGCCAGCGCGGCGCGGTCACGGCCGTACTTGTTGTAGATGTACTGCATCACCAGTTCGCGGCGCTGATGCTCGAAATCGACATCGATATCCGGCGGCTCGTTGCGCTCCCTGGACAGGAAACGTCCGAACAGCAGGTGCTGCTCGGCCGGATTGACGCTGGTGATGCCGAGCACGTAGCAGACCGCCGAATTCGCCGCCGATCCGCGGCCCTGGCAGAGGATTTCCGGCGTCTGCGCACGCGCCCAGCGGACGATGTCGTGCACGGTCAGGAAAAAAGCTTCGTAACGAAGCTCGATGATCAGTTCCAACTCCATCTCGATGGTCTTGCGCACCGAGGCTGGCTCACCTTCTGGCCAGCGATCGCGCAGGCCCTGTTCAGTCAGCACACGCAACCAACTGCTGCGCGTGTGGCCATCCGGCACCAGTTCGTGTGGATATTCGTAGTTCAGCCCGGCCATCGTGAAGCTGCAGCGCCCGGCAATCGCGGCGGCTTCGGCCAGCAATGCGTCCGGATACAGCTGCTGCAGTTCAGCGATCGGCCGCAGATGCCGCTCACTGTTCGGGAACAGCCGCGTACCGCAGTCTTCCAAGGCCAGGCTGTGACGGATCGCGGTCATCGTGTCCTGCAGCAAGCGCGCTTCGCGAACATGCATGTGGACATCGCCGGCCGCTGTGCAGCGCAAGCCGAGATGACAGCCAAGACTCAGCAAGCGGTTCAGTTGCGCGCGGTCGTCGCCATAGCGATGCAGTTCAACGGCGATCCAGGCGCGCGCGCCGAAAGTGGTAGCGATGAACGCGCCCTGTGCTTCGGCGATGGCGTCGTCATCCGGCGGCAGCCATAGCGCGAACACCTGATCGAGATCGTGCAGATCGTCGCGAGTCAGGAAGTAGTCGCCCTTGTCCGCCGCGCGGCGGCCCGTGGTGATCAGCCGGCAGATTTCGCTGTAAGCGCGATGGCAAGGCGCGAGCAATACGAAACGCAGGCCGTCATCGAGCTGGAACTCGCTGCCGACGATCAGCTTGAAGTCATGCTTCTTCGCCGCGACGTAAGCGCGCACCATGCCGGCCATCGAGCATTCGTCGGTGATCGCCAGCGCCGTGTAGCCCTGCGCTTTTGCGGCTTCGACCAGCTGATCCGGTGACGAAGCGCCGCGCAGAAAGCTGTAGTGCGAGACGCAATGCAGTTCGGCGTAGGCCATGGCGCGGCTTGTCCGATCAGGCCCAATCAGGCCCGATCAAGCCCAGATACCCTGCAGGAACCAGGCGCTGGTCAGGCGATCCTGGAACACCCAGAAACGGCCGCCGTGCAGATCGGCGTGGTAGTAGTCGCGCAGCACATCGCCGCCATCCCACCAGCCACCTTCGAGCCGCTCGGCCGCGGCGAGCGCTTTCGGTGTCGTCGACAAGGGCTTCGGCGGATCGATCAGCCAGATCGGTCTCGGTGGCGCCGTCACCCGTGCAACTTCCGCAGGCGGTGCGTCACAGGCACGCGTACGCCAGGAACGTTCCGGCCGGTGATCGGCGATCAGACCGAGCGAAGTCACCGCTTCGGCACCGAGCCGCGCGACCAGCTTCTCGACCAACTGGCTCCAGGCCTCGTCATCGCCGCGCGTGGCATCGAACAGGTCGCGCTGGCCGGTCGCCGGTTCGATGAACTGCTCGGCGTTGAGTCGCAGGCTGCGCACCGGTGCCGGCAACGGCGTGCAGCTCAGCTGCTCGCGCAGCACGCGCAGCAGCCGTTCGGGATCGCGGGCCGAAGTCGCCAGCCGCAGATCGAGCACGGTGTCCGCCTGCAGCCGACCACCGCTGGCGCGACCGTGAAGCAGGGTCAATCGGAACACCTGCAAACCGGTATCGCGGGCCTTGAGGAAATTCCCGAGTTCGCGGGTCATCCGCTGCAGCGGGAACAGCAGACCTTCCGTGTACTCGACTTCGCCGAGCAGATCGATCCGGCGCTGGAACTTCGCCGGTGGCCGCCAGCGCGGCCGCACGTCCGGCCGGCGGCCGAGCAGGCGGTCCAGAAAGGTGACCAGTTGCGCGCCATGACGCTTGCCGAGCGCAGCGGCCGGCAGCGCCAGCAACTCGCCGATCCGGCTCAGGCCGATTGCTTTCAGCGCTTCCAAGGTGCGCGGCGTCAGCATCAGCGAGGCCAGCGGCAGCGCATCGAGTACCGCTGGCAGTTGTTCGCGCTCGATCACCGGCTCAGCCAGCCCGATGCGGGCGAACAGCGCCGCCGCTTCCAGGGTCGGTGCCACGGCGAGGCTGCCGACATGGCCGGTCTCGGCGAAGCCGGCATCGAGATGTGCGAGCAGCGCTTCGAGCCCGCCATACAGCTTCAGGCTGGCGCCGATCTCGACCCACAGCAGCGCACAGGGCAGCCCGAAATCGAGTTCGCTTTCGGTGATTTCCCAGACCAGTTCGGAGCCATAACGCCAGGCCCAGGCGGCCAGCGCCTGCATCGTTTCGCGCTCGGCGCGCGGTTTGCGCTCGGCGGCACGAAGATCCGGGTGCAGCACCTGCACGGTGCCCCAGTCAGTGCCCGGCGCGATGCGATCAGCCGCCCCGGCGATCACCCAGCGGCGTGCGCCCCGACGCCCGGTGACGACCTGAGAGGCAGATGCGTCACCGAGCGCTTCCAGCGAAAACTGTGGCAGATGCAGGCAAAGCCAGAGCATGGCGATCAGCCGTTCGCAGCCAGTGCCGGCAGCAGCACATCAACCGCCGCCGGCGTGCCGCCGCGACATTTGAAGATGTCGATGCGCAGGCCACCCGGCCGCGCAGTGAGCTTCAGCCTCAGCGCGGCCGGCGAAAATTCTGCCGCTGCGCGCGGCTCGCGGAACAGCAAGGCGGTGGTCTTGCCGGTTTCGGCGGCGAGCTGGAAACGTTTCAACTCGACCGCGCCGAGCCGCCCCGGCCAGGCCAGCACCGCACCGCAGGAACCGGCACGGAGAATCTGCTCGGTCGCCCACAGGCCGCCGTCCTCGGACTGCGGCCGCACCAGCAGCAGGCGGCTGAGCACGATGCCGGCCTGGGCCAGCGCCGGCGCGAACGGCAGATGCGGCGGATCGACCATCGCCACGCGGCCGCCGGCCTGAGTCAGCCGGGCGATCCACGGCAGTACCAGCTGCATCTCGCCGATGCCCTGGGCTTCCGGAAACAGCTCGGTCAGCGCGCCCACCGGCCAGCCGCCGCCCGGCAACCGGCGATCCAGTTCGGCATGGCCGCTGGGTTCGGCGGTGACCCGGGCGAAGTCGCCGCCGCGCCAGACATCAGGCCGCGCCAGCACTTCGCTCAAGGACGGCGCCGGGGCCGTCATGAAACGCTCCGGCAGACGCCAGGCGTCCGCAGAAAAGCATTCAAGCAATTGATTTCAATGAATGAAATTTCTGGATGAGAGAACATCGGAATCTGCCGAAGACGACTGTATATGTATATTTATACAGTTTCCAAAGCAATTCCGCATCTGCCGTTTGGCGTCTCGCCGATCGCGCCTTGATCACTCGTGAACCACCGGGCGAAGACGAAAGCGGTCACATTGAGCGATCATCCTGCTGAACAAGATTTTGAATTCGTCATCGCTGACGAAACACCCGGAACACCTCTCAGGAATGACTCTCAAGAACATGAAAGTGCTGATGCTCGGCGCCGGCGCCACCGGTGGCTATTTCGGTGGACGGATGCTGGAAGCGGGACGCGATGTCAGCTTTCTGGTGCGCGAACACCGCGCCGCCCAATTGCGCGGCAATGGTCTGGTGGTGCGTAGCCCGCAGGGCGATCTGCGCCTGAAGCCGCGGGTGCTGATCGGCGGCCACATTCACGAAAGCTTCGATCTGGTGATCCTCGCCTGCAAGGCCTATGACCTTGAAGCAGCGATGACCGCAATCGCGCCGGCTGTCGGCCCGAAAACGGCGGTGCTGCCGCTGCTCAACGGCCTGCGCCATTTCGAGCTGCTCGATGAGCGTTTCGGCGCCGACCAGGTGCTGCGCGGGCTGTGTTCGATTGCCGTGCGGCTCGACAAGGACGGCGCGATCGAGCACATGTCGGAGATGCACGCGCTGCGGTTCGGCGAAGCCGATGATCGCCGCACGCCCAGAGTCGAAGCGATCGAAGCGCTGATGCAGGGCTGCAAGTTCGATGGCCGCGCCAGCTTCAGCATCCAGCAGGCGGTCTGGGAGAAGTGGGTGATGCTGGCCAGCCTCGCCGGCATGACCTGTCTGATGCACGCCAATGTCGGCCAGATCGTCGTGGCGCCGGAAGGCCGGCAACTGATGCTCGACACCATCGACGAATGCGCAGCCATTGCCGCCGCTCACGGCTACGCGCCGCGTCAGCATGTGCTCGACGGCACGCGGACGATCCTGACCGAACCCGGTTCGCGGGCAAAAGCGTCGATGCTTCGCGACCTCGAACAGGGCGGCAAGGTCGAGGCTGATCACATCCTCGGCGACCTGATCGCACGCGGCGCGAAACATGGCATTGCTGCTCCCTTGCTGCGAGCCGCGCACGCCAGCCTGAAGATCCACGAGGCGACATTGAAAAAGCCGGCACGCCAGAAAGTCTGAGCGATCCGGCTTGCCTTCAGACGTAGCGGTAGTGCACGCGGTTGGTCAGGCCGCAGAACAGCTCATAAGATAAAGTGCCGGCCCAGGTCGCGACTTCCTCGGCCGGCAGGCCCGGTCCCCACAAGGTCACGGCATCGCCGACCGCCGCCTGCGGCAAGCTGCGCAGATCGACGGTGATCATGTCCATCGACACCCGGCCGATGATCGGCACGCGCTGATCGTGGATCAGCACCGGTGCGCCGGTCGGCAGGATGCGGTGCACGCCATCGGCATAGCCAACCGCGACGACACCGACCCGCATCGCTTCCGGGCAGACGTAGGTGCCGCCGTAACCGACCGTGTCACCGGCCGGTACTTCGTGGACCGCGATCAAGCGGCTGGCAACGGTCATC
>NZ_JAHFRY010000089.1 GCF_023266035.1 Nevskia sp.
CGGTGTGGGCTGGGACGACCCGGCCATGCTGCCCGATAGCCCGCATATTTCGGCGACCACCGAACTGGTCAACATCAATATCGTCGAGGCGACCGAATCCTACATCCGGGGTGGCTATTCGGCGCGGTTTACCGAAGCACTCCATGGGGTCGTCGGCACTGTCTCCGGCGACTTCGTGCAGGCGCGCGCCGATACCGAGAAATTTCATGGGCCGGACGATCCGCTGGACAGCTACTCCAGCGACTTGCTGCTGTCCATGTACTACGCCGGAATGACCGGCGAGCAGCTACGGGCCATGGCCAATCAGGCCGGCGAGGGCGCGAATGCGGCTACCGGCACATCGGCTGGGACGGGAAGCTCGACAAAAGGCCCCTCATGCAACTGCGACTGCGCGGAGTTCGACTCGCCGCGCCGCGATTCGTGCTCGGGGCAATGTCTCGGCTACGCGCCAGTTGCAGCGCAATGCGTAGTCCAGCGCGAAGTCAGCAAAGGCCGCAGCCATGATGCCGTGCTGAAAGAGCTGAATGCCTGCCCGAGCGATTGCCCGAGCTTGCGCGGCAGCGTCTCCACCATTTGCGGCGATGCGCTCTACGGCCCGCGCCGCGCCTGCCTTGCCTCTGGCCCGGGAGGCATCAGCCAGAAGCAGGTCGATTGTTATCTCGACTATGTGGTGCGCGACCTCGAAGCGCCGCAGAAAGGCAGCCTGCGCAAACAACTGGCCGATCAGATCGAACAGATGGATGCCGGCGGCCGCGACCAGTACATCGGCGCGCTGCTGGATGCGATGAAAGGCGAGGGGCACAGCTGCCCGGCTCGCTGATGCCTGACGATCCAATGGAACCCGCAATGTCCATCATTCCCTGCATTCGAGCCATCCTGCTCAAGCCTCAGAGACTCGGTCGATGAAAAGTGCTGCGAAGAAATCCGTCCTCCTTGCAGCGATGATGATCGTCTGCGCGATGCTTGCCGCCATCACGACGGCTGTCCGCGCCGAGGCGCCGGGGCTGATTCCCCCAGTACCGGATGCACCAGCGGCCGCTGCCTCGCAATCCGCACAGCAGTCCGCCTACGGAATCGGCAAGGCCAAGCTGCCACCACCGCCGAAGCGCAGCGCTTGCCTGAGCAAGGCCGAATACGACGCCGCGCTCCATGGCAGCGGTTGTGACTGCAGCTGCGGTGGCTATGCCAAGGGACCGGCCAGCCAATGCCAGACCGCATGCGCGCTGAGCTACTACAGCTGTTGGGCGCCGGACCCGACGCCGGCTGAATCGGGTGGTCAGTTCGATGATCCGTCCATGCGCCAGGTGATCGAAGCCTTGGCACCCGCTGACCGGGCCGAACTGCTGCGCGGGCAAATGGCTTCGGTCATGCTCGATCGCGCCAATGCATGGTTTACCCGGCAACAGTGTGCTGAAAGCAGGTAGGGACGATCGCAGGTCCGAGGTCTGAAACGACATCGTTTCGCCCGGCAATGCCGGCGAGCTGAGAGGCTGATCCAGATGGATGTGCCGGGGCGGACGTGTGCAGCTCAGGGAGCGTTCACCACTCGCCGGCGGATTGGCCTGCCGATGCGCGAGACCGGCCCGGGCCCTGGGGTGGCGAGCACAACTAGGGTTCGATCACCAGCAATTCCGCCAACATGCTGGCCACCGTCGCCGTCGCGCGGCGCAGATCGTTCAGCCGCAGCTTCTCGTCCGCCGCATGACCATTGGCTTCGCCCAGGGTGCGCGGGCCGGCGCCGTAGAGCACGGTGGGAATGCCGGCGGCCGTGTAGTGGCGGGCATCGGTGTACAGCGGCACGCCGTGTTCGGCGATGGCGGTGCCGAAGTAGTGCTCGCCGTGCTTCTGCAGCGATTCGGTCAGGCGCTCGGCACCCGGCAGCTTGACCAGCGGCAGCGCCAGCAGCACGCGGCGAATCTCGATCCTGATGCCGGGCAGGCTGGCTGCGGTGGTTTCGATCAGCGCCCGCAGTTCGGCTTCGGCCTGCGCAGGAATCTCTTCCGGAATCATTCGCCGGTCGATGCGGAAGCTGACCCGGTCCGGCACCACATTGGTGTTGATGCCGCCTTCGATCAGGCCGACGTTCAAGGTCGGGCTGTTGATGCCGTAGGTGCTCGACGAGCGCTTGGCCAGCTCGGCGCGTGACGCATAGAGCGCGCTGAGAATGGTCGTCGCGGCCGCCAATGCATCGACGCCGGATTCCGGCATCGCCGCATGGCCCTGCTTGCCGCGCACCGTCACTTCCAGATGCAGGCAGCCGTTGTGCGCGGTGGTCACCGCGTAGGAGAAGCCGGCGCTGAGCGCGTAATCCGGCTTGCTCAAACCCTGTTCCAGCAGCCAGCGCGGGCCGATGTCACCGCCGACTTCTTCGTCGTAGGTGAAGTGCAGTTCGATGTTGCCATCGAGCTTCAATCCGGCTGCTGCAAGCTTGCGCAGCGCCAGCAACGCGAACGTGTAGGTCGCGAAATCGGACTTGCTGACCGCCACGCCACGGCCGACCATCTCGGCGCCATGCACCGGATCGTCGATCACCACCGCGCCGTAAGGGTCCTGCGTCCAGCCCTGGCCCGGCGGCACCACATCGCCATGCGCGTTGAGCGCGATCGTCGGCCCAGCGCCGCTGCCGAAGCGCTGGCGGACGATCAGATTGGTTGCCGAGATCATGCCGACGGCTCGCGCTTCGTCTTCCGGCACAGGATGGGCTTCGACTTCCAGCCCCAGCCCTTCGAGCAGGCTCTTGGCCTTGGCGCCGTGGGCCGCGCAGTCGCCAGGCGGATTGTCGGTCGGCACCTTGACCAGTTCGGCGAGGAAGGCGCAGGCCGCGGCGAAATCGGCATCGACTTCGCAGGCGATGGCGTCGTGGAACGAATCGGTCATGTCGCGGGATAGCTCAAGAGAAAGTCGGTGAATACGCGCGCGGCGACATCGGCATCGTCGGCGCTCATGGTTTCCGCCGGGTTGTGGCTGATGCCGCCGTTGCCGCAGCGGACGAACAACATGCCGATGTCGGTGATCGCGGCCATCTTCATCGCATCGTGGCCGGCACCGCTGGGCAGATGGCGCGGTGCCGGATTGCCGGTGACGCGGCGGATGCTCGCCGCCCACTGCGCCTGCAGGCGGGTCGCGCAAGGTGCGCAGGCGGCGGCAAGAACCTGGGTCAGCACGATGTCGACCTTGCGCCGTTCGGCAATCGCATCGATTTCCGCGAGCACATCAACGACCGCCGCATCGCGCAGCAGATCGTCGGCGGCGCGGATGTCGAGGCTGAAGCTGCAGCGGCCGGGAATGACGTTGATCGCGCCACCCGGCACTTCCAGTTTGCCCACCGTGCCGACCAGGCCGGGCACACCGCCGCAGCGCCGCTCGACGTAAAGAATCAGTTCCGCCGCCGCTGCCGCAGCATCGTGGCGCAGATGCATCGGCACGGTGCCGGAATGGCCAGCGAGACCCGTGATGCTGCCGGTGTAGCGATGACTGCCGGCGATCGAGGTAACCACGCCCAGCGGCTGGTCTTCATCGAGCAGCACCGGGCCTTGCTCGATGTGGACTTCGACATAGCCGAGCAGGCTGGCCGGATCGCGTGCGATGGCCGGGATCTGCTCGGGATCGAAGCCGGCCTCCAGCATCGCCGCGCGCATGGTGATGCCGTTGCCATCGACAGCATCGAGCAAAGCAGGATCGAACTGGCCGACCACCGCGCCGCTGCCGAGGAAGGTCGACTTGTAGCGCACGCCTTCTTCTTCGCTGAAGGCGATGATCTCCAGCGCGTAGGGCAGCTTCAGGCCGCGCTGGCGCAGGTCGAGTGCGACCAGGATAGCCAGGACGATGCCGAGCCGGCCGTCGTACTTGCCGCCATCGACGACGGTGTCGTAATGCGAGCCGGTCAGCAGCGTCTTCGCGTCCGGCTGCTCGCTGTACAAGCGGCCGACGACATTGCCGACGGCGTCGATCTCAACGCTCAAGCCGGCGGCCAGCATCCAGTCGCGGATCAGCGCGGCAGTCTGGCGATGGGCCGGACTCAGATAGGAACAGGTCAGGCCATCGGCCTGTTCGCTGTACTCGGCGAGGCGATCGAGCATCGCCAGGATTTCGCTGCCGGCCGCCGAGGACACACTGTCGTAAAGCCGGAAGCCGGCGATGCGATCGATCTGCTGCAGTGCTGTCCTGCGCTCGGTGTCGAGGTCGTGATCGAGGCGCTGCATGAACGCGGCGATCACCGAACTGCGATTGTGGCCGCGCACGGCGAGCACGAACGGAAAGCCGAACTTGCTGTTGTAAGCGTCGTTCAAGGTTTGCAGCGTCGCGAACTCGCCAGGTGTGCAGGCATCGAGCCCGGCGCCCTGCTGCTCGCGTGTCGATTCGGCGGTCAGCTCCTTCCGTACCGCGGCGCGGCCAGCCAGTTCGGGATGGGCGCGAATCAGCTTCAGCTGCGCGTCGATGCCGGCGGCATCGACGGCTGCGCACATCGCGTCATGCAGCTGCAGCCGCGAACCGAACGGCCGCAGCGGCAGCACCGCTTCGGCGACCCAGGGCGAGTGCTCGAAGATGCCGGCGAGGGCGGCGACGAACGCTTCGGCGCTCGCCGTATTCAGTTCAGCGAGCGCGATCATGGCTGGGGCTCGTAGGGATGCGTCGCGATCCAGTGCCGGGCAATGTCGATGCGCCGGGTGATCCAGACCTTGTCGTGACTCAGCACGTAGTCGAGAAAACGTTCCAGTGCGGCGATCCGCGCCGGCCGGCCGATCAGCCGCGCATGCAGGCCGATCGACAGCATCTTCGGTGCGTCGAGCCCGGCCGGATCGCCTTCGCGATAGAGCACGTCGAAAGCGTCCTTCAGGTAGTCGAAGAACTGGCTGCCGGAGTTGAAGCCCTGCGGTGCTGCGAAGCGCATGTCGTTGGTATCGAGCGTATAGGGCACCACCAGATGCGGCCGGCGAGTGCCGTCTCCGACGGCGACTTCGGTCCAGTACGGCAGGTCGTCGGCATAGGAATCGGCGTCGTAGACGAAGCCGCCGTGTTCGACCACCAGGCGCCGCGTGTTCGGGCTGTCGCGGCCCGTGTACCAGCCGAGCGGGGCAGCGCCGGTCAGCTCGCGCTGGATCGCCACGGCCTCGGCCATGTGCGCGCGTTCGGTGACTTCATCGATGCCCTGATAGCTGATCCAGCGCAGGCCGTGGCAGGCGATCTCGTGGCCGAGTTCGCGGTAAGCCGAAAGCGCTTCCGGGTGCCGCTGCAAAGCCATCGCGACACCGAACACGGTCAGCGGCAGGCTGCGCGACTCGAAGGCGCGCAGCACCCGCCACAGGCCGGCGCGCGAGCCGTACTCGTAGATCGATTCCATGCTCATGTGGCGCATCGGAAACGAGGCGGCGCCGATGATCTCGGACAGGAAGGTTTCCGAGCCGGCATCGCCGTGCAGCACGTTGTTCTCGGCGCCCTCTTCGTGATTGAGCACGAACTGCAGCGCCACTCTTGCGCCGCCCGGCCAGCGCGGATGCGGTAGCCGCCGGCCGTAGCCGATCAGGTCGCGATCGTAGGGTTTGATTTCAGGCGACATCGGCGAACACGGCCTTCAGGTCGATGCCGTCATCGCGGTGCTCGACCAGATTCAGGTCTTCGAGCACATGGCGCAGATGCGCCTGCATCAGCTCGACGGCTGCCGTGTCGCCGCGTTCCAGCGCGGTGCACAGCGCCTGATGCTCGTCCGGCGGACAGGATGTAGCGCCGGGCTGCTGGTAGACGGCGATGATCAGTGACGAGCGCGACACCAGCTCGCGCAGCAGGCGGGTCATCGTTGCATTGCCGGCGATCTCGGCGATGATCAGATGGAAGTCGCCGGACAGCTTCAGCATCGTGCGGCGATCGTTGTCGCGCCAGGCCAGCTTCTCCCGCGCCAGATGCTCGCGGATGCGGCGGACGTCGGCGCGGGTGGCGCGCTGGATGAAGCGGGCGACGATGCCGGCTTCGAGCACGCCACGGGCTTCGAAGATGTCCCGCGCTTCCTGCACGGTCGGCTGGGAAACGATGGCACCGCGGTTCGGCATCAGGGTCACCACCTGCTCATGCGCCAGCCGCTGCAGCACCTGGCGGATGCGAGTGCGGCCGATGCCGAAGATCTCGCAGAGCTTGTCCTCGATCAGCCGCGTGCCGGGCGGCAGCGAGTGATCCATGATCGCGCCCCAGATGCGCTCGTAAGCCTTCTCGATGCCGGAGCCGACGGCCGCGCCGGGTTCGGCTGGGACGACGGTCGTCGCCTTGCGTGCAGGCTTGATCTTTGACGGCGTGTCGGTTGATAGGGCTGATTTGGCGGGCATGTCGTTCGGCAGTTTCCGGACTGTTTCAGCGTGATTCACAATCGCAAACGAGCACTGCTTTTGTACACGAAAATGACATTGAATTGTCGTCAATATCAGATGGCAAAAGACGGACCACTCGCAGCCATCATTGGCCGACCGAGGACATGGGTTTCACGGATCGCGCGGTCCGGCGCCAGAGTCATCAGCACCAGCAATTCCTCGGAAAGACTCTGGCAACGCGCGATGCGTCTTTCCAGCAGCGGCGTCGCTTTCAGATCGAGGACGATGAAATCCGCTTCGCTGCCGACAGCCAGCGTGCCGATGCGATCGGCCAATCCGAGGATGCGGGCACCGGCAAGCGTCGCCAGATAGAAAGCCCGCAGCGGCGTCAGACGCTGGCCCTGCAGCTGCGCGACCTTGTAGGCCTCGCTCATGGTTTTCAGCATGCTGAAGCTGCTGCCACCGCCGACGTCGGTGGCCAGCGCATAGCCCATGCCGGCGGCATCGCAGGCGGCGAGATCGAACAGGCCGCTGCCGAGGTAGAGGTTCGAGGTCGGCGAGAACGCGCAACTCGCGCCGGTGGCGGCCATGCGTTCGCGGTCGGTGGTGTCGAGATGGATGCAGTGCGCATAGATGGCGCGCTCGCGCAGCAGGCCGTAATGCTCGTAGACATCGAGATAGCTGCGCGACTTCGGAAACAGCTCGCGCACCCAGGCGACTTCGCCGAGGTTCTCGGCCAGATGGCTGTGGATGAAGCTGTCCGGATAGTCGCGCGCCATCCGGCCGGCGCTTTGCAGTTGGGCGTCGGTCGAAGTCGGCGCGAAGCGCACGGTGATCGCGTAATGCAGCCGCTCGCGGCCATGCCAGTGTTCGATCAGGGCACGGGTATCGCGCTCGCCGTCGATCGCGGTATCGCGCAAATCGTCCGGGCAGTTGCGATCCATCAGGCATTTGCCGGCGATCAGCCGTAGTCCGCGTGCTTCGGCGGCGGCGAAGATCGCTTCCGCCGAGGCGCGATGGACGCTGCCGAGCACCTGCGCCGTGGTGGTGCCGTTGCGCATCAGCTCGTCGAGGAAGAACTCGGCGACTTCGCGCGCCGCCACGGCATCAGCGAAGCGGCGTTCTTCGGGGAAGGTGTAATGCGTCAGCCAGTCGAGCAGATCGGTGCCGCCCGAGGCGATCATGTCGGTCTGCGGATAGTGGATGTGGCTGTCGATGAAGCCGGGCAGCAGCAGCGCATCGCGATGCTCGATCAGCGGCACACCGGCAGCGACACCGTTCAGCAACTCGGTGGCTGGACCGACGGCGGCGACCTTGCCATCGGCGATCAGCAGCAGGCCGTCGTCCAGATATTCGTAAGCGGACGCATCGTCCTGCGTGCCCGGATCGCCGCTGAAACGCAGCAGCCGGCCGCGATGGGCGACCGTTCCTTGCGAAGCATGATCAGTGCGGAGCGCCATGCTCGATCCAGGTCAGTACGGTGGTGCGTTCGGCGTCGGTCATGCCGGTCAGATTGCCGATCGGCATCGCGTGGCTCGCGATCTGCTGCTGCATTGGGGTGGTCTGCGCAAGGATGTGTTCGGGGCTGTCGAGCAGCACGCCTTTCGGTGCTACCGCAAAGCCCGGCTGAGTCGGCGCGGCGGCATGGCAACCGGCACAGCGCTGGGTGACGATCGTCTGCACGGCGGCGAACTCGGCGGCTGGGGCGAGGCTGGTCGGTGTCGGCTCGGCTCTGCGTGGCGTCAGCGCCAAGGCAACTGCGGCGAGCAGTAGCAGGCCGATGATCAAGCTCGTCGGTGAAGTCTTGCCGCCACGTTCATGGGCCTTGTGGCGGGCCACGAACCAGGCGCGGATCGCCGCACCGGCGGCGCTCATCGCGATCAGCACCAGCCAGTTGTAGCTGGCGCCATAAGTCATCGCGTAATGGTTCGAGATCATCACCAACAGCACCGGCAAGGTGAAGTAGGTGTTGTGCACCGAACGCTGCTTGCCGCGGATGCCGTGGATCGGGTCCGGCTCGCGGCCCTGTTTCTTCGCTTCCACCAGTTGACGCTGGCCGGGAATGATCACGAAGAAGACATTGGCGACCATGATCGTGCCCAGCGTGGCGCCGAACTCGATGTAGGCACCGCGGCCGCTGAACAGATGACATAGCGCCCAGGCTTCGACGCAAAGCAGCAGCGCGATCACGGCTGCCAGCGCTCGCTCATTGCGCGCCAGCGGCGAACGGCACAGCCCGTCATAGACCAGCCAGCCGACGATCAGAAAGCCGAGGCCGATCGCGATCGCCAACGGCTTGCTCAGCGCCATTACCGCCGGGTCGATCAGATAGATCTCGGCCTGTGCGTAGTACAGCAGGCAGAGCAGGAAGAAGCCGGACAGGAAAGTGCTGTACGCCTCCCAGTAGAACCAGTGCAGATGCGGCGGCAAGGTTGCGGGGGCGACGCGGTACTTCTGCGGGTTGTAGAAGCCGCCGCCGTGCACTGCCCACAGCTCGCCGCTGACGCCGGCCTCGCTCAGTTCCTTGCGCGTCGGCGCGAGCAGATGGTTATCCAGCCAGACGAAGTAGAACGAAGCACCGATCCAGGCGATGCCGGTGATCAGATGCAGCCAGCGGCCGAGCAGGCTCAGCCAGTCGATACCCCAATTGATCATGGCGGACTCAAGCATCGGGATGAAAACTCTTGCCCAGCGAGGCCGGCTGGTTCAGCAGGATGGTCTTCGGATCGCGGCAGATGATCACCAGCACGACGATCGTTGCCGCGTACGGAAGCATGCTCAGGAACTCGCTGGGCACGTCGACACCGAAGCCCTGCGCGTAGAGCTGCATCACCGTCACGCCGCCGAACAGATAGGCGCCGAGCATCACCCGCAACGGCTTCCAGGTGGCGAACACGACCAGCGCCAGCGCGATCCAGCCCCGGCCGGCGCTCATGCCTTCAACCCACATCGGTGTCAGCGCCGTCGACAGATAAGCGCCAGCGATGCCGGACATCGCGCCGCCAAACATCACCGCCAGATAGCGGATCACGATCACCGGCTCGCCGATGGCATGGGCAACGGTCGGCGATTCGCCGGTGGCGCGCAGCCGCAGGCCGGCTCGGCTGTGGTTCAAGAACCAGGACAGGGCGAAGTACAACGCGATCGACAGATAGACCAGCGCGTCATAGTTGAGCAGCAGCGGGCCGATCACCGGCAGATCGCTGATGCCTGGGATGTCGAGCCGCGGCACTCGCTCGATCGGCATGCCGGCGTAGCCCCGGCCGATAAATGCCGACAGGCCGACGCCGAACAGGGTCAGCGCCAGCCCGGTCGCCACCTGATTGGTCTGCAGGCTCAGGGTCAGGAACGCGAACAGCAGCGAGACGGCCGTTGCTGCGAGCATGCCGGCGAGGAAGGCCAGCACCAGGCTGCCGGTAGCAATGCCGGCCGCAAATGCGGCGACTGCACCGACCAGCATCATCCCTTCGACGCCAAGGTTCAGCACGCCGGCGCGCTCGGTCACCAGTTCGCCGAGTGCGGCATAGATCAGCGGCGTGGCCGCGACCACGGTGCTGACGAAGATCGGAATCAGATGCTCGAAGTTCATGACGCCACACCCGCAACCGCACGCGACTCGCGACGGATGCGCCGCAGCCGGAACGTGATGAACAGATCAGCCGCCAGCAGGTAGAACAGCAGGCTGCCCTGGAACAGGCCGGTGATCGACGACGGCAGTTGCAGATCGATCTGCGCCGCTTCGCCGCCGAGATAGAGCAGCGACATCAGCAGCGAGGCCAGCACGATGCCGAAGGGATGCAGGCGGCCGACGAAGGCGACGATGATCGCCGCGAAGCCATAGCCCGGCGAGACCACCGGTTGCAGCAGGCCGATCGGTCCGGCCACTTCGCTGATGCCGGCGAGGCCGGCCATGCCGCCGCCGATCAGCAGCGCCAGCCAGATGTTGCGCTTCTCGCTGAAGCCGGCGTAGGCCGCCGCCTGCGGCGCCAGCCCGGCCACCAGCATGCGATAGCCGGCGAAGCTCCGGGTCGAGAACACCCAGGACGCGACTGCCAGCAGCAGGCCGACGATGAACGCCGCCGTCACGCGGGTACCTTCGACCAGCATCGGCAGCACCGCGTTTTCGACGAACACTTTCGACTGCGGAAAATTGTTGCCGTCCGGATCGCGCCAGGGCCCGTGCACGAGGTAACCGAGCAGCTGCTGGGCGATGTAGACCAGCATCAGGCTGACCAGGATTTCATTGGTGTGGAAGCGGGTGCGCAGGAACGCTGGAATCGCCGCCCAGGCCATGCCGCCCAGCGCCCCGGCGACCATCATCACCGGCAAGGCGAATGCACCCAAGGCTTCGCCCCAGAACAAGGCGATGCCGCTGCCGGCAATCGCACCCAGGGTCAGCTGGCCTTCGGCGCCGATGTTCCAGACGTTGGCGCGAAAGCCCAGCGCTAGGCCCAGCGCGCAGAGCATCAAGGGTGTGGCCTTCAAGGCCAGTTCGCCGAGGTCATAGGTCGTCGACAGCGGCTTCAGGAAGAACACCTGGCACGCGGTCATCGGATCCTTGCCCAGGATCAGGAACACGACCAGGCCAGTCAGCGCCATCGCCGTCGCGGCGATCAGCGGCGAGGCCAGCCGCATCACCGACGACGGCTCGGTCCGCTTCTCCAGGCGGAACGGCCAGAGGCTTTGCAGCAGCCGTTCAGGCAGCGACATCGGCATGCTCCGCGTGCCTGCTTTCGTCGGCATGACTGGCCGACATCAACACGCCGATCTGCTCGATGCTCAGCTCGGCAGACGGCAAGGTCGGCGACAGCCGGCCCTGATTGATGACGGCAATGCGGTCGCAGATCATGAACAGCTCATCGAGTTCTTCGGAGATCACCAGCAACGCCACGCCCTGGTCGCGCAGATCGATCAAGGCCTGGCGGATCAGCAGCGCGGCGCCGACATCGACGCCCCAGGTGGGCTGGGCGACAACCATCACTTTTGGCTTGAGCCGCGTCTCGCGGCCGACGATGAATTTCTGCAGATTGCCGCCGGACAAGCTGCTGGCGACCGAGGCCTCACCGCCGCACTTGACCTTGAACTGCTCGATGGTCGCCTTGGCGAACGCGCGCGCAGCCTGCTGCTGCACCATCCCGTGGCGGACCATGCCGGTGCTGCTGCCACCGCTGGCAGCGGTCAGCAGCGCGTTCTCGGCAAGCGTCATCGCCGGAACCGCACCGCGGCCCAGGCGTTCTTCGGGGACGAAGCCCAGCCCGAGTCCGCGCCGCTGCGCCGGATTCAGCAAACCCGCCGGCTGGCCGCAGATGCGGATCATGCCGGCGTGGCTACGATTGATTTCGCCGACTAGGGTTTCGCCGGACAGCGCCGCCAGCAGTTCCTTCTGGCCGTTGCCGGAGACACCGGCGATGCCGACGATCTCGCCTGCGCGAATGCGCAGATTGAGATCCTTGAGCCGGGTGCCGAAAGGATCGCGCGTCGTCAGGCTCAGATTGGTCAGCTCCAGCTCGATCTCGCCCGGCTCGCGCGGCAGCAACTGGCAGGCGGTCAGATCGCTGCCGACCATCAGCCGCGCCAGGCTGGCATTCGACTCATCGCGCGGCACTGCGGTGCCGCTGAGCCGGCCGCCTCGGAGCACCGTGGCGGTATCGCAGAGCGCGCGGATCTCGTCGAGCTTGTGGCTGATGTAGAGAATGCTGACGCCTTCGCTGGCCAGGCGCCGCAAGGTCTCGAACAGCTTCAGCACCGCTTGCGGCGTCAGCACCGAAGTCGGCTCATCCATGATCAGCAGGCGCGGTGACTGCAGCAGGCAGCGGACGATCTCGACCCGCTGCCGCTCGCCGACCGACATGCTGTGGATCAGACGATCGGGATCGACCGGCAGGCCGTATTTTTCCGACACTTCACGGATGCGCGGCGCCAGCAGTGCAGGCTTGATCTTCTCGTCCATCGCCAAGGCGATGTTCTCGGCGACGGTCAAGGTTTCGAACAGCGAGAAGTGCTGGAAGACCATGCCGATGCCGAGCTTCCGGGCTTCCGCCGGGCTGGCGATGGCAACCGCCTTGCCTTCCCAGACGATGAGGCCTTCGTCCGGCCGGGTGACGCCGTAGACGATCTTCATCAAGGTGCTCTTGCCAGCACCGTTCTCGCCGAGCAGCGCGTGAATCTCGCCGACGCCGACGGTCAGATCGATGCGGTCGTTGGCGACCACGGTGGGATAGCGCTTGGTGATGCCGCGCAACTGCAGGCGCGGCGGCAGGGCGACGTCTTTAGTCATCGATAAGACGAGTCCTTGAGAAGATGCCTGGCCGTTCGCTCGGCTTGCGGACAGACTTTGCAGTCATCGGCGGAGCAGGTCTCCGCGGTGGTTCCCGGCTGCGGCACTTGCAGCTCGGCGCGGCTCGCCGCGGCCAGTTGCAGCAACTGCGCAGCGATGCCGACGGCAATCGCCGCCGGCAGCTTCGACGGAATGCCTTCAATGCCGATTGGACAGACCAGCGGCGCGATCTGCGCAGCACTCAGACCATCACGCGCCAACCGCGAGCGGAAGCGCGCGCCCTTGCTGTGCGAGCCGATGACGCCGACGAAGGCAGCATCGCCCCGTTCGAGGATCGCCCGGCACAGCGCGTAGTCCAGCGCGTGGTCGTGAGTCATGACGATGTAGTGGGTGCCGGGTGCGGCTTCGCGCAAGGTCTGCAGCGGGAACGCGGTGCATAGCGGCGTGACGTTGTCGGGCACATCGGCGGGCAACAGCTCGGCCCGTGTATCGATCCAGCGCACCGCATAAGGCAGCCCGGCCAGCACCGGCACCAGCGCCTGGCCGACATGACCGGCGCCGTAGAGGTAGACGGGCAGGGCGCCGGTGCCGAGGTCTTCGAGCAGGGTGCAGCTGCTGTCATCGCTCTTAGTCAGTCGCACCGCTTTGCTCCCTTGTCCCTCCGGGAGAAGGGCTGGGGACGAGGGACTGCGCCCCATTTCAGAGTTCAACGATTTTGGCTGAGAGCGTCCCTCGCCCCTGCCGCCAGAGGTATACCTCTGGCCCCGGGGGGAGAGGGGATAGCCGATTACTTCACGTTCGATTTCTCCATCCGGCTTCACGCTCGATCGCCAGCAGCAATCCAGCGCAGCCGCTTGCCGCAACACAGCTTCATCCGCCGCCGTAAACCGCTCCAACCAAAGCTCGACCACACCGCCACAGCACTGCCCCAGCTCCGCGCCAAGAATCAGCTTGCGAACCTGTACCGCTGGCGCATCGACAGAAGTCAGCAGTGCCAGCGCGGCCCGCTGTGCTTCCCATTCCAGATAGCCGCCACCGATCGTGCCGCGGAGTCCGTCGCGGCCGACCAGCATGCAGGCGCCGGCTTCACGCGGCGCCGAGCCACGCACGCTGGCCACCAGCACGCGGACGACGGCGGTCTCTCGCTGCAAGGCGGCAAGCACGGCGCCTGGCCAGTGGTTCAGCGGCGCGAGCCAGCGGCCAGTACTGGCTGTCGATAGCGGCTGCACCTGCATCGCGGCGCTCACGAATGACCACCGGACACACCGGCAATCGCGCGCAGCACCGCTTCCGGCGTCGCAGGCGAAGGAAGATCGGGTAGAGCCCCGACCGGGCCACAAGCCGCACAGGCATCACGGATCGCATGCAGCACCGAGATCGCCAGCATGAACGGCGGTTCGCCGACAGCTTTCGAGCGATGGATCGTGTCTTCGCGATTCGGCTCCTGTTCGAGCAGCGCCACCTTGAACTGCGCCGGCCAGTCGCGTGCGGTGGGGATCTTGTAGGTCGAGGGCGCATGCGTCTTCAGCTCGCCTTTCGCGTTCCAGCTCAGCTCTTCGCTGGTCAGCCAGCCGGCCCCTTGCAGGAAGCCGCCTTCGATCTGGCCGATGTCGATCGCCGGGTTCAGCGACGTGCCGACGTCATGCAGGATGTCGACCCGGAGCAGCGAGGTTTCGCCGGTCAGCGTGTCGACGGCGACTTCGGCAACCGCCGCGCCATAGGAGAAATAGAAGAACGGCCGGCCGCGCAGCAGGTTCTTGTCCCAGTAGATCTTCGGCGTCTTGTAATAGCCGGTGGCGGACAGCGAGATACGCGCGAGATAAGCCTTTTCGACCAGTTCGGCGAAGTTCAGGCGCTGGTCGCCGATCTGCACCTCGCCGTCGGCAAAGCGCACTTGCTCCGGCGTCACCGTGTACTCGGCACACGCCAGCGCCACCAGCCGTTCGCGGATCGTCTGCGCGGCGGCTTGCGCGGCCTTGCCATTGAGATCGGAGCCGCTGGATGCGGCCGTCGCCGAGGTATTCGGCACCTTGCTGGTATCGGTCGCCGAGACGCGGATCGCGGCCAGCGGCAGGCCGAACTCGACGGCGACGATCTGCGCGATCTTGGTGAACAGGCCCTGACCCATCTCGGTGCCGCCATGGTTCAGCAGCACGCTGCCGTCGCGATAGACATGCAGCAGCGCGCCGGCCTGATTGAAGATCGTCGCGTTGAAGGAGATACCGAACTTCACCGGCGTCAGCGCGATGCCACGCTTGATGATGGCGTTCGCGGCATTCCATTCGGCAATCGCCAGGCGTCGGGCGCGGTAGTCGCTGCTGGTTTCCAGCTGATCGGCGATCGGCGGCAGCACATTGTCTTCGACCTGCTGGCCGTAGGGGGTGAAATCACGCTCGCCGATGCCGTAGAAATTCAGGCGGCGGACATCGAGTGGATCGAGCCGCAGGCTGCGGGCGATGTCGTCGATGATGGCTTCGATCACCATCATGCCCTGCGGGCCGCCGAAGCCGCGGAACGCGGTGTTGGACACCGTGTGGGTCTTGCAGCGATGCGACAGCACCTCGAAATGTTCGATGAAGTAGGCGTTGTCGAGATGGCAGATCGCACGGTCGTTGACCGGGCCGGACAGATCGGCCGAATAGCCGCAGCGCGAAGCCAGCATCACCGCCAGCGCCAGGATCCGGCCGCTGCCGTCATAGCCGACGTCGTAGTCGGCCACGAAGTCATGGCGCTTGCCGGTGATGATCATGTCGGCGTCGCGATCGAGCCGCAGCTTCACCGGCCGGCCGGTCTTGACCGCAAGGATGGCCGCCGCTGCCGCGAGCAGCGCCGGCTGGCTTTCCTTGCCGCCGAAGCCGCCGCCCATGCGCCGACATTGCACGGTCACGTCGTAGGAGTGACGCCCCAGCGCAAGTGCGACGAGGTGCTGGATTTCGGTCGGATGCTGGGTGGAGCAATGAATCAGCATCGCGCCGTCTTCCTGCGGCAGCGCGATGGCGATCTGGCCTTCGAGATAGAAGTGGTCCTGACCGCCGATGGTCACCGAACCCTTGAGCCGCAGCGGTGACTGCGCAAGTTTCTCTGCCGGCTCACCGCAGACCAGCCGCTGACTCGGGATCACATAGCTCTGCGCGGCCAGCGCGCTGCGGATGTCGAGAATCGCCGGCAGCTCTTCGTATTCGATGTCCGCCAGCAAGGCCGCCTTGCGCGCCGCGCGATAGCTGGTGGCGGCAACCGCGAACAGCGGCTGGCCAACGTGCTGCACGAGGCCTTCGGCAAAGATCGGATCGTCGTGGACGATGCCGCCGTAGTTGTTGTGTCCGGGAATATCACCGGGCAGGGCGACGGCAACGACGCCCGGCGCCGAAAGTACTCGGCGCAGGTCCAGCTTGACGATGCGACCGTGGGCGATGCGGCTGGCGCCGAACGCGGCGTGCAGCGTGTTCGCCGGCAGGCCGATGTCATCGGCATAAAGCGCCTGACCGCTGACGTGCAGATGCGCGCTTTCGTGCCGCAGGGATTGGCCGACGGCGCTTGCATCGAAGCCGATAGGGTCGGCTTTCATAGGGCTGCCTCGGCGGCCTGCGCCTCGTCGGTACGCAGCAAGGTGCCGCTGCCTGAATGCTGGAGATGGAAGCGCTGCAGCAGATTCATCGCCGTCTGCAGGCGATAGCCGCTGCTGGCGCGCATGTCGCTGAGCGGCGTGTAGTCGTCGGCGAGCTTCGCGGCGGCGGTAGCGATCGTTGCCGCGGTGAACGGCCGGCCGATCAGCGCGGCTTCGGTGGCCGGCGCCCGCACCGGTGTTGCCGCCATGCCGCCGAAAGCGATGCGGGCGCTGCTGATGGTGTCGCCAGCCAGCGTGATCGCGAACGCCGCGCAGACCGCCGAGATGTCCTGGTCGATGCGCTTCGACAGCTTGTAGCTTTCGAAGATCAGGCCCGGTGCCAGCTTCGGGATGCGTACGGAGGTGAGGAATTCGCCCGGCTGCAAGTCCTTCTTCTGATAGCCGAGATAGAACTTCTCCAGCGGCAGCCAGCGCACGGCATCGCCGCGGCGCAATTCGATATCGGCACCGAGCACGATCAGCGCCGGCATTGCATCGCCGATCGGCGAGCCGTTGGCGAGGTTGCCGCACAAAGTGCCGGAGTTGCGCACCGGCGGCGAGGCGAAGCGCCGCGCCAGTTCGGCCAGCTGCGGAATCTGCTCGACGATCGCCGCCCAGGCGGCGGTCAGCGAGACAGCGGCGCCGATCTCGATGCTGTCGTCACTGACGGCAAGCTGCTGCAACTCGGCGACTTCGCCGATATACAGAATCGGCGGCAGCGCACGCAGATGCTTGGTCACCCAGAGGCCGATGTCGGTGCCGCCGGCGAGGATCAGCGAGTCCGGCGCTGCCTGGTAAGCCGCCGCGAAGGCGGCCAGCGTTCGTGGTGCCTGGAAGCCGGGCAGGGTCAAGGCAGTCTCGCGTTGCAGGCTGGCCAGGGTGGTGACGCGGCTCGATGCCTGAGCATCCTCGCGGCTCCAGCGCGCCGGCGTCGGGTAGGCGCTCATGCGGCAGCCGGCGTCGATGATCGGCCGGTAGCCGGTGCAGCGGCAGAGATTGCCGGACAGCGCATCGACCACTTCGGTGCGCGCCGATGCGGTCTGGTCCCCAAATTGGTGCTCCTTGGGGTGCTGCGCCTGCTGTTGATAGAGCGCGAACAGCGACATCACGAAGCCCGGCGTGCAGAAGCCGCACTGCGAGCCGTGGCAATCGACCATCGCCTGCTGCACCGGGTGCAGCGTGGCGCCCTGTTGAAGACTCTCGACGGTGACCAGTTCCTTGCCGTCGATGGTCGCCAGGAAGCGGATGCAGGAATTGACGGCGCGGTAATCGATGCCGCCGCTGCCGTTCAGCTCACCGAGCACCACCGTGCAGGCCCCGCAGTCGCCTTCGGCACAGCCTTCCTTGGTGCCGGTGCGGCCCGCCTGCTCGCGCAGGTATTCGAGCAACGTCGTCGTCGGCTCGGCCACGTCGACACTGACCACACGGCCATCGAGGGCGAAGCGAACACTGGTGTCTGAACCTATCGCCATGATGCACATTCCGCTGGAAATGGCTGGCCGAACGCCGGCCGGCATCCATCTTGCCAAGAGAATCCCCAGGAGCAACTGAGGGGCAGGGCGGAAGACACGGCCAAGCCTGCCGGCAGGGCGGCCCTGAACGAAATGCTGACCTCCGGTTTAGTCATGGTCGTCGACATGCGAGCGCAGACCGGAAAGCGGTCCGATGAATCCTCGATGAGGCTGGGAAGCGCAAGGCTCATGCCAGTCCCGATGATTTTTGAATCGTTGAGTCGACAATCCTGAATCATTTTGTATGCAGTTCTCTTGACGTCTTGCCGCTGAAGCTTACCTGCAGAGAGGCCGCCAAAGGCCTGATTGCGTGCGCTAAATCACCTGCAGCAAGTGAAAGCGACGGTCTTACACAAAACAGTCGCTACCGGCGCCGGCCGCGATGAAAGGCGTCCGATCGAACAGATGGCACCGACGATGGCATGCTCGTTGCAATCGTTTTTCTGGAATGTATGCAATTTGCCGAACGCACGAGGGGCGCGTGGTGGCAGGGCAATCGGGGCTTTGGGTGAACCACTTGTTCGCCAATCACTAACTTCCAGGGGAGTAGGTTTATGAAGCGTAGGAAATCGGCGCGCAGGCTGCGCGCGGTGAGTCTGATCATGCTGGGCGGCAATCTGGGGGCTGCGGGCCTGGCCATGGCGCAAACCGCCGTGGAAACTCCGGCACCGGCTGCGGAAACGACCACGACGAGCGAATCGGGCGCCACCCAGCTGAAGCAGGTCGAAGTTCGCGGCGTCAACCGCGCGGTCAATATCCTGAACAACGAGAAGGTCGATTCGGTCTTCGGCTTCGACAAGAGCATCAAGGACACGCCGCGCTCGATCACCTCGATCAGCAAGGAAACGCTCGACAAGCTGAACATCAACAACATCGACGACCTCGTCGTGTTGAGTCCCGGTTCGTTCACCCAGTCGTTCTTCGGCGTGGCCGGCTCGCTCGATCTGCGCGGCACGCCGGGCGAAACCTACTTCCGCGGCGTGCGCCGCATCGACAACCCGGGCAACTACCCGACGCCGATCGGCGCCAGCGACCGCATCGACATCGTCCGCGGTCCGGCCTCGCCGATCTTCGGTCCGTCGAAAGTCGGCGGCTATCTGAACTTCGTGCCGAAGTCCGAGCGCGCCCAGGACAAGACCGATGCCTCGCGCACCGCTGGCGAAGTCGGCGTGACGCGCGGCAGCTTCGCGAAGAACGTGATTCACGGCGAAGTCGGCGGCCCCGGCGACGTGGCCGGCCAGAAGTTCGGCTATTACCTGTATGCCGAGGGCGAAAGCTCGGGTTCGTATTACGACAATTCCGGCACTGACCAGAACATCTACCAGGCGGCCCTCGACGCCCAGTTGACCGAAAAGTCGCGCATCGAATTCGGCGGCATGTATCAGGACTACCGCGGCAACCAGGTGGCCGGCTGGAATCGCCTGACCCAGGACCTGATCAGCAACGGCACCTACATCACCGGCAGCCCGACGTCGCTGGATACCAATGGCGACGGTCTGTTGTCGGCTTCGGAGTCAGCAGCCGGCAATCTGGCCATCTTCTATCCCTTCGGCAGCAGCAATCCGAATGCGGCCTTCGGCAACGTCAATTCGCAGACGGCGGAAACGGTGAATGCCGATCTGGCCCTGCATCCGAACATGGCGTTGCAGAATCCGGGCACCGCCAAGCTCAAGGGCTCCCAGACGCTGACCCAGGAAGATGATCGTCTCGAAAGCAAGGTGGTGACCTTGTACTTCGACTTCATCCACGACTTCAGCGATGACTTCAAGGTCGTCAACAAGACCTTCTACGAGTCGCTCGACAACATCAACGAGAACGTCTACGGCTTCTCGCAGTTCGCCGATACCTATGCGATCGAGGATCAGCTGAACTTCTCGTACACCTGGGCCGGCAACGACTACATCAAGGCCGCGTACCAGCTCGGTGCCTCGCTGCGCTATCAGGACTTCGAACACGGCGACAACTTCGCGTTCGAATACTTCGATAGACGCGACATCACCCAGCCGGGCACGCCGGTCGATCGCCGCACGCTGAGCACCCGTAATGGTCCGGAGATCGAGCCCTGGTCCAGCCACACGATCGGCAACTACCTCGATACCGGCGTTGCCGCGCTCGCCGACTACAGCTTCTTCAAGTCGGTGCACCTGCTGGTCGGCGGTCGCTGGGATTGGGTCAGCGTCGATTCGACTGCCTGTGATGTCGACACCACGGCTTGCGGCGGCACCAAGTTCAGCGGCAACGAGAACAAGCCGTCGTGGACGATCAGCCTGAGCTATGACGTGCCGGTGGTCGGCCTGACGCCGTACGTGACGCGCGCTTCGCAGTCGACCCTGATCGCCGGTCAGGGCGGCCAGGTGGATACGAGCAATGTCGAATCCGGTTCGGCGCTGGCCAAGTCCTCGCTGACGGAGATCGGCGTCAAGGGCAGCTACCTGAAGGACCGTCTGTTCCTGTCCTTTGATCACTTCAAGCAGCAGCGCACCGATCTGAACTCGCAGGACACGGTGACCAACAACACCACGGAATCGAAGGGCTACGAGTTCGAGTTCCGCGGCGTGGTCACCAACAACCTGGCGATCACCGGCGCCTACACGCATCTCGACGTCTACAACCTGTCGGCGCTGCAGAACGGCAACCAGTTCGGCTTTGCCGGCGGCAGCGATCTGCCGGCGGGTGTCGATCCGTCGCTGATCTACGGCGGCGTCATCAACGGCCTGACCACCATCGGCACCGGTGGCAACACCAAGGGCCGCAAGGCCGGCATTCCGGATGACCTGATCAGCGTCAACTTCATCTACAACTTCAGCGCCGGTCTGCTCAAGGGTCTGACCAGCACCATCGGCGTGACCCATGCCTCATCGACGTACTCGGGCTTCTCGCAGGCGGTGCAGCTGCCTTCGTACACCTTGCTCAACATCGGCATGAATTACGAAACCAAGCACTGGAAGTTCGGCCTCACCGGCAAGAACCTGACCGACGAGAAGTACTTCCGCTCGAACTTCCCGGATCTGTTCGGTTCGACGGTGGTGTTGCCGCAGCTGCCGATCAACTGGCTGGCCACGGTCGCCTACCGGTTCTAAAGCCTTGCACCGAGGCCGGGCGCAATGCCCGGCCTTACTCAGGGTTGATGCGAGATCAAGAAATGAACGTTTACCGATCCGGCCTCAGGGCCGGAGTTTTTTCCGTCGTGCTCGCCATAGTGGCCTTAGTGCCGCAAGCCTTTGCTGCAAAGGCCAAGGCGCAAGTCGGGGACTTCCCGAAAGCGAAGGTCGCGCTGGTTGGCGGCACCTTCATCAACGACGCGCTGCTGAATTCCAGCGGCATTCTCAAGGGCAGCTTCACGATCAAGACCAGGGTCGGCCTGTCGCCGGTGAT
>NZ_JAHFRY010000241.1 GCF_023266035.1 Nevskia sp.
TCAAGGGATTGCACTTTCACGACCTGCGCCACGAAGGCACCAGCCGCCTGGCTGTGAAATTCAATGGCGACGTAATGGCCATGTCGGCCATGACCGGTCACAAGTCGCTCCAGATGCTGAAACGGTACACCCACCTTCGAGCCGAGGATTTGGCGGCCAGACTCGGCTAAAATGGCAGGGCGAAGCGTGCCGGCATAGCTCAGTTGGTAGAGCAGTGCATTTGTAATGCGAAGGTCGCGGGTTCGACTCCTGCTGCCGGCACCAACGCTCACTCATGAGTCCCCGCCCATTCAGGGCGACAAAGTTCCACATGTGCAATTTGCTCGAGGTCCGATAAAGCCATCGAGCGCGCTGCAAGATCGCTCTCGATCGTGGACGACAAGGGAGCCGTATCACCCGACGGCAAACGACGAGAGGAACGATCAATGAATAACTTGGCGAACAGATCGCGCATGTCATGCGCGGCTTCAGCATTGAGGTCACAGCGCCGCACGAGGCGTGTCGGCGAGAGTAGGGTTGTTCGGCCGCGCCAACCGCTCGACGATCTGGTGATTGCCGTTTAGATACGAGAATCGATCTGGGAAAGAGTGTTCTCCGAAAGGCAGATTTCGGAGGACGGCTTGGGCGGCGATTTCTGGTGCTGGCTGCTGGACCTTCCCGATGAAGATTACTCAAGACATTTCTGAACGTAGTGGCCCCGATGGCGTGCTTGAACAAAGTAAGCAGATCGCTGCATCGTGCGCACGGGGCGGCCGCTGGTCCGCTCTAGGGGTCGGCCGCAGGTGTGGTGCTGGTCTCGGCGTCCTCTCTCGAGCGACCTCGTTATCGTGGCGAAAACGGCTTACTTCGCAATGGCCTAAACCGAGGATGGCTTGACGTCGGCCGGCGCAGCACCTGTCGGCTGCTGCTCATTTGGGCGAATAGCCACGCCGGGTGTCGGCCGGAGTGGTCGCCCGAGGTAGCATGAGACCGTGATTGCGATCCCAAACTTTGAGCCCGTTGTCGTGTTCGGCGACGACGCCAACCGTCCACATCGGGCTGGACCAGATCCTGATCGGTCCCCATTTGCGGAATGCCGGCGAACGTCTCCGACGCGGCCTGCGACGCGCCGGTGTCTGGCCGCACTTTCCGCCGGTTCATCAGCGGCTCGAGGTGGACTTCACGCCTTCGGTCAGCATCTTCGGCGGCACGTCCAGGTGGAAGCCGGCAAACGGCGCCGACTTGCTGTGCTGCTGAGGCGGGTTCCAGCACAGACGCGCATTCGGTGCGCCGCCATCGACGCGGATCGTCGCACCGGTGACGTAGGCGGCTACTGGTGACAGCAGATAGACAATGGCGCCGGAGATCTCCGCGACATTGCCGTAGCGCTGCAGCGGAATGGCCAGCGGGAACTTGAGGATTTCCTTCTGCGCCTCCGGCTCGTAGGTGTCGAAGCCGCTGCTGGCGATGCCGCCCGGCGCTACGCAGTTGACCCGGACGCCGGACGGTGCCCATTCCGAAGCCGCGCTTTCCGACAGCGTCAGCATGCCGCCGCGCGCCGCACCCGAATGGGCGTAGTTCGGCCAGCCGTTCCAGATGTCGGCGATGATGTTGACGATGCTGCCGCCGTTCTTTTCCATCCAGCGGTTGTAGACCTCGCGCATCACCATGAAGCCGCCGAACAGGTTCAGACGGACCACGGCTTCGAAGCCTTTGCTGCTGATCTTGTTCATCGGCTGGCGGTACTGGCCGCCGGCGTTGTTGACCAGACCGTCGATGCGGCCATGAGCCGCGAGTACACCGTCGACCATCGCGATCACCTGCGCTTCGTCGCGGATGTCGCACGCGTGTGTCGTCGCCTTGCCGCCATCGGCCTCGATCTCGGCTCTGACCACGTCGAGCTTGGCCATGTCGCGGCCGACGATGGCGACGGTCGCGCCGAGTGCTGCCAGCTCATGCGCAGTGCAGCGGCCGATGCCACTGCCGCCACCGGTGACAACGACGACCTGGCCGCCGAACAGGCCGGGACGGTAGACGGATTGATAAGCCATGGAATGCTCCTGCTGGAATGGGATTTCAGTTGAACGAGGGCGCGGCGAGCAGCCGCTCGCGCACGGCACGCTTGAGGACCTTGCCGGTTGGCGTCATCGGCAGTGCGGCCGTGAATTGCACGTCCTTCGGCGCCTTGTAGGGCGGCGATCAGGCTGCGGCAATGGCTGATCAGTTCGGCGGCAGTCGGAAACTGCCCTTCCGCCCTGACGACGACGGCCGTGATCCGCTCGCCCCACTTGGCGTCCGGCAGGCCGATGACCGCGCACTGCCTAACGCCGGGATGCTTGCCCAGCGCCTGCTCGACCTCCGCCGAATACACGTTCTCGCCTCCGGTGATGATCATGTCCTTGACCCGGTCGACGATGTAGAACTGGCCTTGTGCGTCACGGAAGCCGGCATCGCCGGTCCGATACCAGCCGTCTTTCATGACCGCCGCCGTTGCTTCCGGCTGCTGCCAGTAGCCGCTGAACATCGTCGGCGATCGGATCAGGAACTCGCCGACCGCGCCTTGCGGCACTTCCAGCCCATCGGCGTCGACGACACGGATCTCGATCAGTGGCAGCGGCGTTCCGCAGGAGCGCAGCGAGGCTTCGTCGTCGACATCATGCTGCTCGGGCCGCAGCAGGGTCAGCACGCCAGAGGATTCGGTGGCGCCGTAGAACTGCATGAAGCGGCACTTCATCTCCAGCAGCGCACGTTTCAGCAGGGTCGAGGAAATCGCCGAGCCGGCGTACATCATCAGACGCAGTGACGAAAAGTCCGCGGTTGCCGCCGCCGGGTGATCGAGCACCATCTGGATCGCGGTCGGCACCAGAGCGCAGATGGTCGGGCGGTCGCGGGCGATGACGCTCAGCAGTTCGCCCGGCTCCAGCGCCGGCAGCAGGGACACGGCGGCGCCGTTGTACAGCGCCTGGATCGACAGGCCGGTGCCGACCATGTGGAACACCGGCATCACGGTCAGCAGGACATCGTCATCACACCACTGGTAGGCGGGCTCCAGATGCTCGGACAGGCGCATGTAGCCCAGGCCACCGTGAGTGATCTGCACGCCTTTCGCGCGACCGGTGGTGCCCGAGGTGTAGACCAGCATCGCGGTGTCGTCCGGGCTGATCTTCAACTGCGGGTCCCGGCCGTCGCCGCTGAGCAGCCATTTCTCGAATAGGCCAGGGCTGGCGCTGGTCGAGTCGAAGACGATGGTCTTGAAAATGCCCTTGCTGAGCGCCTGTACGGTTTCCAGACTGTCCACGAATTCGCGGTCGACGAAGATCAGGGGGCAGCCGGCGTCGTCGATCACCGCTGCCAGCTCCGGGGCGGCCAGCCGCCAGTTGAGAGGCACGATCGCCGCGCCCGCCTTGCTGACGCCGAACAGGATCTCGAAGTAGCGCGCCGAGTTCTTGCCGCAGAAGCCGACATGAGCGCCCGGCTGGATGCCCGAAGCGAGCAGCGCGCTGGCGACCTGGTTGCTGGCCTCATCGAGGCCGAGGAAGCTGCGCCGACCGAGACTATCAATCAGCGCCGTGCGCGCGTAATGGCGCGGGATGTCCGCCAGACTGCGGACCTCGCTGTGCAGCCACATGGGGTTCTCCTCAGACGCCGACGGTGGCGGCCTTGCCGATCGCCAGGCCCGGCTCGTTCTGCCAGTCCGGCCAACCGGCTTCGCGGTTCTGGCGAGCGGCCAGCGCCCGTTCCTCGGCGGTGGCGAACTCGGCATCCCAGCGCTTCAGCGCCGGCTTGATGATGGCGTTGTGCCAGAGCGGTGGAATCAGCGCCGACAGGAAGCAGACGAACACGCTCGGCATCACGATCGCTTCCTTGTGCGGCGCCAGCTTGTAGTACACCTGATACGAGTTCAGGTGATGATCGGCGTGGTTGGTGATCTCGAAGGCGACGGTGCGCGAGAACCAGCCGAGGTGGTTCCACAGATGGCGACGGCCGATCGGCGCGCCCGGCACCCGCACCACGCCGTAGTGCTGGAAGTAGTTGAAGGACTCGACCCAGAAGCGCGAGATGGTCATCGCGCACAGGCCGAACACGGTGCCCTGCCAGCCGCCGACCGCGAACAGCAGGCCCTGGAACAGCAACTGGGCGAGGATCGCGCGGTAGAGCCGGTGACGGATGTTCCAGGGGCTCAGGCCCTTCTTCTTCAGAGCATTCGCTTCCATGCGCATCGCGTAGCGTGTGCTTTCGATCACGGCATTCGGTGTGAATGCGTACAGCGAAGTACCGCGGCGCGCGGTATCGCCGTCATGCTCGGTGGCGACGTCGATGTGATGGCCGACGACGTGGGCGATATCCCGCGTGCAGTCGAGGATGCACAGATGCGAGTAGCGGCCGACCGTGCGGGCCAGTGCGCCGCGCATGTGGTACAGCTCGTGCGCTGCGGGGATCAGCGGGATCACGCCCATCCAGGCGCAGCTAAGCACACCGCCGACGATTTGCCAGGGGCTGAGCGCTTCCACCGACAGCCGCCAGGCGAACACCACATAGAGCAGCACCGGGCCGATCGCGCACAGCCAGATCGGGATATTGGCCAGCGTCGCATTGCGCATCCTGCGCATCGAGTAGTCGCGCGGGAACAGCGTGTCCAGCACCGCCAGCGCCGGGAAGGTGATGATGCCGGCCCAGACCGCATCGCCGCCGACCAGAAAGCCGCTGTAGGCGACGGCCAGCACCAGGACCGGGGTCCAGTATTTCAGGTAATCCATGTTCGCTCTCCTTTGTCGCACGCCCGCAATGGGCCATCGTTGTTGGCGCTCTTCGGCGCTCGCCTTGCCGTCGGATCGTGAACGGGCCTGGGGGCAGATCCGGACTGGCAGGCTTATCGTATAATTAATTTATGCATAATTAAATTATTTATTTGACCGTTTATCGGACGACATGCACCCCTGCCTGATGGGCGGCCGCTATCCTTGCCGCTGTCCTGCATGAGCCGTGGTCCGCCGATGAAGATGAGAGAGCTTGAAAGCCGGACCGGCGTGACCCGGCAGATGATCCAGTTCTATCTGGCCAACGGCCTGCTGCCCGAGCCGGTGCGGCCGAAACCGAACGTCGCCGAGTACGGCGAGGAACACGTCAAGGCGATCCAGGCGATTCGTCGCTTGCAGACCGATGGCCGCCTCAGCATCAGCGAGATCAAGCAGGCGCTGAACGGCAAGTCGGCGACGGTGCCGACCGACGCCGCGGTGTTCCCGCATCTGGACGAGTTGTTCGCGTCCCGGGCCGGTGTCGAGGCCCAGGTGGTGCCGCTGTCCTCGGTGAAGACGCGCAACCCGCAAGCGGAAGCCGATGCGCGAGTGCTCGAAGAGGTTGGTGCGATCAAGCTCGTGAAGCTGAAGGGAAAGCCGCACCTTTCGAACATGGATGCCCAGATCGTCGGCTGCTGGGGCGACATGCGGGCCGCGGGATTCACCGAATCCGAAGGCTTCGACCCGAGCATCGTGGCGCTGCACGTCAAAGCGGCGGAAAGCCTGGCCAGCGACGAGGTCGACAGCTTCCTGTCACGAGTCTCCCCGGACTACTCCGCGGAAAAGAAGGCGGCCATGGCCCAGGCCGGCAGCAAGGTTATGCTCAGCCTGTTCACGTTGCTGCGCATGAAAGCGACGATTTCCGCATTCAAGCGAATCTGATCGCCGCTTTGATTCCGCTGGCGGTGTGTCGCCGGGAGAGGTTTTAGAAGCGCTACGCGCCAACTGACTGTCGACAGAAGTCTCGCCGGTCCACTACGGGGGGCGTTGTGCGGCCGAATAGCGGCCACCGGCGAACGGCGGCTTTTGGCACAAATGCGACGCAGATCACAGGCCGCTCTCAGCCCGAAGCGGAAGCTCAAATGCAAAGACTGGGCGCCGACGAGCGGTCAGTCAGAGGAGCCCAGCCTTTCGGCTGCTCGGTGCGGTCGGCACGAAGAACCGGGTTGGCCGCGTTGCCACCGTCTTTCCTGAGTTCATCGCCCGCGACGGTCAGGAGCGCGCGGACGGGGGGCGTCAAGGAGACAAGTGCAGGGTTGGTGCGGCCCGCAGGCGAAGCCGAGGACACGGCCATACGCGCCTTGACGGCACACGGCCGCGGATTACAGGCGCGAGCAAGGTGATGAAGTCAGGCGAGACGGCTGGACAAGGCAACGGCCGCCTTGATGTGCCGACCGCACGCAAGCGAAGCGCGCAGGCCCGAAGCTGGAAGCCGGGCAGTAGGCGTCAGCGATGTGGAAGGCTGGCGAACGCCAGTCCCGTCAGGGCTGAGCGAATAGCGAACCTGGAGCAGCGCGGTCCTCGAAGCGGAGACGCACTGACGTATTTCGCTACTTATTGTTATGAATGAGGTAGCTGCTTTGGGCTAGAGTTGGGAAATGGCAAGACGCGAACACTCCGTCATCTTTCGGCGGATATTGCTACTTATAAATTCTAAGAAGTTAAGGGAGGATTTTCGTGCACCTTCACTCGTATCGCCTCAAAAATTTTCGACGCTTGAAGGATGCTCATATTGAGCTGGCTGACGACATATCAATATTCGTAGGATCGAATAACAGTGGAAAAACGTCGGCAACTCAGGCCATCCATGCGTTCGTCACGGGTGGAAGGGATCGTTTCAGTCTCTATGACTTCAGCTCTTCGTGCTGGAAAAATTTCGATGAAGCTGAGAATATCAACCTGGCCGACCCGATTCCCGAAGGTTTCTCACTTCCAAGCATAGACCTTGACCTCTGGTTCGAGGTTGCAGCGCCAGACCTTTACCTAGTAATTCCCTTGCTTCCGAGCACGGCGTGGGAAGGAACCAAGGTTGGTATACGGGTTTCCCTTGCCGCTCGAAACTCCATTAACCTCATTAAAAACTACCAAGAAGCTAGGGCCAAAGGTACTGAACAGGCCGCGGAACTACCGCCAGAGTCCCAATATATTCCTTGGCCTCGCTCCATGACGGACTATCTCCAGCGCGAGTTCAAGAACGAATACGAGATGCGCTATTTCATCTTGGACCGCACGCAGTTTGATGAAAACTTCCGTGAAATCGGCGCTTATGTTCCAGAAGAGCTAGGTGGCGAGCCAAGTGGCGGAACGATTCTGAAATCCCTTATTCATATCGACAACCTGGGGGCGCAGCGACACCTTGCTGATCCTAGTCCGGAAGCTGGTGGTAGATCGGAAGACCTGTCAAAGCGTTTGAGCCGTTTTTACAAGCGAAACCTTAATCAGAGGCAAGACGATCACACAGCCCTGCGGGCGCTATTCGACTCTGAACAAGCGCTCAACATTCACTTAGATAGTGTATTCAAGCCGACACTTGATCGACTTGCCAAGCTTGGATAT
>NZ_JAHFRY010000175.1 GCF_023266035.1 Nevskia sp.
TGGCTACCGAAACCGACGTTGCAAAGCCTGATTCAAGCTCCGCTGCCCCGAGCGCCGCCGGCGGCCCCGGCCGGATGATTCGCACGGCGCGCGAACGCGCCTCGATGAGCATCGACGAACTGGCCGTGCAGACGCGTCTGGCACGCGCCACGCTCGAAGCGCTGGAAAGCGATGATTTCTCGACCCTGCACGAGGCGGTCTACGTGCGCGGCTACTACCGCAAGTGCGCCAAGGTGCTGAAGCTGCCGGAAGCCGAGCTGATCGGCGCCTACGACAAGCTGCTGGGGCCGAAGGCGCCGCCGCTGCCGACCAAGCTGCTGCTCGGCAGCGGCGGTTCGACGATGGGTTCGATGAGCCGCCGCGGCAGCGGCCCGAGCCTGCCGCTGGTGCTCGCCATCGCGGTGGCGATCGGTGTCGGCATCTGGTTCCTGGTCCATGAGTCGCCGAGTCTGGCGCCGGCCATCGAGCCGACCACCGCGCCGCCGGCCGCCGTGATCGAGCCGGCTCCGGCGTCGACCTCGTCCCTCGATGCACAGCCGGGGGTTCCTGCCAGCGAATTCGCGACACCGACGCCGGGCGAAGCGCCAGCATCAGGCGCAGCCGTGACCGGCACCGAGCCGGCTGCTGCTGCGAGCGCCGCGGAACCTGTCGTCGCCGGTTCGGGTGCGCTGGTTCTCAACTTCAGCGCCACCTCCTGGGTAAGAGTCGACGATGCCGACGGCCGCCTGCTGCTTTCCGGCAACCAGCGGGCCGGCGATCATCAGGTGCTGCGCGGACGCCTGCCGTACGCGCTGTTCATCGGCTACGTGCCGGGTGTGAGCTTGGAGTTCGACGGCAAGCCCTTCGACCTCAAGCCGCACATGCGCGACAACGCGACGGCCCGCATCAGCCTGCCGTTTGTCGAGCCGGCAGCTGCGCCAGCCACAACGCCCTGAGTCCAGTCGTTGCCCCTCCTGTTCCCGTTCCGGCTTAGCGCCGCAGCCTCGCCGGTTCCCAGAATTCCGTCATGAAGATCCAGTCCGTACGCGGCATGAACGATGTCCTGCCGGCCGATTCGTCGGCCTGGCAGCACGTCCATGCCGTTGCTGCCCAGGTGTTCGCCGCCTACGGCTATGGCGAGCTGCGCCTGCCGGTGGTCGAGCGCACCGAGCTGTTCAAGCGCGCCGTCGGCGAAGTGACCGATGTCGTCGAGAAGGAGATGTATTCGTTCGAAGATCGCGGCGGCGAGCGCCTGAGCCTGCGTCCCGAGCTGACCGCCGGCGTGATCCGCGCCGGCATCGAGCACGGCATCCTGTTCAACCAGCAGCAGCGCATCTGGTGCACCGGTCCGGTGTTCCGCTACGAGCGTCCGCAGGCTGGCCGCTATCGGCAGTTCCATCAGTTGGATGTCGAAGCCTTCGGCATCGCCACGCCGGATGCCGATGTCGAGATCATCGCCATTGCCGCGCAGCTCTGGAAACGCCTCGGCATGAGCGGCTTCCAGCTGCAGATCAACACCCTCGGCACCTTGCCGTCGCGGGCGGCACATCGCGCGGCCTTGATCGACTATCTGCTGCAGCACGAAGCCGCGCTCGACGAAGACGCCAAGCGTCGCCTGCATACCAATCCGCTGCGGGTGCTCGATTCCAAGGTGCCGGCGACTCAGGCGATCGTCGAAGGCGCGCCGTCGCTGCTCGATTATCTGGACGAACCCTCGATCGCCCACTTCGATGCCGTCAAGGCGGGCCTCGAAGCGCTGGGTATCGCCTACGTCATCAATCCGCGGCTGGTGCGTGGACTCGATTACTACACGCACACGGTGTTCGAATGGGTCACCGACCAGCTCGGCGCCCAGGGCACGGTCTGCGCCGGTGGCCGCTACGATGGTCTGGTCGAGCAGCTGGGCGGCCCGAAGACCACCGGCGTCGGCTTCGGCCTCGGCATCGAGCGGCTGATCCTGCTGATGGCCGTGCAGCAGGTGCCGGTGGTCTCGAACCAGCCGCAGGTCTATATCTGCCGCTTCGGTGCCGAAGCCGAGCGGGTGGCGCTGCGATTGTCGGAAACGCTGCGCGAT
This sequence comes from Nevskia sp., assembly GCF_023266035.1. GTDB lineage: Bacteria > Pseudomonadota > Gammaproteobacteria > Nevskiales > Nevskiaceae > Nevskia. Next base: position 2,054 of record NZ_JAHFRY010000175.1, read on the forward strand.
CAGCTGCCCGGTTTGCGCCTGGTGCTGAACGCTGGCGGCGGCAGTCTCAAGTCCCAGCTCAAGCGTGCCGACGGCTGCGGCGCGCGGCTGGCGCTGATCATTGGCGACGACGAAGCGGCTGCCGGCGCCGTTCAAGTAAAATCGCTGCGCGGGGAGGGCGAAGCCTTCACCTGTTCCCTAACCGAACTGGCTGCGGAACTCTCGCGCCGGCTCGCGCTCTGAAGCCGCGAGCCTCTCCTCAACACACATTTTTCTCACCTGATTAGAAGCGGTTCGAAGCCGATTCAAATCTGGCCCTGACGCGACGCTGACCCGAGACTGCAACGATGAGCACCCATTACGACGACGAAGCCCAAGTCGAAGACCTGCGCCGCTGGTGGAAGGACAACTGGTTGCCGCTGGCCGTCGGTCTGGGCCTCGGTCTCGCCGCGATCTTCGGCTGGGAGTACTACCGCACCCAGAAGAATCAGACGCGCGCCGAAGCCTCGCAGTTGTTCGAGGAACTGAAGACGGCGGTCAGCGGCAAGAAGTACGACGAAGCGGTGAAGATGGCCGATCGTCTGGCCAGCGATTTCGAGTCCACGCCTTACGCGGCAGCGGGCGCGATGAAACTGGCGCAGGCGGCCGTCGACGACAACAAGCTCGACGACGCGCGCATCCGTCTCGAATGGGCCTATGCCCACGCCGATGACGAAGCGCTGAAGCCGTTGATCCATCTGCGTCTGGCTCGCGTGCTCTGGCAGCAGGGCAAGGCGCCGGAGGCGCTGAAGCTGCTCGACGCCAATGCGGACAGCTACGCCGTGCTGTTCGACGAACTGCGCGGTGACATCAAGCTCGCCGAAGGCGATCGCGCGGCGGCACTGGCGGCCTATACCAAGGCGCTCGGTGCGGTCGGCGGCGAGACCGCCGGCACGCCGAACGCACCGATCGCCGAATCGCTGCAGCACAAGATCGACGATCTGGCCGATGTCGCGGCGGTGAAATCGTGAAGCCAGCCTTTCGCAACAGCCTCGCTCTGCTGCTGATCGCCGCACTGTCTGCGACCACCGCCTGTTCGTCGAAGCCGAAGCTGCGCGAGCCGACCAAACTGGTCGAGGTCAAGCCGGAAATCAAGGTTCAGCAAGTCTGGTCGCGCTCGGCTGGCAACGGCAGCGGCGGCTTCTATTCCGGCCTGCGTCTGGCGCTGGAATCCGATGCGTTGTACGCCGCCGCGATCAATGGCGGTGTGTTCGCAATCGATCCGAAGACCGGCGCCACCATCTGGCAGAGCAAGACCAAGTCGCGAGTCATTTCCGGCCCGACGGTCGCTGCCGACATGGTCTATGTCGGCACGCTCGATGGTGACGTGATCGCGCTGAAGCGCGCCGATGGCAAGGAAGCCTGGCGGCATCGCCTGCTCAGCGAAGTGGTCGCCGCCCCGGTGGCGAGCGGCGACATCGTCGTCGTCCGCAGCGTCGATGGCCGCCAGTTCGGCCTGTCGGTCGCCGATGGCAGCCGGGTCTGGAACTTCGATCGTGCCGAGCCGAATCTGACGCTGCGCGGGCTATCGAAGCCGCTGATCCTCGGCAATCGCGTCTACATCGGTCTGGACAGCGGCAAGCTGGTGGCGCTGAACCTGGCCGACGGCGTACCGGCCTGGGAACAGAACCTGTCGGTGCCGACCGGCCGTTCCGAGCTGGAACGCCTGACCGATGTCGACGCCGATCTGCTCGCTGCCGACAACGGCATCTACGCGGTCAGCTACGGCAACGACATCGCGTTGATCGACCCGGTGGCCGGCGAAAGCCGCTGGCGCCGCAGCATCAAGAGCTACACCGGCATGAGCGCCGACGATGCCCATCTGTACGTCACCGACAACGATGGCCTGCTGTGGTCGCTGGACGCCGATACCGGTGCGGTGAACTGGAAGCAGGAGACGCTGAAGTTTCGCCGCCTGTCGCCGCCTGCCGTGTTCGGCAAATACATCGTCGCCGGCGACTACAAGGGCTATCTGCACTGGTTCGAATCGGGCGATGGCCACGAGGTCTTGCGCGGCAATCTGGGCGGTGATGCGGTGATTGCCGCGCCGGTCAGCGATGGCGAGCGTCTGTACGTGCTCAATGTCTCCGGCGATATCGCCGCCTACCAGATCGCCCCGGCGAAGTAGGCAGCTCACAAGTGGCGAGGCCGAGCCGGGAATTCCGGTTCGGCTGAAGCCGGGTTCGATGCCTATTGCATCGGGCCGCAGTCCACGCCCCGGTAGCGTCAGCGCTCCGGGGCTTTTGTCGTCATGGCGTCGCCCGCGTAGGCTGGTCGCCACCGCTACGTTTTCCTGATGGTCGTGAATCATGAGCAGCATCCCTGAAGTGCCCCCCGCTGCATCCCCCGACGTCGAGGCCGCGCGCATGCTGCCGGTCATCGCCCTCGTCGGCCGTCCGAACGTCGGCAAGTCGACGTTGTTCAACCGCTTCACCAATAGTCGCGATGCGCTGGTCGCCGACTACGCCGGCCTGACTCGCGATCGCCAGTACGGTCAGGGCACGTTCGAGCGCAAGCGCTTCATCGTCGTCGATACCGGTGGCTTGATGCCGGAATCCGCCGATGCGCTGGCCCTGCTTGCCGAGCAGCAGGCGCGGATCGCCATCGAGGACGCCGACACCGTGCTGTTCCTGGTCGATGCCAAGGCCGGCCTGATGGCCTCGGATATCGAGATCGCCAACGTGCTGCGCAAGCTCGGCAAGCCGGTGCGCCTGCTGGCCAACAAGTCGGAAGGCATGACCAAGATGCTGGTCGCCGACTTCTACAAGCTGGGCCTCGGCGAACCGACGGTGATCTCCGCCGAGTTCGGTGACGGCATCGGCGGCCTGCTGCGCGACCTGCTGGCCAATACGCCGGCGAACACCGAGGAGCCGGAGTGGGACGACGGCACCATCCGCGTGGCGATCGTCGGCCGTCCGAACGCCGGCAAGTCGACCCTGGTCAATCGCCTGATCGGCGAAGACCGCGTGCTGTCCTCCGAGCAGCCGGGCACCACCCGCGATTCGATCAGCGTGCCGTTCGAGTGGGGCGGCCGCAAGTTCGAGTTGATCGACACCGCCGGCGTTCGCCGCAAGTCCCGGGTCACCGAAGTGATCGAGAAGTTCTCGATCGTCAAGACCCTGCAGGCCATCGACCGCGCCCATGTGGTGATCTCGATGGTCGACGCCCAGGACGAGATCGGCACCCACGATGCGCGGATCATGGGCCTGGTCGCCCATCACGGCCGCGCCATGGTGCTGGCGGTCAACAAGTGGGACGGCCTGGACATGGACAAGCGCAAGTGGGTGCGCGACATGGTCGATTTCAAGCTGCCGTTCCTCGACTACGTGCCGGTCGATTTCGTCTCGGCGCTGCACGGCTCGGGCTTGCGCGAACTGATGGAACACGTGGTCGCCGGCTACGAAGCGACGACCCGCGAAATGGCCACGCCGGAACTGAACCGGGTGCTGATCGCCGCCGTCGAAAAGCATGCGCCGCACGCCATCCTGGGCCGCCGCATCAAGCTCCGCTACTGCCATCAGAGCGGCCGCAATCCGCCGGCGATCATGATCCACGGCAACCAGACCGACAAACTCAAGGACAGCTACGTCAGCTACCTGGCGAACACCTTCCGCGAGGCCTTCAAGCTGCAGGGCGTGCCGCTGAAGCTCGAGTTCAAGACCGGCGACAACCCGTTCAAGAACAAGAAGAGCGACCTGTCGCCGGCGATGCAGATGAAGGCCAAGCGTCTGGCGGCGCAGTCGGCGCGGACCAAGAAGTAGGCGTTGGCTCCCCTCTCCCGGAGGGAGAGGGCTTCGAGTCGTCTTTCGAGTCTGGAATGAACCGTCGCCGCATCGCCGTAACCCTGGCGGGTATCGCGGCTTTCATCAATCTTTACGCGCCGCAGTCGCTGCTGCCGCTGCTGCGCGACTGGATTGGCAATGACGCTGCCCGCGCCGGTCTGATCGTCTCGGCCGGCACCTTCGGCGTCGCCATCGCCGCGCCGTTCGCCGGGCTGCTGGCCGATCGTTTCGGGCGGCGCCGGGTGATCGTCATCGCGGCGTTCCTCGCGGTCGTTCCGGGCCTGTTCGCCGGCCTGGCGCCGACGCCGGAAGCGCTGATGCTGATCCGTTTGGTCCAGGGCTTGTGCCTGCCGGGCATCTTCGCGGTGACCGTTGCCTACATCGCCGAGGAATGGCCGGCGGCGGAGGCGAGGGCGGTGACCGCGGTCTATGTCGCCGGCACCATCGGTGGCGGCTTCTGCGGCCGGCTGCTGTCCGGCGTGGTGGCCGAATTCGCCGGCTGGCGCTGGGCGTTTGCGTCGCTGGCGCTGTTGCAACTGGGGCTCGCGCTGCTGATCCGCACCTGGTTGCCGCCGGGTCGCGATATCCCCCGATTGCGCGGCACGCCGCGGACGCCGCTGCTGCCCTTGCTGCTGCGTCCGGGCTTGCGCGGTGCCTACGCGACCGGCTTCCTGATGCTGTTCGCGCTGGTCGGCGGCTTCACCTACATGACCCTGCATCTGTCGCAGGCACCGTATTCGCTGGGCCCGGCCGCGCTGTCGACGATCTTCGCCGTCTATCTCGCCGGCATCGTCATCACGCCGTACTCGGGCCGCTTGCTGAACGCCTACGGCCACGCCCAGGTGCTGGTGATGGCCTGGGCGTTCGGCGTGACCGGGCTGCTGCTGACCCTGTTTCCGCCGCTGCCGGTGATCGGCGTCGGCCTGTGCCTGTTTTCGGTCGGCCTGTTCGTCGCCCAGACCGCCACCACCAGCTTCGTCAGCGAAGTGGCCGGGGCGGAACGCGGCCCGGCAGTCGGCCTGTACGTGACCTGCTACTACCTCGGCGGCAGCGCTGGCGGCGTGATACCAGCCGTGGTCTGGCACTGGGCTGGCTGGCCCGGCGTGGTCGGCTTAATGTGCTGCGCCGGCGGCATCGCGGCGCTGATCGGCTGGCGCAGCTTCCGCTTCCCGAAGGACGAGCCGCATCCGGTGAAGGACGCGGTGCCGGAGGTTGGCGGCGAGGCTTGAGGTTTGTGTCGTCGTAGGTCGGCCCTTGGCCGACGCGACGCGCTGCTGACGAGTGCGGCGTCGGCCAAGGGCCGACCTACAGGCGAGCCTGGGCTTAGCGGCCGACCAAAGACCGCGCGATCACTTCTTTCATGATCTCGCTGGTGCCGCCGTAGATGCGCTGGATGCGCGCGTCGGCCCAGTAGCGGCTGATCGGGTATTCGGTCATGTAGCCG
>NZ_JAHFRY010000090.1 GCF_023266035.1 Nevskia sp.
ACCAGCAGATGTCCGTTCTTCGGAATCACGGCGATGCCGTTCAGAACGAAGTCCTGCGCGCTCCAGCCGCTGCCGTGGGGCAGCCTGCCTTTAAGGGCCGCGAGATCGAGCCAGGCCCGGATGACTCCCGACTCCGGATCAATGATGGCGATTCGATCGCTCTGCCAGACATTGGCGTAGATAAAGCCGTCGACGAACTCAAGCTCATTGAGCTGATCGACAGGCCGACCTTGGTCCGTCACGTCAACGTGGCTGTTCTCGATATAGGTCAGCGGGTCAAGGAAATGCAGACGCGATGAGCCATCACTAAGGATCAGCCGGTGCCCGTCGTAAGCAAGCCCCCAGCCTTCGGTGCTGAGCGGGAAACTGCTGACGGGCTTCAGAGTTCGGTCGTAGACGTAGGCAACCGCGTTCATCCAGGTGAGCTGAATGATTCGATCGCCGACGACGGTCACGCCTTCGCCGAACTCACCGGTTGTCAGGCTGGTTGAGTACAGCAGCTTGCCGGACGCACGGTCGCGGACGGTCAGGTGCGACTGCCCATAAAGGCCAGTGCCTTCGATCAATTGATCGTCTGCAATGGCCAGTCCCTGCGTGAAGGCTGTGGCGTCATGGGCCTCAGTTCGCACCACGCGATAGTTCAGCGTCGGCGCCGCCAGCGCCGTCTGACCCGCCAAACCCATGCACCACAGCAGCACCAGTACAATCCGCACGCTCGCCTCGCGACTTGAACAAAAATCCATGATCCGCAGCATGACGGGCTATGCCCGCGCAGAACAACAAAACCCTTCCGGCCGGCTCAGCTGGGAGCTCCGTTCGGTCAATCATCGCTACCTTGAGCTGCAATTCAAGTTGCCGGAAGAGTTCCGGTCGATGGAAAACGATCTGCGCCAATTGGCCACCCAGCGTATCGGGCGCGGCAAGGTTGAAGCCGGCTTGCGCTACAGCCGGGACACCGGCATCGCTGGCGGCTTGCAGATCGATACCGATCGCCTCGCCGCCGTGCTCTCTGCCGTCGAAAAGATCTCTGGTCAGCTGCGAACCTCGACAGCGCCGGACCCGATTCAGGTGCTGGCCTGGCCCGGCGTGGTAAGGACGGACAGCGCGCCGGACATCACGGTGCCGCTGGCCGATGCCATGCAGCTGTTTCAGGCCGCGCTCGATGACTTCACCGCCACCCGCAGCCGCGAAGGCGAGCGCACCAAGCTTTACCTGATCGAACGTCTCGATGCGATGGCAGTGCTGGTCGAGCGCGTGAAAGTGCGGGCGCCTCAGGTTCGCGACGCCTGGCTCGATCGGCTGCGCGCCAAGATTGCCGAACTGGGTGTCGACGTGGACCCTGCCCGCCTTGCACAGGAAGCTGCACTTGCGGCTCAGCGTCTCGATGTCGATGAGGAGCTGTCCCGGCTTGGCAGCCACTTCACCGAAGTGCGCGATACGCTGGTTCGCGAAGAAGCCGTCGGCCGCCGGTTGGATTTTTTGATGCAGGAACTCAATCGCGAAGCGAATACCTTGTCTTCCAAGTCGCAGGATGCCGAAATGACCCGCTGCGCAGTCGAGATGAAAGTGATCATCGAGCAGATGCGCGAGCAGGTTCAGAACATCGAGTGACGACGGCTGGCTTGCCTGCTTCGCGCCGCTTCCTGCTCATCGACAGAGTCAAAATACCTTGAACGAATCACTGATCCCAGGAACCTTATGGATCGTGTCGGCGCCCAGTGGCGGCGGCAAGACCAGTCTGACCCGGGCGCTGCTGCCCCGTCTTGCCGAGCGCGGCTGGAAGGCCGAGATCTCGGTGTCCTACACCACGCGGACGCCGCGACCCGGCGAGCAGGAAGGCGTGCACTACCATTACGTCGATGACGCGGCGTTCGCGGCGATGGTCGAGCACGGCGACTTCCTCGAGCACGCCGAGGTCTTCGGCCGCCATTACGGCACCGGCCTGACCCGCACCAAGGAACTGCTGGGCCAGGGGATCGATGTCATCCTCGACATCGACTGGCAGGGCGCTCGCCAGGTTCGCGCCCGGCGTTCGGACGTGCAGAGTGTGTTCATCCTGCCGCCGTCGTCAGCCGAGCTGGAACGGCGTCTCCGCGCTCGCGGCCAGGACACGGACGAGGTGATCTCCGCCCGCATGCACGCGGCGAGGGCGGAGATGTCGCATCACGGCGAATATGATTACCTGCTGGTCAACCACGATTTCGATCGCGCGCTGGACGAGATGGCGGCGATCTTCGTCGCTCGGCGGATGCGCGGCGCTACCCAGCAGGCGCGTTATGAAAACCTGATCACCAGCCTGCTCGACGAGTGAGCGATGAGGTCAAAACGCCGGCTTCTGGCACGCTGCTCACGCCGCCGCTATAATCCGCGACTTCCCGCAGTACAAGAGTGACAAGCCCATGGCCCGTGTAACCGTTGAAGATTGTCTGGACCGCATCCCGAACCAGTTCGAACTGACCCTGGTCGCCGCCAAGCGCGCCCGTCAGCTTGCTCGCGGTGCCGAAGCCAAGCTGCCTTGGGGCAACCACAAGTCGACCGTGCTAAGCCTTAAGGAAATCGCTCACGGCTACATCGACACCGGCGTGCTCTCGGAAGCTGATTTGCCGGCGATACAGCAGCCGAAGATGGAACTCGAAGCGCTCGATCCGAGCTTCGATCTCTAAGCGACACCGCATACGTTGCAACGATCAGGGGCCGCAAGGCCCCTTTTTCGTGGCCTACGGTCCGGGGGCCCGCAAGCCGCGTCTATACTCAAACCATGGATATCCCGGTTATCACGCGCATCGGCACCGCCATTCGCACGCAAAGAGTCGCGCGTGAGTACGGCATCGAAGCGCTGACCAAGATCCTCGAGGAGTATCTGCCGGCACCGCAGATTTCCGAAGTGCGCCGCGCCTACGAGTTCGGCGCCAAGATGCACGCCGGCCAGAACCGGTCGAGCGGCGAGCCGTACATCTATCACCCGCTGGCGGTGGCGAAGATCCTCGCCGAGATGCGGCTGGACGCGACCACGCTCTGTGCCGCGATTCTTCATGACGTGATCGAAGACACCCCGGTCGGCAAGGAAGAGATCGCCCGCCTGTTCGGCCGCGATGTCGCCGAACTGGTCGATGGTGTGTCGAAGTTCCAGAAAGTCGAAGGCATGTCCGGCGCCGAGCGCCAGGCCGAAAACGTCCGCAAGCTGTTGCTGGCGATGGCGCAGGACCTGCGCGTCATCCTGGTCAAGCTCGCCGATCGCCTGCATAACGTCCGCACTCTGGATGGCGTCGAGCCGGCCAAGCGCCGCCGCGTGTCGCTGGAAACGCTGGAGATCTATGCGCCGATCGCCCAGCGTCTCGGCATCAATACTTTGCGGATGGAACTGGAAGATCTGTCCTTCCAGAACCTCTATCCAAATCGCTATGAAGTGTTCCGCAAGGCAGTCAATGACCGGCTTGGCGACACCAAGGGGCTGATCAAGGAAATCGAGCACAAGCTCGAACGGGCGCTGAAGGAAGAAGGCATCGGCGCCAGCGTTGTCGGCCGGCAGAAGAACCTGTACGGCATCTACGAAAAGATGCAGCGCAAGCGCCTGCGCTTTCTCGACGTGATGGATCTGCTCGGTTTTCGCGTGCTGGTTACCAAGGTTGATGACTGCTATCGCGCGCTCGGCGTCATCCACCACGCCTATCGGCCGATCTCCGAGCAGTTCAACGATTTCATCGCCAGTCCGAAGGTCAACGGCTACCAGAGCTTGCACACGACCTGCATCGGCCCGCAGGGCCGCAAGATCGAAGTGCAGATCCGCACCCGCGACATGCACCACATCGCCGAGAACGGCATCGCCGCGCACTGGCAGTACAAGCTTGAAACCAAGGGCGCCACCAAGTCGGTCAGCGGCAAGAACGACTCGCAGAGTGCGCCGCAGGTCCGTGCCCGTGAATGGCTCGGCAACCTGTTCGCCGCGCAAACTGGTGCCGCACCGCTGGAGTTCATCGACAACGTCAAGGTCGATCTCTTCCCGGACGAGGTTTACGTGTTCACGCCGAAGGGCCACATCCGGCAACTGCCGCGCGGCTCGACGGCGGTCGATTTCGCCTATTCGGTGCATACCGAACTCGGCGATCACTGTGTCGCCGTGCGCATCGATCAGCAGCTGGAACCGCTGAACACGATTCTGAAGAACGGCCAGACCATTGAAGTGATCACCGCGCGTCATGCCCGGCCGAACGCGGCCTGGCTGAACTACGTGAAGACGGTCAAGGCGCGTCAGCACATCCGCAATTACCTCAAGAATCAGCGCGAGGACGAAGCGATCCGCCTCGGCCGCCGCCTGCTGGAAATTGCGTTGCGCGAACTGAACGTGCCGCTGACCGTGCTCAAGGAAGAATCGACCGGCGCCGTGCTGAAGGCTTTCGGCCTGCAGGACATCGAAGACCTGTACGTATCGATCGGTAGCGGCAGCCGCCTGGCGCCGCTGGTAGCGCGCCACTTCCTGCCTGATCCCAGTGCCGCAACGATCCCTGGTGAAAGCGTACCGCTGGCCGTGGAAGGCACCGAAGGCCTGGTCATCGATTATGCGAAGTGCTGCCACCCGATTCCCGGCGACGAGATCTGCGGCTATGTCTCGATCGGCCGCGGCATCGTTGTCCATCGCCTCGAATGCAAGCACGTGTCGGCGCGCAAGGGCGCAGCGCAGGAACGTGTGCCGCTGATCTGGGCGCCGAGCGTGCAGGGCGATTTCCTCGCCGAACTGAAGCTCAAGGCCGAGAACCGGCGCGGCTTGCTCGCCGGCGTTGCTGGCGAAATCGCCGGCGGCGGCTCGGGCATCGAGAATGTGCAGATGCCGGAACGCGGCGGCGGCGATACGGCGCTGGAAATGCGCTTCGTGATCACCGTGCGCGATCGCGTCCATCTGGCGCGCGTGCTGCGCCGCCTGCGCCGGCTCGAAGCCGTGCAGCGCGTCATCCGCATCTGATCGCAGGCTGGCGCGGCGCACCGCAACCGCGCTAGTGTCGCGGGCATTTCAGGGGCAATCGGGCCAGCGACCATCAAGGCCTTTGCCCCAAGCTTGCAGCCTCCACGAACGAGAAACCGCATGTCCCGCCAGATCATTCATACCGATGACGCGCCCGCCGCGATCGGCCCGTATTCCCAGGCCGTGAAGATCGGCGACACCGTCTATCTCTCGGGCCAGATTCCGCTCGACGCGGCGACCATGACCATGGTCAATGCGACCATCGAAGACGAGATCCATCAGGTGTTCAAGAACCTGCGCGCGGTCTGCACCGCTGCCGGCGGTGGTCTCGGCGACATCGCCAAGCTGAACATCTTCCTGACCGATCTCGGCCACTTCGCGACGGTCAACGCGATCATGGTCCAGTACTTCAGCGCACCGTTCCCGGCGCGCGCCGCGATCGGTGTCGCCAGCCTGCCGCGCGGCTCTCGTATCGAGGCGGATGCGGTGATGGTGCTCGGCTAAGCCAGAACCCCCTCGGCCGCACGCGGCGATGAGCGATTCCCGCAGCCAGTCAAGGCCGGGTCAACGGCCAGCGTTGACCCTCGATACCGAGCTGACCTTTCTCAAGGGCGCCGGCCCGGCAGTCGCGATGAAGCTGAAGCCGCTCGGCCTGGAGCGCGTGCGCGATCTGCTGCTGCATCTGCCGATCCGCTATGAAGATCGCCGCCGCATCGTGCCGATCGGCGAGGTCGTCCACGGCGCCGAAGCGCTGGTCTGCGGACGCATCGAATCGGCCGAGGTGCGCTTCGGTGCCAAGCGCTGGTTGCGCGTGGTCATCGACGACGGCCGGGCCAGCCTGGTACTGCGCTTCTTCCATTTCAACGACGCGCAGAAAGCGGCGATGGTCACTGGCCACTGGCTGCGCGCCTTCGGCACCGTGCGGGTCGGCAACAATGGTGCGGAGATCGTTCATCCCGAATACCGGGTCGCCGAAACGGCGGTGCAACTGCCGCCGGAAGACCGGCTGACCCCGATCTACGGTCTGACCACCGGCATCACCCAGACCCGAGTCCGGGCGCTGATTCAGCAGGCGCTCACCGTGGCCCAGCACGATCCGGATTACCTCGCCGATTTTCCTAGTCTGGGTGGCCCGGCGACGCTCGCAGCGCTGCGCACTCTGCACGAGCCGGATGGCCGCGATCTCGGCGATCTGCTGCTCGATCGCCATCCGGCGCAGATTCGTCTGGTTCGCGAGGAGCTGCTGGCCCATCAGCTGTGCATGCGCCTGCTGCGCAAGCAGACCAAGGCCGCGCCCGGCGCGCGCATCGAAGCGGTGCTGCCGGCGTCGGCGAAGCTGCAGGAAAAGCTGCCGTTCGCGCTGACCGGCGCCCAGCGTCGGGTGATTTCCGATATCGCTCACGATCTCGCCGCTGGCCAGCCGATGCTGCGGCTGATCCAGGGTGACGTCGGCTCCGGCAAGACCGTGGTCGCTGCTGCAGCGATGCTCGGCGCCGCAATGAGTGGCCTGCAATCGGTGCTGATGGCGCCGACCGAACTGCTGGTCGAGCAGCACGCGCGCACCTTGTCCGCCTGGCTGAACGCGGTGGGTGTCGATGTCGGCCTGTTGACCGGCAAGATGAAGAAGTCCGAGCGTGATGCCGCGCTGCATCGCGCGGCGACTGGCGAGACGCCGGTCTGGGTCGGCACCCACGCGCTGTTCCAGGGCGACATGAAGTTCAAGAAGCTGGCGCTGGTCGTCGTCGACGAGCAGCACCGCTTCGGCGTGGGCCAGCGGCTGGCACTGCGCGACAAGGGCCCGGCCGGCGTCACGCCCCATCAGCTGATCATGTCGGCGACACCGATCCCGCGGACCCTGGCGCAGACCGTCTACGCCGATCTCGATGTCTCGGTGATCGACGAACTGCCGCCCGGCCGCACGCCGGTACAGACCGTGGTGCTGTCGAACGAGCGCCGCTTCGATGTGTTGTCGCGGATCGGCGAAGCCTGCCGGCTCGGTCGCCAGGCCTACTGGGTCTGCACCTTGATCGAGGAGAACACCGAGCTGCAGGCGCAGGCTGCCGAGGAAACTTATCGCCAGCTGCACGAGGAACTGCCGGAGCTGCGGGTCGGCCTGGTTCACGGCCGCCTGAAGGCCGCCGAGAAGGAAGCGCAGATGCGCGCCTTCCAGAGCGGTGCCACACAGCTGCTGGTCGCGACCACGGTGATCGAAGTCGGCGTCGACGTGCCGAACGCCAGCATCATGATCATCGACAACGCCGAGCGGCTGGGCCTGTCACAACTGCATCAGCTCAGAGGCCGGGTTGGCCGTGGCGCCACTGCCAGCCAGTGTCTGCTGATGTATCAGCCGCCGCTCGGTGAAGGTTCGCGAGCGCGCCTCGATGTGATGCGCACCACCACCGATGGCTTCGTCATCGCCCAGAAAGATCTCGAACTGCGCGGCCCCGGCGAACTGCTCGGCCGACGCCAGACCGGGCTGATCGGCATGAAGATCGCCGACCCGGTGCGCGACTCGGCGCTGATTCCCGGCCTGCAGAAGCTTGCCGATGACTGGTGGCTGAAGTCGCCGAAGGATGCGAAGCGGATGATCGCGCGCTGGATTGGTGACGCGGATCGCTATGCGCAGGTTTGAGTGCCGCGCGGTGATTTACTTCGAACTGCTGATCGCTTATCCCTGAACCACGTCGCCAGCATCACTGGCGGCACCAGCAAAAGCGTCTGGCCACGAGCCATGCGCGGGCTTCGGGGAAAACACATGAACGTAGGCTTGGCTGCCGCCTCATTCCGGCGCTTGCTGATCGGCGTCACGCTGGCTGTGACGCTCGTTGCTGGCGAAGCAAGCGCTGAAGCGCCCGCCGTCAGCGCTGTGCCCGCGTTCAAGGCCGATAGCGACATCGCCCGTCAGTACGCCGACTATTGCGCGCTCGATCTGCTCGCCGCCGCCGTGCCGGACCCACGCATTCCGCGCCACCGCCGTGGCTACGATCAGACCATCGCGGCGATCACCCAAGGCATGCTCGATGGCGGCTACGTGCTCGATCGCTACGACCTGCCCTGGCTGCCCTCGAAGAACGGCGTAGCCACGCGCAGCAGCGATTACGGCCTGCTGCTGTTCCGCGACGATGGCTGGCGCAATCCGCCGCAGGCGGGCCAGCCGATCAGCAGGGGCACGGCCTTGCGCGCAGTTTATTTGTTACCGGAAACCGCGACTGATGGCCTGCACGCGCCGGCCGTCGATGCCGTGCTGGCGCGTATCCATGCGCAGTTGCGCGAGGTTCCGAGTGCCGTCGCGCACTGTGTCGGCCAAGACTTGAGCCGCGCTCCCGGCATTCGGCTGGCGGCCTTTCATGGCTGCGCGGCCGATCAACTGCTGGTGCTCGGGCCGGTGTTCTCTGGCTCGCTCGATGCACTGGCACAGCGCACCTGGGCGCTCGGCACGGCACCGTCCGGCCTGTGCGCGGTATCGAGCAGCACCACGGCGCGCAGCAATCATTTCCTCGCCGCCATGCTGGGCGACAGCGGCGGCACGCCGCGGCTGAGCTTCCAGCAACTGGCGGTCGGCGACGATCACAAGATGCTGGCGCTGGCGCAGCTGGCCGCGCAGTACGGCATCCCGCCGAAGCGCGTCGCCTTCCTCAGCGAATCGACGGTGTTCGGCACCAGCATCTGCCCGGCGAAGAACACCACGCTGTATGACCGCCTGAGCGAGGATCAAAAAAGCCTCTGCGACGGCGCGACGCAGATCGGCTTCCCGTCAAACATTTCCAGCATCCGCCAGGGCGCCCAGCAAGAGGCCGATGCGTTGCGCAGCAAAAATCCGCTGCCCTTGCCGGTCAGCGAGCGGCATCTGCCGATCGCCGATATCGGCGATATCGAAAGCGAACTGCCGGAAAGTCAGCAGTCGCGGTTGACCGCCGCCAGCGTTGAACTGGAGCTGACTGATGTGCTCGACCGGCTCAAGGCCGACCGGCCGGAGATGGTCGTGGTCGTCGCTACCGATGTCCGTGATCGCGCCTTCCTGTTCGATCAGGTGCGCAGGCTGCTGCCGAGAGTGCTGCTGATCGATTTCGAGACGGATCGCCTGCTCGCCCATCCAGATTTCGCCCATGCTAGCCGCGGCGTACTGACGCTGGCCTCGTCGGAACTCGACTGCCTGGAGACCAATGATCTGTACTGCCGCGACGCCGCCGGTCTCGAGCGGCAAGCGGGGAATGGCAATCAGCGACGTTCGAACTGGTCGACCGATCGACAGGCGATCCTGCAGAAAGCGGTCTCGCGGATCGGCCGTGGTGTTGCGAACTGTCCTGATGTCGCGGCCGGCACGGCTTGCGAAGAACGCCCGCCGCTGTTGCACGTCGTTGGCTACGACCAGGTCCGCCCGTTGACCAGCAGCCGCGTCTCGGTGACCGGTCTCCGGGCCTGGCTGCAAGGACACATCGGCCTGCTGACGGTGATCTACAGCTTGACCATCGTCACGCTGTGGCTGAGCGAATACTTCTCCACCCACGGCGACTTGAAGATCTGGGATTGGATCGCGCGACCGGCGAGCCGGGTGGCGGGCATGGCGCTGGCCTATCCGTTGGTGATCACCGCGCTGTTGCTGGTGGCCGGCGCGCTGGACAGCCTGCTCGCCGTGCTCACTTGCCTGGCGCTGGTGGCGCTGCTGGTCTACGTGATCCCGATCCTGCGCCAGATGGCGATCCGCCCCGGCGTCCATGTTTCTGCGCTCGAACGCACGACGCCGCGCACCGCCTGGACCCTCATCCTGTGGCTGGCCCTGGCGGCGGTCTGGTTCTTCGAGCGGCTGCGGCTTGATGGCCTGAAGCAGCCGGGGCTGATCGATGCCGCGGCGCTCACTGGCTTGAGCCTCGATCCGGAATCGGGCCTCGCCTATCAACTGGTGCTGGTGCTCGCCGCAACCGTCACCTTGATGGCGTTCACCACCATCCTCGCTGCCGTGGCCCGCACCAATCGCAACGCGGCGCTGCTGCGCGTGGCAGCCGGTGAAGATGCTGACGCAGCGAAGGAGTCCAGACCATCAAGCTTCGTCGACGTAGCCGACGCCTATCAGCATTTCCTCCATTGGCGCGATCCGCTGTTGCTGATCGGCCTGGCGCTGGTTGGTGCGCTGCTAGTGTCGATCATCGGTTATGAAGGCCTGAGTCAGACCGTGTTCGGCCCTGATGCATCGCGGGCGGCGCTGAGCTGTCTGGCGATCACCACGATGACGGCGCTGGCGCTGCTTTGCGCGCAGATCAGCCTGGGCAAGCGAATTCTCGCGGTCAGCACCTATGTTCGGCAGCGGGTGCTGAGCACCGAGGGTGCTGCCCCCGTACCTGCCGAGGGCGGTCTCGGCTGCTGGCCGCAGAACGTCGGCGCGCCGCTGTCGTTCCCGCGCACGCCGGTGGCGGCCTGGAATCATTGCGGCGGTGCGGAGGCTCAGCGGCTGCGCGGCCACGATCGGCCGCGTTCGCTGAGCGACGAGCAGCGCCGCGAGCAGATCATTGATGGACTGAAGGCGCTGTTCACGGGCGGCTGTTCGCGCGATCCACAGCCGCGTCTCGCGCTGTTCGTCTACCTCACCGGCGAGCTGTTCCTGTTCCGCTTCGTCGGCCTTGGCGCGACGCTGTCGACGCTCACCGGCGTCGCCATCCTGTATCTGTTCCCGGTCACCGGCGCGACTCCTTTCCTGCTGCTGAACTTGGCGCTGCTGGCGATCGTCGGCCTGCTGTCCGGTCACTACGCACTGCGCTTCGAGTATGACGACGTGCTCAGCAACATCGTCTGCAACCAGCCGCGCGCCGGCAAGGTGTCGACGGCGCTGTTCGGCTACATCGCCTTCCCGTTCCTGATCCTGGCGATCGCGATCACCCTGAGCCAGACGCCCGGCGTGCTCGGCTGGAGTGGCGGCCTGATCCGGTTGCTGCTGAAGACCATAGGCCTCGGTGGTTTGTAGAACCGCAGGCGGTCATGGCCGCGCTGGCACAATGGCGAGATGAAGACTCTCGTCCCGATGGCGCTGGCCCTGCTGGCTGGCGCGCTGCTGCCGTTCCAGGCCGGCATCAATGCTCAATTGCGCGGTCACCTGGGCGCGCCGATGTCGGCGGCGCTGGTGTCGTTTGTCGTCGGCACTCTGGCGCTGCTGACCGTAGTCCTGGTCAGCCGCACGCCGTGGCCGGCGAATACCAGCGACGTGCCCTGGTGGCAGTGGCTCAGCGGCGGTCTGCTGGGCGCGAGCTATCTGATCCTGAGCATCGTGCTGACGCCGATCCTCGGCGTGGCGCTGACCTTCGGGTTGATCGTCGCCGGTCAGTTGACGATGTCTCTGGCGCTTGATCAGGTCGGTGCCTTTGGTCTCGTGCAGCACGGTCTCAATGGCTGGCGTGCGCTGGGTGCGCTGCTGATTGTTGCCGGCGTCGTGCTGATCCGGAAATTCTGACTTCCACCATTCGATGATTCGCGAACGTCTGCGGGAACGCTGGCAGGTCTGGGCCCAGCTGATGCGGCTCGACAAGCCGGTCGGCATCTATCTGCTGTTGTGGCCAACCTTGTGGGCGCTGTGGTTCGCGGCCGGCGGCTTGCCACCGCTCGCGCTGCTGGCGATCTTTATCGCGGGCACCGTGCTGATGCGCAGCGCCGGCTGCGTGATCAACGATCTTGCCGACCGGAAGTTCGATGGCCACGTCGAACGCACCCGTCAGCGGCCGCTGGCCTCGGGCCGGGCGACACCGAAAGAAGCGCTGATCCTGTTCGTCGTGCTCGGCCTGATCTCGCTCGCCGTGGCCGCTCCGCTGAATGCCGCCGCGCTGTGGCTGACCGTGCCGGCGATCGTCCTTGCGGCGAGCTATCCGTTCGCCAAGCGCTTTCACAGCCTGCCGCAGGCGCATCTCGGCATCGCCTTTTCCTGGGGTATTCCGATGGCGTCGGCAGCGGTGTCGGGTACGGTCGACTGGCCGATGTCGGCGCTCCTGATGGCCGCCAACCTGTGCTGGGTAATGGCTTACGACACGCTGTATGCGATGGTCGATCGCGATGACGATCTGCGCGTCGGCGTGAAGTCCAGCGCCATCCTGTTCGGCCGTTTCGACCGGCTGATCGTCGGCCTGCTTCAAGCGGCCGCGCTGTTGCTGCTGGCGTTCGCCGGCTGGCGGATCGCACTGGGCTGGCCGTACTACGCCGGCCTGTTGCTGGCGGCGATTTTCGCAGCGCACCAGCTCTGGCAGGTGCGGCATCGCGAGCGCGCCGCCTGTTTTTCTGCGTTTATTGGAAACAATCGCATTGGTGCGCTGGTCTTTCTGGGGCTCGCTGTCTCGCTGCCACCGTTCTGAACGAGGTTTCCCCGATGCCTGCTGCCACCTGGTTTCGATTGCCGCTCGCCGCTGCCCTGCTGGCCCTCTGCGGCCTGATCGTCAGCGTCCACGCGAAAGACGCTGATGACGATGACGACGATGCAGTAGCTGCCAGCCCGGCGAGTGCCGGCTCGGCCGGTCGCGGTGCCGCGGTACAGCGCGAAGTCATCTACACGCCGGCCGGCTGGCCGACCGCGCTGTCCGGTGATCTGTTCACGCCGGGCGGCACTGTGCCGGCGAACGGCTGGCCGGCTGTCGTCGCGCTGCATGGCGGCGCCTGGCACAAGGGCGATCGGCAGAAGCTCGCGGGCTTCGCCAAGCGTCTTGCGTCACGCGGTTATGTCGCGCTGACCATCGACTACCGCCTGGTGCCGGATGCGATCTATCCGGCGCAATTGCAGGATGTGCAGCAGGCCGTGCGCTGGGTGCGTGCGAACGCGGCGACGATCGGCGTCGATCCGAAACGGATCGCGCTCTGGGGCTCGTCGGCCGGCGCCCATCTCGCGGTGCTGGAAGCCGGCCTGAGTCCCGGCGACCGGCTGTACGACGCGCAAGCTCGTGTGCAGGCGGTGGTCGGTGCTGGCACGCCGACCGATTTCCGCGATGGCGGCGGCGGCAACAAATCGCTGGCAAGCTTTCTCGGCGAGCGCTGGAGTGCGGGCTCGAAGGTCTTCATCGAAGCCTCGCCGATCGCCCATGTCTCGGCCGACGATCCGCCGGTGTTCCTGATTCACGGCGATGCCGACAAGACCGTGCCGCCCGAGCAGGCCATCGTCTACCGCGATGCGCTGACCGCTGCCGGCGTGCCGAATACCCTGTTGCTGCTGCCCGGCGTCGGTCATTCGCTCGGGCCAGCCGGCCGGGATGCGCTGATGCGTGGCGTCGAGTTTCTCGATCAGCGGCTGAGGCCCTGAACGGGTCGGAATCCCGATCGCCGCATCGGCCGTAATGGCAGCTGACGGCGCAGTTCGCGCCGAAGGTCACTGAACCCGGATTTCCCCATGCTCAGATTCGTATCCGCGGCGCTGCTGCCGGCCGCCTTGCTCAGCAACGGCTGCGCCCGCCATATCGGCAAGCCGGAAGCACCGCAGCCGGCCCGCATCGAGCGCGGCTACAGCGTGCAGCGCGATCAGCTGTTCACGCCGTCGAACTGGCCAAAGGCACTGTTCGCCGATGTCTACACGCCGAGCGGCGCCCCGCCATCCGGCGAACGCTGGCCGGCGGTGCTGGTGATCCATGGCGGCGGCTGGAAAAGCGGCGACCGCGAGCAGGTGGAATCGCTGGCTGAACGGGTCGCCAAGCGTGGTTACGTGGCGGTCAACATCACCTATCGGCTGGTGCCGGAGGCGCTGTTTCCGGCGCCGGTCGAGGACGTGCAGCAGGCGCTGCGCTGGCTGCGCGCCAATGCCGAGCGCTATCAAGTCGACCCGGCCCGCATCGGCGCCTGGGGCTATTCGGCCGGTGCCCATCTGGCGGCGCTGGTCGGTGGCCTGAGTCCTGGTGATCGGCTGTACGCCGAGGATGCGCGGCTGAAAGTGGTGGTCGCCGGCGGCATTCCGTCCGACTTGCGCAAGTTCCACGGCGGCACCCTGGTGCCGAATTTCCTCGGCGAGCACTGGAGCGAGAACTCGGTGGCGTTCCGCGAATCCTCGCCGGCCGCGTACGTGACGGCCGGCGATCCGCCGGTGTTCCTGTACCACGGCACCTGGGACATGCTGGTGCCGCTCGATCAGTCGCTGGACTACCAGGCGGCGCTCGATGCCGTCGGCGTGACTAACGAGCTGTACCTGCTGCGCGGCCTCGGCCATATCGCTGCGTTCCTGATGGATGGCGCGGCGGTGCAGCGCGGCGCCGATTTCCTCGATCGCCATCTGCGCTGAATTGGGCGCTGCTGAGCTAAGGTACCCGCGCCGCGGTCCAGACCTCGATCCGCGTAGCACCGGCTGCCCG
The DNA here is from genome assembly GCF_023266035.1 of Nevskia sp. GTDB lineage: Bacteria > Pseudomonadota > Gammaproteobacteria > Nevskiales > Nevskiaceae > Nevskia. The sequence continues at coordinate 14,257 of NZ_JAHFRY010000090.1, forward strand.
GCAGGCGCGGGCCAGTTCGTTGACGGTGCTGCCGGTGGTCATCACATCATCGATCAGTGCGAGATGGCAGCCGGCGATTCGCCCATCGACGGCAAACGCGCCGCGCACTTCGCGGCGGCGTTCAACGGCGCGCTTGCCGATCTGGTCGGCGGTCTCGCGGATGCGCGTTGCTGCTTGCCAGTCGATGTCGATCGCCAGCACGCGGTTGATGCCGCGCGCCAGTTCCAGCGCCTGGTTGTAGCCGCGCTCGCGCAGGCGTTTCGGGTGCAGCGGAACCGGAATGAGCCACTCGGGAAACGGCTCGGGACGGGCCGCGACCAGCATCGCCAGTTCGCCGCCGAGCCAACGCGACTGCCGGAACTGCGCGTGATACTTCAGCCCGGCGATCGCCCCGGCAATCGGCGGCTGGTAGCGAAATGCCGACAGCGCACTGTCGAAATACGGCGCTTCTGCCGCGCAGCTTCCGCAGACGTGGGCGGTTGCGCTAGCCAGCGGCAAGGCGCAGACCGGACAGGCGATGCGGTTCCACGGCAGGCTGTTGCGGCAGCCATCGCAGATCGTCCCCGGATCGGCTGGGCCGGCGCACAGCGGGCAGGCGGATGGGACGATCCAGCGCTTCAATGCGGCAATCACGTCAACCATAGAGGCGGCCTTTCGGTTGACAGCAGTCGGGCGTGGCGGAAACACTGCGCGTCTTGTTCACCGTCCGGATTCCCCCATGTCGCTCGCCCTCGCGCCGTCGCCCAGCAGCCTCTCCGCTCCCGTTCGCAATGACTGGACGCGCGCCGAAGTCGAAGCGCTGTTCACGCTGCCGTTCAACGATCTGCTGTTCCGGGCTCAGAGCGTTCATCGCCTGCATTTCGATCCCAATGCGGTGCAGCTGTCCACCCTGCTGTCGATCAAGACCGGCGCTTGCCCCGAGGATTGCGGCTACTGCCCGCAGAGCGCGCGCTTCAAGACCGGCCTGAAGGCCGAGCCGCTGATGCCGCTCGCCGAGGTGATCAAGGCCGCTCACGATGCCAAGGCCAATGGCGCAACGCGCTTCTGCATGGGCGCCGCCTGGCGCGCGCCGAAGGACAAGGACATCGAGAAAGTCTCCGAGATGGTCCGCGAAGTGAAGGCCCTAGGCCTAGAAACTTGCGTCACGCTCGGCATGCTGAAGCCGGAGCAGGCGAAGAACCTGGCCAGCGCCGGTCTCGACTACTACAACCACAATCTCGATACCTCGCCGGAGTTCTACGGCGAGATCATCAGCACCCGTACCTACGACGATCGCCTGGAAACGCTGGCCAATGTCCGCGAAGCCGGGGTCAAGGTCTGCTGCGGCGGCATCGTCGGCATGGGCGAGTCCGAGACCGATAGAGTCGAGTTCCTGCGCGCGCTGGCCAATCTGCCGCAGCATCCGGAATCGGTGCCGATCAACGAACTGGTGGCCGTCGAAGGCACGCCGCTCGCCAATGCCGCGCCGCTCGATCCTTTGGACTTCGTGCGGATGATCGCCGTGGCCCGCCTGATGATGCCGCAGAGCTATGTGCGCCTGTCCGCCGGCCGCACCCAGATGAGCGACGAGACCCAGGCAATGTGCTTCTTTGCCGGTGCCAATTCGATCTTCTACGGCGAACGCCTGCTGACCACCAGCAATCCGCAGAACGCCCGCGATCGCGCGCTGCTGGCCAAGCTCGGCATGCGCACCGAGCAGCGCGTCGATGGCTCGGCCCATCTCGACCATCATCACGCGGACGTCGCCACCGACGCCTGCAGCCCGCAGATGGCCTGCTGCGACGAATGAACGCTCCGGTGGTCGGGCCATCGCTGCTCGATGTCCGCCTGAGTCACGAGCTGGAACGTTTGCGCGCTGCCGATCTGTATCGCCAGCGCCGGGTCATCGACGGCAGCCACGGCGTGCGCTTGAGCGTCGGCGGCAAGGCCTGCATCAGCTTCTGCAGCAATGACTATCTCGGTCTGGCCAGCGATCCGCGGGTGGCCGAAGCCGGCCGCGCGGCGCTGTCCCGGGTCGGCACCGGTAGCGGCGCGGCGGCGCTGATCTCCGGCTACAACGCCGAGCACGCGAAGCTCGAAGAAGAGCTGGCCGATTACTGCGGCCGCGAGCGCGTGCTGCTGTTCTCCAGCGGCTGGGCGGCGAATCTTGGTCTGCTGCGAGCGCTGTTCAGCAAGGACGACACGCTGATCTGCGACGAGCTCAACCACGCCAGCCTGATCGATGGCGCGCGCTTGTCCGGCGCCCGCTATGTGCGCGCGCCGCACGGCGATGTGGCGGCGATCGATGCGGCGTTGATCGAGGCCGTTGAACGGGGTGGCGAGATCGGCATCGTCAGCGATTCGATCTTCAGCATGGACGGCGACGAAGCCGAAGTGCCGACGCTGGCGCGACTGGCGAAACGTAGCGGCGCAACCCTGATCGTCGACGATGCCCATGGCTTCGGCGTGCAGCCGGCTCCGGGCATTCGCTATCCGGGCGCCGATGCGCCCGAGGTCTATGTCGCCACGCTCGGCAAGAGCCTCGGTGCGTCGGGCGCTTTCGTTGCCGGCTCAGAAGCGCTGATCGAATTCCTGATCCAGCGCGCCCGTACCTGGGTGTTCTCGACGGCGCCGCCGCCGGCGATCGCCGCCGCCGCGCGCGCTGCCCTGGCGATCATCCGCAGCGAGCCGGAGCATCAGGCGCAACTGGCCCGGAACATCGCCCGTTTCCGCGCCGGCATCGCGGCGCTCGGGGATGGCCTGCCGTTCCAGCTGATGGCGTCGACAACGCCGATCCAGCCGCTGATCGTCGGCGATGCCGGGCGGGCGATGGCCTTGTCGCGCGCCTTGTTCGAGCACGGCTACTGGGTGGCGGCGATCCGGCCACCGACGGTGCCGGCCGGTACCTCGCGGCTGCGCGTGACCTTGTCGGCGGCGCATACCGAGGCACAGATCGATGGCTTGATCGAAGCGATTGGTAGTTGTCGTTTGCCACCCGGCAGCAGTCGCTGACGACGCCGTGTCACTGACGATCTTCGTCACCGGTACCGACACCGGCGTCGGCAAGACCCGCACGGCGTGCGCGCTGATCCGGGCATTGCGCGCAGAAGGGCTCAGGGTTGGCGCGATGAAACCGATCGCCAGCGGTTGCGAGCGCACGGCGGATGGCCTGCGCAACGACGATGCCCTGGCGTTGCTTGCTGCGACTGGCCGGCCCCTGGCCTATGCCGACGTCAATCCTTATGCCTTCGAACCGCCGATTGCGCCGCATCTTGCGGCGGCTGCGGTGAACGTTGACATCGACCTCGCGGTGCTCGATGCCGCCCATGCGCGGTTGGCGTCGGATTGCCAGGTGCTGGTGGTCGAAGGCGCGGGTGGCTGGCGGGTGCCGTTGTCGGCCGAGGCGGGTCGTTCCAGTTACGCGGGCTGGGTCGCCGACCATGATTGGCCGGTGCTGCTGGTCGTCGGTTTGCGGCTCGGTTGCCTGAATCACGCGCTGCTGACGGCGGAATCGATTGCGCGGCGGGTGCCGCTGGTCGGCTGGATCGCCAATCGTCTGCCCCCCGAGCAGCCGGCCTGGCGGGACAATGTGGCGACCCTGACACAGCAATTGCCGGCGCCTCTGCTGGGCTGCCTGCCGCCGGGCGGCGATGCCGCTGCGGCGATCGATGTCAGCGCCTTGCTCAGGGCGCTGCGCGGAAGCTGAACCGCTGCACTGCCTGTGAGCGACATCGGCAATGATGAGCCGCTAGTTCTGCATGGCAAAGCCTATGACAGAAACGGGACAGAACCCATCCGAAGCCGCACGATTCAACGCGTGCAAGGCTTTGCGGCCGGCGCTTCATCCACTACAATCCGCCCGCTGCGAATCCCGCTATCCCAAGGACTCGTCCGGACTGTCTCGTGACCACCGTGCGTGACACCTTGCTGGTGGTCCGTCCGAATGCGTCGATGTCGGTGCGTGCGGCGCAAGGGGTGATGCTGGTGATGGCGACGGTGTGCTTAAGCATCGCGGGCTTGTTCACCTGGCACGGCTTCTGGCCGGTCCTGCCGTTTGCGGGATTGGAGCTGGCGGCGCTGGCTTGGGCGTTGCAGGTCAGCCTGCGTCGCAATCGTTATCGGGAAGTGATCGAGTTCGACGATCAGCGGTTGCGGGTCGAATGCGGCATGAGCGGAGAAGGTGCTGCGCTGTTGGTGGACTGGGCTAGGTCCATGACGCGGGTACAGCTGGAAATGGGGCCGCATCGCAACGATCCAAGCCGGCTGAAGCTGGTCAACGGGTCGCAAAGCCTCGAACTGGGGCGTTGCTTGACGGACGGGGAACGCGAGCGGCTGGCAACAAGATTGCGTGAATTGATACTGGCCGGCTGGCGTGCCGGGTCGCCTGTGGCGACAAAAGGCGCGGCGCCGGACTGCAACTGATTCCTACATATGGGGCTGAAGTAGACATGTCGAACCTGATTCGCGGCCTGCGTGGCCTTGCACTCGCAATGACCGGCATGGCCGGAAGTTTTGCGGCGCAGGCTGCAGACACGATGGAAAACGCCTATTGGAACCTGCCGAAGGGCGTCACCGACATCAGCAATGAGGTCTGGCATCTGCACATGGCCGCGTTCTGGGTCTGCGTGGTGATCGCCATCGTGGTGTTCGGCGTGATGTTCTATTCGATCTTCGCGCACCGTCGCTCGAAGCATCCGGTGCCGGCGACGTTCCATCACTCGACCACCGTCGAAATCATCTGGACGATCATTCCGTTCGTGATCCTGATCGGCTTGGCTGTGCCGGCCGCCGGCACGCTGATCAAGCAGTACGACACGCGCAACGCTGCGATGACGGTGAAGATCACCGGCTACCAGTGGAAGTGGCAGTACGAATATGTCGGCGAAGGCGTCAGCTTCTTCTCGACGCTCGATCCGGACTCGAACAAGGCGCGCCAGCTGCACTCCGGCGTCGACCCGAAGACCGTGCCGCATTACCTGCACAACACCGATAACTATCTGGTGCTGCCGGTCGGCAAGAAGGTTCGCTTCCTGCTGACCTCGAACGACGTCATCCACGGCTGGTGGGTTCCGGATCTGGCGATCAAGAAGGACGCGATCCCGGGCTTCATCAACGAAATGTGGACGCAGATCAACGAGCCAGGCATCTACCGTGGTCAGTGCACCGTGCTCTGCGGCCGTGACCACGGCTTCATGCCGATCGTCGTCCACGCGATGAGCGAAGCCGATTACGCCGCTTGGCTCGCCAAGCAGAAGGGGGGCGCCGAAGTCGCCGCTGCGGCCCCGGTTGCCGCTACCGATGCTGCTGTCGATGCACCGGCTGCGCCGGCAGCCGAAGCCGCGCCGACGGAAGTCGCAGCGGCTGCTCCGACACCGGCTCCGGCCGCTGCTGCGCCGGCTGCGGATTCGAAGGCTGGCGAGAAGCTGTTCCTCGGCAACTGCGCCGCCTGCCATCAGGCCACCGGTGCCGGGCTGCCGCCGACCTTCCCGGCGCTGACCGGTTCCAAGCTGGTCGCTGGTCCGATCGACGCCCAGATCACCCAGGTGCTGAAGGGCAAGAACGCGATGCCGCCGTTCGCCCATCTGTCGGACGCCGACGTCGCCGCGGTCGTGACCTACACGCGCAACAACCTCGGCAACAAGGTTGGCGACGCCGCCACTGCAGAACAGGTCAAGAAGCTGCGCTGATCCGCGCGCTGAACGTCGCAACCTTCAAGAATCCAGATTGAGTCAGGAGCACCGAGTCATGGCCAACACGCACGACCACAGCCACGATCACAGTCACGGGCACGACCACGCCCATGACGATCACCATCACGGCCCTGCCAAGGGTGTGATGCGCTGGATCAAGACCACCAACCACAAGGACCTCGGTACCTTGTATCTGTGGTTCTCGTTCACGATGTTCTTCATCGGCGGCCTGATGTCGCTGGTGATCCGCGCTGAGCTGTTCCAGCCGGGCATGCAGTTCATCGATCCCGAGTTCTACAACCAGATGATCACGCTGCACGCGCTGGTCATGATCTTCGGCGGCGTCATGCCGGCGTTCGTCGGCCTGGCGAACTGGATGGTGCCGATGATGATCGGCTGCTCCGATCTCGCCCTGCCGCGAGTGAACAATTGGGGCTTCTGGATCCTGCCGTTCGCGTTCTCGATGTTGCTGTCGACGCTGTTCCTGCCAGGCGGTGGCCCTGCCGGCGGCTGGACGCTGTATCCGCCGCTGGTGCTCCAGGGCGGCGCCTCGTTCCCGCTGACCATCTTCGCGATCCACATGCTCGGCATCTCGTCGATCACCGGTGCGATCAACGTCGTGGTCACGATCATGAACATGCGCGCGCCGGGCATGACCCTGATGAAGATGCCGCTGTTCGTCTGGACCTGGCTGATCACTGCCTATCTGCTGATCGCGGTCATGCCGGTGCTCGCCGGTGCGGT
>NZ_JAHFRY010000091.1:0-19093 GCF_023266035.1 Nevskia sp.
GGACGCGCTCCTGCAGCGCCTTGAAGTCACCGCAGATGCGCTGCATCGCCGCGCTGTTGGCACGGAACGCGGCCGATGCGGGCGATACCCGCGTTTCGATGCGCCGCATCATGGCGTGGCCTCCGCTTTTGCCGCGAAGCGCACCAGCGTGGCCTTGACCGGCACGCTCTGTCCGGGCGCACACAGCACCTCGGCGATCTCGCCGTCATGCGGCGCGGTGATGGTCACCTCGAGTTTCATGCTTTCCATGGTCAGTAGCACCTGGCCGGATTTCACCGTCTCGCCGGCCTTCACCTGCACGGTAAGGATGGTGCCGGGCATGGGGGACAGCGCGCTGTCGGTGCCGCCGCGTCCGCTGGCGGCGAGCGCATCGAGCGGGTTGATGCGCTGGATGGCGTGCGTGCGACCGTTCAGATGCACCCAGACCTGGTCGCCGTACTGAGCAATCAGCACTTCTCGACGCGCATCGCCCGCGCGCAGGCGATGGCGCCCTTCGCCGAGCGCGTCGAGCGAGCAGTCGAAGTTGCGTTCGCCCGATTGCAGGCGCAGGCCGGCCGGCGCGCGCATCAGCGCGCAGTGGTGGGGTTGGCCGTCGATGACGACAATTTTTTTCATGGTCGATTCTTCAGTTGCGCCAGCCGCCCATTGCGGCGTAGATCGCTGGCACCGACGAGGCGGCGTCGACCAGTTGGCGGTCGCTCAGCGCAGCAGCGGCCAGCAGCAGGTCCAGGGGCAGGACCTCGTCCTTGCCCGACAGCACGGCGGACTGCTCGTCGAGAAACGCGGTGCTGTAGTCGCCGGCCGCGAACAGCGGGTGTGCCAGCACGCGATCCAGGTAGGCCGTGTTGGTGGTCACGCCGAGCAGGGCCGTGTCGCGCAAGGCCTGTCGCGCGCGCGCGATGGCCTCGCGCCGATCGCGGCCGTGGACGATCAGCTTGGACAGCAACGGGTCGAAGTCCGAACCCACGTGCTGCCCCTCATGCACGCCACTGTCCACTCGCACGCCGGGGCCGCTGGCCTCGCGCAGCAGGTGGATCGTTCCGGTGGCGGGCACGAAGCCCTGTGAGGGGTCTTCCGCGCAGATGCGCAGTTCGATGGAATGACCTTGCGTGGTGATCCCGGACTGCTGGTAGCCGAGTGGTTCGCCCTCGCAGATGCGCAACTGCTCGGCTACCAGATCGAAGCCCGTGACCATCTCGGTGACCGGGTGCTCGACCTGCAGGCGCGTATTCATTTCCAGGAAATAGAACTCGCTGCCGGCACCGTAGATGAACTCCACCGTGCCGGCGCCGACGTAGCCCGCCGCGCGCGCGATGCCGGCCGCGGCCTCGCAGATGGCGACGCGCTTTTCCGGCGTCAGCACCGGCGAGGGCGTTTCCTCGATGATCTTCTGGAAGCGCCGCTGTACCGAGCACTCGCGCTCGCCGAAGTGCACGACATTGCCGTGGCTGTCGCCGAACACCTGCACCTCGATGTGCCGCGGGCGCTCGACGTAACGCTCGACGAACAGGCGGCCGTCGCCGAAATAGCGCTCGCCCTCGCGGCGCGCGGTGGCGAGTTCGGTTTCGAGCACAGCCGCGTCGCGCACGATGCGCATGCCCTTGCCGCCGCCGCCTGCCGCGGGCTTGATGAGGATGGGCAGCCCGACGGCGAGCGCACGGGTGGCGAACGTGGCCGGGTCGTCCGCCTCGATGGCGCTGGGCGCGACCGGGAAGCCGCGCTCGACGACGAAATTGCGCGCGCGGATCTTGTCGCCCATCAGCTCGATGACTTCGGGCGTGGGCCCGACGAAGCGGATGCCGGCCTCGGCCAGAGCCCGCGCCAGGCGAGCGTTTTCGGACAGGAAACCGTAGCCCGGATGCACCGCGTCCGCGCCCCATTCGCGCGCCACGCGCACGATCTCGGCCACGTCGAGATACGCCGCCACCGGTGTCGGGCCGTTGATCGTCAGGCAGTCGTCGGCCAGGCGCGGCGCGAGGCCGCCTTCCTCGTCCGGGTGACGCACGATGGCCGTTACGATGCCCCGCGCGCGCGCCGTGCGCAGGATGCGCGCGGCGATCTCGCCGCGGTTGGCGACCAGCAGTCGTCTTATCGGTTGTGGGGTCATTCAGTCTTCAACCCGGCGGGTACGGGAACGGGAAAGTCGAGCAGCATCTGCGCGTAGGCCTTGCCCTGCGGATCGATGCGGATCGAGGCCATGCCACCGCCACCGAGCGCTTTTTCCAGCAGGAAATTGAGGCCCAGGACGCCGGGCATGTCCCAGCGACGCACGGGGCCCTCGGCGCGGTGCGCAAACCACTTCGCGACGGCCTCGGCGCTGAGCGCCGCGCGGATGAAGGGCAGGTATTCGGCCTTGCGGGCGAGGATGCCGATGTTCGCGGAGTCGCCCTTGTCGCCGCTGCGGCCGTAAGCGAGCTGCACCAGCGGCACCAGGCGCGTGCCTTGGGCGAACGCATCGGCCGCCGGCAGCGGTCCTCCGACCTCGGCAAGCGTTGCGGGATCGAAGGGCAGGCCGCTCATCTGCGGACAGGGGACGTCCTGGCCGTCCAGTTCCAGGCACACCGGGATGCGCGACTTGGGCCAGAGGTAGGAGAACAGGCGCACCACCGGCTGCACCTTGGGACGGCCGCCGAGGAAGCCGGTGATGCCGGGCGAGGTGGCGAGCGCCAACGGCGCCATCTCGCGCGAAAAGATGTCCAGCGCGTCCTTGTTCGGGTGGCGCGTGCCGATCTTCACCATCACCTCGCGTGGCTGCACGCGCGCGTGCGGGCCATAGGTCGCTTCGGCACCGAGCACCTCGATGCTCGTTTCGGTGAAATCTCCCAGGCTGCGCTCGATGAACAGGCGCCGGCAGCGCGCGATCAGCGCCTCGGCGGTGCGCTGTCCCTTGGTGGAGGCGTCGATGCCGCCGATCATGAACAGGGCGGTGGCACGGAAGCCGTCGAGATAGGTCGCGCTGACCTTGCAGTGTGGTGTGGGCGCGCTGCCCCTGGCACCCGATACGCGTACGCGCTGATTGCCGGCCTGTTCGAGTTTCACCCGGGTGAAGTCGCAGTTCACGTCGGGCAGCAGGTAGGCGCGCGGATCGCCGATCTCGTAGAGCATCTGCTCGCCCACCGTGGACGGCACGATCAGTCCGCCGGTGTTCTCGGGCTTTTCGATCACGAAGCTGCCATCGGGCGCGCAGTCCGCAATGGGAAAGCCCATGTCGTCCCAGCCTTCCACCCGATGCCAGTCGGTGTAGTTGCCGCCGGTGCACTGCGTGCCGCATTCGATGATGTGGCCGGCCAGACTGCCCTGGGCGAGTTGATCGTAATCGTCCGCCTTCCAGCCGAAGGCCTGAATCAACGGGCCGAGCACCACCGCGCTGTCCACGCAGCGGCCAGTCACCACGATGTCGGCCCCGGCTTCCAGCGCGGCCGCGATGGGGAAGGCGCCGAGGTAGGCGTTGGCGCTCATCAACTTCGCCGGCATCACCTGGCCGGAGAACATCTCGCGCATGCCCTCGCTACGGGCGCTCTCCGTCTGCGGCATCAGGTCGTCGCCCAGCACTGCGGCGATCTTGAGTTCCACGCCCTCGGCCTGCGCCGCCCTGGCCAGCGCCTCGCGGCAGGCCGAGGGATTCATGCCGCCGGCATTGCTCACCACCTTGATGCCGCGCGCCTTGATCTCCTTGAGCAGCGGTTTGAGCGTGGTCACGAAGTCCGGCGCAAAGCCGGCGTTCGGGTCCTTGGCCTTGACGCGGATCAGCAGCGACATGGTGACTTCGGCCAGGTAGTCGAAGACCAGCACGTCGATGTTGCCCTGGCGCACGAGTTGTGCGGCGGCGTACTCGGTGTCACCCCAGAAGCCCGAGGCGCAGCCGATGCGGAGCGTTTTCTTGTTCATCGTGATCAGTACGAGCGTGGCAGGCCGAGCACGTGCTCGCCGATGTAGTTCAGGATCATCTCGTTGTTGACCGGCGCCACGCGCATCAGGCGTGCGAACGGCCACAAGGTGACGACGTCGTAATCCTGGTCGAAGCCGTAGCCACCATGGACCTGCAGCGCGATGTCCACCGCTTCGTCGCAGGCTTCGGAGGTGAGCAGCTTGGCCATGTTGGACAGCGGGCCGGCATCCTCGCCACGGTCAAAGGTACGCGCCGCTTCCTGCATGACCAGGCGCGAGGCTTCGAGATGAGCCTTGGCGCGCGCCATCGGATGTTGCAGGCCCTGGTAGCTGCCGATCGGCTCGCCGAAGGGCGAGCGCTCTTTCGAATACGCCACCGCCTTGTCCAGCGCGCGGTTGCCCAGGCCCACTGCCATCGAGGCCAGCACCAGGCGTTCAGTGTTGAGGCCGTCGAACAGGTACTTCATGCCCTTGCCTTCTTCGCCGATCAGCGCTTCCTGGGGAAGCTGCGCATCCTTGAAGAACACCAGGTACTGGCTCTCGCCGAGCACGTCGATGTTCAGGCGCTGGAACTCGATGCCCGGCGTGTGCGATTCGAGAATGAACAGCGACAGCCCGGCGCGCGGCTTGGCCGCATCGAAGGCCGAAGTGCGCGCGATCAGCAGCATCGACGTCGATTCCTTCGCGCCGGTGATGAATACCTTGGAGCCGTTGACCAGCCAGCCGCAGCTGTTCTTGGTCGCCGTGGTCTGCAGGCGGAAAGTGTTGGTGCCGGCATCGGGTTCGGTGACGCCGAAGCACATCCTGCCCTCGCCGGTGGCGGTCGGCGTGACGAACTTGGCGATCTGCGCCGGTGTGCCGTGCTTGATGATCGGCATGCGCGCGAAGCTGCCGAGCACGAAGAACAGCGAGATGATGCCGGCGCGGCCGGTGATCTCGTTGAGCACCATCAGTTCCGACAGACCGCCGCCGCTGCCGCCGTACTCTTCGGGCACGGTCAGGCCGAGCAGGCCGGTTTCCGCCATCGCGTCCCACAGCTTGGTAGGGAACTTCTTTTCCTTGGCGCACTGCAACCAGTATTCGCGCGAGATGCCGCGGGTGAGGCCCTCGGCGGCTTCGCGGACGGCGGCGACGGATTCTTCGCTCATGGGGTACTCCTGCTGGATCGGGACATCAGGCCGGTTCGAACTGCGGAATCTTGAAGCCGCCGCTGCGGGTCTCGAAGCAGAGCTTCACCTTCATGCCGATGCGCACCGATTCGGGATCGCAGTGGAGAATGTTGCTCATCATCTGCGGCCCCTCGTCGAGCTGGATGATGGCCATCACGAACGGGCAGTCGGCTTTGAAGGCGGCGTAGGGCGGCTGGTAGACGATGGTGTAGCTGAACACCGTGCCGCGACCGCTGGCTTTTTCCCAGGCCGGGTCGGGCGAGAAATCGTAGGGACTCCAGCATCGCGCGTAGGTGAACGCCTTGCCGGTGCCGCGGCAGCGCTGGATCATCAGTTCGCCGCGCTGGGCGCCATCCCAGTAAGGCTTGCTGTGCGCGTTGATTTCGGGGACGGGTTTGGGATTGACCGGAACGTTGCTCATGCTTGGCTCCCGAGGACGAGGGTGGCGTGTTCCGACATCATTCCGCCGTAGCAGTGGACGACGCCGAGATCGGCTTTCTTCAGCTGACGTTCGCCACCGGCGATGCCCATGATCTGGCGCGCGGCCTCGACGATCATGGTCTGGCCGGAAGCGTCGCCCACGTGACCGAAGGACATCAGTCCGCCATAGGTGTTGACCGGGAATTCACCGCCTGGCGCGGTGCGGCCACCAGCGAAGAACGCGCCCCCCTTGCCCTTGGGGCAGAGGCCGAGGTCTTCGGCATAGATGATCGGGTTGATGCTGAACGAGTCGTAGAGCTGCGCGAAGTCCATGTCCCCCGGACCCACGCCGGCCATGCGGTAGGCCTGTGCCGACGTTTCCCTGGAGCCGAGCGTGGTCAGGTCATGCGCCTGGCTGATGCTGGAATGCGTGTGTTTCTCGCCAAAGCCAAACAGGTAACAGGGCTTTTTCGCGTAGCGTTTCGCGATCTTCGGGGACACCACCAGCACCGCCGACCCGCCTTCGCTGGGCACCGAGCAGTCGAGCAGATTGAACGGATAGGCGATCGGGCGCGAGGACAGCACCTTGTCGATGCTGAGCCGCCCCTGCGGCGCCATCAGCGCATCCGGATGCAGCAGCGACCACTCGCGCTGCGATACCGCGACCTGCGCGAGCTGCTCGCGCGTGGTGCCGAACTCGTGCATGTGGCGCGTGGCGTTGAGCGCGAAAATCGGCGGGATGTAGGTGCCGTAGGGATATTCAAATTCCGGATGGCTGATGAGCTTGCTCATCATCTCGGCCATACCGCTGCCGACGTTCGGAAAGCGCCCCGCGCCCAGGCACAGCACCGAGTCGCAGAGTCCGCGCTCGATGGCCAGCGAGGCGCGCACCAGCATCAGCGCGTAGGTGCAGCCGCCGGCATTGATGGTCTCGCTGAAGCTCGGCTCGATGCCGAGTTCCTCGGAGATTTTTTCGTGCGCGAACACGTCGGTGCCGTCGGCCGAGGCCATGCCGGCCGGCGCCGACAGCAGCCCGCTGATGTCCGTGGGCCTCAGCGCCGGCCATTCGCGAAGGAACTGCGCGATGACCTGCCGGTACATCTCCATGCCGTTGTACTGGGGGTAGCGTCCGGGTTTCATCTCGGATACGGCGACGATGGCCGCGAGTGGTTTCATGCGCAGGGCTTCCGGTGTTGTTGAAGGATCGAAGTCATTGGTAGCGGCCTACGATGGAGATGCCGACCACGTTCTGGTGTGGGAAGCCGCCCAGGTTGTGGGTCAGGCCGTAACGCGGGTTCTTGAGCTGGCGCTCGCCGGCACGGCCGAGCAGTTGCAGGTACATCTCGTAGACCATGCGGATGCCGGAGGCGCCGATGGGATGGCCGAAGCATTTGAGGCCGCCGTCGATCTGGCAGGGAATCTTGCCGTCCGCGCTGTAGAAGCCGTCCATCACGTCCTTGATCGCGCCGCCGTCGGAGGACAGCGCGAGGTCTTCCATCGTCACCAGCTCGGTAATCGAGAAACAGTCGTGAACCTCGAACATCGAGATTTCATCGCGCGGTTTCTTGATGCCCGCCTCGGCATAGGCGCGCTGCGCGGCGACGCGCGTGGTGTGGATGTAGGAGCCGTCCCAGTCGTTGTAGCCGCCTTCGGAGCCGTTCGACAGCGCGAGCTGCAGCGCCTTGACGGTGACCATCTGGTCCGGATGCTTGCCCAGCGACTTGGCGATTTCCGGCGTGGTGACGATGGCTGCGGCCGAGCCGTCGGACACACCGCAGCAGTCGAACAGGCCCAGCGGCTCGGCGATCATCGGCGAAGCCATGATGGTGTCGCAGCTCACCGGATTGCGCAGGTGCGCCTTGGGATTCTTCGCGCCGTTGGCGTGGCTCTTGGCCGAGATTTCGGCCAGTGCGCGCTTGAGCACATCGCGCGGCACCTTGTAGCGACTCATGTAGGCGCTCGCGACCTGTGCGAACACGCCTGGCGCCGACAGGTTCGGCCACCACAGGGGCGGCAGCGAGCCGCCGTCCAGACCTGGCAGTCCGCCGTAGCCGGTGTCCTTGAGTTTCTCCACGCCGATGGCGAGCGCGATGTCGCAGGCGCCGGACGCAACCGCGTACACCGCACCGCGAAAGGCCTCGGTGCCGGTGGCGCAGTAGTTCTCGACGCGCGTGACAGGAATGTTGTTCAGGCGCAGGGCGATCGAAGCCGGCAGTGCCGACTTGCCGACGTTGACCTCATCCATGCACGAGCCCAGCCACGCCGCCTGGATCTGCTTGCGGTCGATGCCGGCATCGCCGAGTGCTTCGGTGAAGGACTCCACCATCAGTTCCTCCGCGCCCATGTCCCAGCGCTCGCCGAAACGCGAGCAGCCCATGCCCAGGATCGCCACCTTGTCGCGGATGCCACTGCTCATCTCAATTCTCCCCGGCGCCGGCCAGCGGCGCGGCTTTCCAGAAGTAACGCACCATGCCGCGTTGCGCATCGCGCCCGCGCACGCGGAACACCATGCGGACCGGCTGACCAACCTCGACCTTGCCGAGATCCCAGTCGGTGATGTCGGCGACGAAGCGCCCGCCGCGCTGGAACTCGACCATGCCGTAGTGCGCGGGCGGGTCCGGCGTGTAGGTCAGCCAGTCCGCCGACCAGGTCTTGATCTGCGCCGCTTCGTCGGCGAAGCGATAAGGCTGCATCGGCCCCTGGTGATGGCAGGACGGATTGACGCAGATGTCGGCCGGCGGGAACTGCGCGGTACCGCACTTCGTGCAACTGCCGCCGACCAGGCCGAACAGCATGCGGCGGTTGCGGTACATCGCCGACAGTGCGGTCTGCGGATTGGCTTCGCCGCGCAGACCCTTTTCCAGCGAAACGGTCTCGTTGAAGGACAGGAACTTCGGGTAATTCCTTTCTTCCTTGCGCCGCTTGAGACTGCCAGCCACGCCGCTACGCGTGGGCAGTTCGCCCAGCGTCGCAGTCGTGCGAAAGGCGAGCACATCGCAACCCTGGCCGAAGCCGACGACCACGATGGTCTGTCCGGGCTGCGCCTTCTGCAGCACCGAGGCCAGCATCAGCGGGGCGTGCGCCGCACCGGCATGGCCGACCACGCCGAGCAGGCTGTCAGCGATCACGGTCTCGGCGATCCCGCAACGCTTGGCGACCAGCGCCGAGAGTTTCGCGACCGGCTCGGCCAGCACGAAGTGATCGATCGCGCCCGGGTCGATCCCCAGTTTTTCCAGCGCGGCGTTCACTGCCGCCGGCACCCACTTCTGGAAGGCCTCGTCGCGCAGCCAGCGCTCCTCCCAGATGTAGTCGAATTCCTGTCCGGTGCCGCGGTAATGATCGACGAAATCCACCGACACGCTGTGGCCGCCGAGGAATTCCGCAATCACCGCAGAACCACCGATCGTGAACGCTGCGGCGGCATCGCCGTACTGCAGCTCCTGCGCGCTGCCGGGACGCGCTCGGCGATGTTCGCCGACCACCACGAGCGCCTCGCCCGCACCTCCGGCGGCGACGCGGTCGAGCGCGGCGATCAGGGCCGCGGTGCCAGCCTTCTGCGCGCCGCTGAGGTCGCAGGAGCCGATCGATTCCGGCAGGTCCAGCGCTGCGGCGACCAGACCCGCGTTCTGGCGGTCGGCGAACGGATGCGTGCTGGAGCCGAAGTAGATGGCACCAATGCCGTCCGTGCTGCGGCCGGCCAGCGCGTCGCGCGCGGCTTCCACCGCCATCGTCAGGCTGTCCTCGTCCCAGTTGGCCATCGAGCGCTCGCCGCGCGCCTGGGCGAGCAGGCCGGGATTGGCCCAGGCGTTGGCCTGTGCCGCTGCGGCGCGGCTGAGGCGCAGCCTCGGCACATAAGCGCCGTAGGAGGTGATGCCGATCATGCTTGCTCCTCGATCAGGGGATGGTTCGCGGTGGCCGTCCGCACGCCGCATCGGGTCCGGATGGCCGGTCATCAGTCTAACAAACGAATGTTAGATTATGGAGCGCTGTTCACGAACCTTCATCTCCCGGCGCGAGGGCTCCGTACGGCGTCAGCGCTGCCCGCAAATCCGGTCGATCAGGTTGCTGAGGGCGTGCCTGGCCCAGCGAAGACCTCCGTGATCCCCGGAACGCCGATGATCTCGTCGAAGCTCAGTCGCAGGCATTCCACCAGACGGTCCGGCTCGCGCACCGCAGCGGCGTCGGTGTTGATGCCGATGCAGCAGCGCTGGTCGTGCGACAGCATCGCGAACATGGCGGCGCAGCCGGGCAGGGGACCGAAGCCGAAGAAGTGCGTGACGCGCGCGCCGGCGATGTACACCGGACGGCGCAGACCTGGCACGTTGCTGGCCTGCACGTCCTGTGCGGCGGTGACTCCGGACATCATCTTGGTCAGCACCGGCGTAGGCAGGCGGCCGACCACGGGCATCACGCGCAGCAGCACGTCGAGCGCCGGTTCCTCGCGCAGCTTTTCCACGAAGGCACCGACCTTCTTCATGCAGGCGATCGGATCGGGTTCATCCAGCGGCGCGTCGAACTGGCCACCGACGAAGCGGTTGCCGCCGAGGCCATCGGCCGCCGTGCGCACGCTGACCGGGAACACGATAGGCAGCTTGGCGATCGGCTGGCCGAGCTGCTCGTGATAGCGCCGGAAGCCGCCAGCGAGGCCGGCGATGTAGGCGTCGTTGAGGCTGGCGCCGGCACGCTTGGCGGCGGCCTTGAATTCGGCGAGCGGAAAATCCAGCGCGTCGAAATGCCAGGCCAGGCTACGACCGGCGAGCAGCGGCGACTTCGGCGCCGGCTTGCGGCCGAGGATGCGCGCCGCGGAGCGGGCATAGCGCAGCGCGTCCTGCGCGGCGTCCTTGCGTTGCAGGCCCTGCGCCAGGTCGGCGACGAGATTGCGGGTCTGCCCGGGCAGGCGCGACAGGCCGGCGCGCAACTGCCGTCCCAGCACGGCGCCGGACGAAGGCAGCGGTGCAGCGGGCGCGGGTGCCGGACGTTCCACCCGCGCACCCGGTTCGGCGCTGCGGCTGTGCGCCTGCGACAGCAACTGCATCATGCCGTGGCCGTCGGTCAGGGCGTGGTGCAGTTTCAGCACATAGGCGGCTCGGCCATCGGCCAGGCCCTCGATCAGGATCACCTCCCAGGGCGGCCGCGCACGGTCGAAAGGCGTCATCGCGATCCACTGTGCCTGCTCCAGCAACTGCCGCGGCGTGGCCGGTTCCGGCACGCGCAGGCGGCGCAGGTGGTAGTCGAGCGAAAAGTCCGGGTCATCCACCCAGTGCGGCGTGCCCAGACCGAACAGCGGTTCCACCACGCGCTGCTTGAAGCGCGGAATCGCCACCGTGAGGCGCTCGTGCGCGGCGCGCAGGCGCTGCCAGTCCGGCGCGTGGTCGAGGATCTCCACTGCGGTCATGGTCGAACGCATGCGGGGGTTGGCGTCCAGGCGCCACATCACGCCTTCGAAGTGACTCATCTCCGGTCCGCCGCCCCAGTCCTCGAGTTCGTGCAGGTCGGCGGAGGTGAATGCGCGGGTGTCGCTCATGACTTCTTCTCCTTCCGCGCCGGGCGCGGTTTGGGGCTGGGGTCCGGCCAACGGGCCAGGGTGTCCAGGAATTGCTGCCGGATTTCGGCAATATGGGAATCGAGCGAGGCCAGGGTCCAGCCTTCGGTTTCGACCGGCGGGAGCACCGCCACATCGACGGTGCCGGGACGCATCCACAGGGTGTCGCGCCACATCATCGCGCCGGCATTGCGGATTACCACCGGGATCACCGGCACGCCGGCCTGCATGGCGATGTGGAAGGCGCCTTTCTTGAATGCGCCGAGCCGCGGCGTGTACGAGCGCGTGCCCTCGGGTGCGATCACCACCGACAGGCCCTTGGCGAGTTTCTCCTGCACCGGGCCCAGCGCCTGGCGTGCGGCACTGGAATTGGCGCGGTCGATGAAGGCGATGTCGGCCATCTGCATGAACTTGCCGAAGCCGATGGCCTTGGCGGCCTCTTTCTTGGCCACGCCGGTGAAGTCACGGCGGAAAATCTTGGCGCCGACAATCAGGTCCAGGCCGCTCTGGTGATTGATCAGGAACACCGCCGGCCGCCGCGCCCACAGGTTGTGCTCACCCTGGATGCGTACGTCGATTCCGGCGATCGCCAGGCCCACGTCGCTCGCGACGTTGCCGATCAGTTCCACCGCGCGCCGCCGCGGCCCGCCCAAGGCCTCGAAGGCCATGCCGCCGGCCAGGGTCGCCGCCATCCAGGAATAGGCCGCGACGGTGCGCGCCCTGGATTGCGGGCTGACCTTGCGGCGCTGCTCGAATTGCAGCACCGGCCAGGATTGCCGCCGCGCATGCTGCGCGAGGGCCTCGGCCGGGTTGATCGCCAGGGGTTTGCCCACCGTATTCAGAAACGCGATGTCCTCGCGGCCGTTGGCGTAACCGTGGCTGCGCGTCAGGTCGATGCGCCGGGACTGCGCAAAGCGGCGCACGACCTCGGCCTTGCCCTCGCCCCAGGCGGTGCGGCCGGCGATCTCGCCGGTGAGCTGCCCGTCGCGCACTTCGGCGGTGGTGCAGAGCAGATGATCGATGCCGAGTTCCTCGGCCATCGGCAACACCTGGTAGCGCGTGGCCGAGGACGCCAGCGCCACGGTGTGGCCCATGCGCTGATGCGCCAGCACCAGTTCCCAGGATTCGGGAAACACGGTGGAGGCGATGCGGCTGCGGAACAGGCGACGCCACAGCGCGATCATCTCGTCCTCGGTCTTGCCGGCCCAGCGGCGCATACCGGCGCGCACCAGTTCCTCGAAGTCGGCCTCGGAGGGATCGCGCAGCATCGAGAAACTCGCGATCTCCAGCATCTCGCCGGCCCCCATGCGGCGCTGGCGGAAGCGCTCGCCGAGATAGGCCATCACCGAGTAGCCGTCGATCAGGGTGCCGTCGTAATCGAAGAACGCGGCGACGCGCGCGCCGCGCGGTCCGGAGAGAATCTCGGCGATATGCTGCTGTAGTGCGGGATAGCTCATCGGCGAGCCTCCTTGGCTGCTGCGCGACGTTCGCTATCCAGTGCTCCGATCACCGCCACGGCGGCCACCGCATCAGCGCATTCGCGCGCGAAGTCCTTGCGCTTCTGCTCCAGTTCCGGCCCGCCGGGTTTGAGCAGGCCGCGGTTGTCGGCCAGCAGCAGGGCGTTCCCGAACAGTTCGCGCGACAGGCACTCCGGGTTCAGTACCACCTGCTGCAGGAGCTGCTGGCGACCCACGGTCATGCATTCGTCGATGAGCTGCTTGCGGTCCAGCAAGCGTGCTGTCGGTTTGCTGGCCAGGCGTGTGGCGACGATTTGATAGGCTTCCAGAAAGGGCGGCAGCACGCGGTGCGCGACCAGAAACGGAGCCTTGGCCAAATAGTTTTTTCGGCCCTCCCTGTCCACAGTGGCCTTGCGCCAGTCGGCACCGATCAGCTCGGTCTCGGCGAGCAACTCATCGCGGAAACTGTGCTTGTCGCTGAAGAAGAATTCGAACTTGAGGAGGTCGCGGATGGCCAGGGTGACGTCGATCGCGGCCCGCCAGGTCTCCTTGCTCACGTCCATCTGGGTGCCGGCCGATATCGCCATTTCGACGATGGCGCGGTTGACGAACCAGTGCACCGCGCTGTTGCGGTAGAACGCGGCCACCGAGTGCTGGCCGGGCTCGATGCGGAACACCGGTTCCAGGCCATCGTCGTAGCGGCTGACGATGCCGATCTCGACCAGGTTGTCGAGTGCATCGAGCACGCCGTGGTAGTGGCGCAGCGGTTCGAGCTGCGAAGTAGGCAGGCTGCGCTGGTGCGCATATTCCAGCAGGGGGCGAACCAGGTCGTAGACCTCCACCAGGGTTAGCGCGCGATCGCCGATGCCGAGCAAAGCGAGCGTCACCAGCGCCGGCGAGGTGACCGGCGTGACCCGGTTGATGCGCTGGGAAATCTCGAACGCGGTCTTCTGCACCATCAGCTTGTCGCTCTTGCCGTCGGCGCCATCCCTGGCCAGCGCGCCTGCCAGCGACAGCGGTTCGCCGAAGTTGACGTACACGGTGCCGGCGGTGCGGCGCTGCGCCGCCATGTAGCGCGCCATCCACAGCAGGCCCTCGCGCGGCTTGCTGGCCTTGACGTCTTCGGTCGCCATCGCGCGCACCTCGTTGAGGCGGTCGTAGGTGATGGACACCGGCACCAGGATCACGTCCTCGGCGCGTCGATCGACCACCGCATCGACCAGGTAGCTCATCAGCCCGTACATGGGCGGACGCAGCTTGCCGGAGCGCGTTCGACCACCCTCCATGTACCACTCCAGGTTCTGGCGTCGTCCAACCAGATAGCCGAAGTACGCGCGCAGCATGGCCTTGTAGACCTCGTCGGATTTTCCGGCGCGGCGGATGAAGATGACGCCGCTGCGGCGCGATATCGGGCCCATCGGCCAGAACGCCATGTTGTCGCCGCCCGGCACGAAGTTGCGCGGGAAGCCATTGGCGCGCAGCAGCTTGCCGAGCACGAAGGGATCGGCGTAGCTGCGGTGCGAAGGCAGGAACACCAGCGCGTGCCGCTCGTTGAGCTTGCGCAGCCCTGCCAGTGCAGGGGTGTCGCCGACGATGTTGCACTGACCGGAATAGAGCGGCCCCAGGCCCTCATCGAATACCTTGTTGAAGCCCTGGGCGTCCACCGCCACCATGCCGCGCAGCACCTCAGCCGCCTCCTTGCGTACCTCGGCGAGCGGGCGATCCATACGCGTGGCGAGTTGCTCGATCTGTTCACAGACGCCTGGATCGCGCATGACCTCTTGCGCGCGCAGGGGCAGGGCCAGCGGTGTCAGGGCAATACCGGGAATCATCTGAATTCTCCTGGGGCCTGGGGTCTTGCTGCCCTGCCCGATGATGCTGCTCTACAGCGGATTTGTGGCAAACGCGAGCATCACGTGGACCTGCATCTCGCCGACCAGAAAGCCCAATGCGGCGCCCACCGCGATCAGGATCCACTCATCTTGCTGGAAGGCCGGGCGGAGCAGGCCCTCGTATTCGTCGACAGTGAGTTGCGCCATCTTGGTTTTGAGCGTGTTCTCGATGTCGAGCGCCTCGAAGGCATAGGTCTCGACATGGCGCATGGCCTCGGGCAGGCGCTCCACGATCTTGCCCGCGACCACGCGCTTCATCTCCAGGTACTTGTCGCCACCCACCGACAGCACGACCAGCGGCCGCGCGAACCCAGCCTGCTCGTCGATGGCGGCGCGGACCTCGTTCTGGATCATCGCGTACAGGCGGTCGGAGAGCGGGCCGCGCAGGATCGAATCCATGATGGCGCTGGGCGTGAGCACGCGCTGCGCCATGAGCCGCCCGTACTCAGAGGCCACCTGCTGGCGGCGCTTGATGAACAGCCCCTGCCAGGTGAACAGCCCGAGGTAGCGCGTGGGCTCCTTGGGCCGGAACACCATCTTCAGCGCCAGCCAGTCGCTAAGCCAGCCGGTGAGTCCGCCGAACAGCGGCATGATCCGAATCGAGTGCGTCAGAGCCCAGGCCAGCGCCTGAACGCACCCGATGAGAAAGCCGAAGTAGATGCCGGAATTGCTGATGAAGCGGAATTCGCCATGCCCCAGCTCGCGGAACATCTGGTTGAGCAGCGCCTTGTCCTTCACCAGATTGCTCACCACCATGTCCTTGAGATCGAACACCGAGTTCAGGTCGCTGCGGATCTTCGACATGATGTCCTCGATCATCTGCGGCGACTTGTCCTGCACGCGCCGGATCATGGTGCGCTTCATCGCGGTGGGAGCGGCGGTCCACAGGCCCGGCGAATAGTGTTCGAACACTTCGTGAACGATTTCCTCGACTGCCGCCCGCAAGGGCCGATCGATGGCGCTGGCCACGCGGATCGGATCGAGCCGGTCGAACAGTTCCTCGGGCTTGAGCAGGCGTGTGGTGAGGGTGTCGCAGGCGATCGAGGCCATGCGTGCCGCATTGCGCGGGATGATGCCCTGCCAGCCCAGATAGGGTGGCCGGATTCCGACGAATTGAATCGGCAGAAACATCATTTAGATCGCCGCGACCTTGGTCACGTAGCCGATGGCCGACGCGACCAGCGGCATCGAGGCGTACAGGACCCAGTTGGCGCGCACGTCGCCGAAGATCGCCTGCAGCGCGGAAGCGTCCATCAAGCCATGTCCCCGAACGGTCGTATGCGCGACGAGTCCGCGCGAGTGTCAAACACTTGTTAGAATAGCTTATGCGGAGAGACTGTATCCACGTTCGCCGCGATGCGCTGGACCGATCCCAGAACGACATTTCAGGACTCACATCAATGGCAGTGAAGGCGGGCTGGGAAGGCAGGTATTTCGAGGACTTCGAGGTTGGTGATGTCTATCCGCACGCGCTCGGCCGAACGCTCACGCAGAACGACAACATCTGGTTCACCTTGATGACGCAGAACACCGCAGCGCTGCACTTCGACCAGCACTACGCCGCGCAGACCGAGTTCAAGCGCCCGCTGGTGAACTCCTGCCTGACCCTGGCGCTGGTCACTGGCCAGAGCGTCAGCGACGTGTCGCAGAACGTGTTCGCGAACCTGGGCTGGGACGAGGTGCGGCTGCCCAGACCGGTGTTCGAGGGCGATACGATCTACTCGCGTTCCGAAGTGCTGGAGATCCGCGAGTCGCGCTCGCGCCCGGACGTGGGCGTCGTCACCGTCCGCACCGAAGGGCATAACCAGGACGGCGTGCTGGTGATTGCGTTCCGTCGAACCTTGCTGGTCTATCGTCGCGGCAGGAAGCCGCAGACCGGCCGGCCTCGCCCAGTTGGTTGATTCGCACATCCACCTTGATTTTTTCTTGAGCCCTACCAACCTGCCATGACCCGAGCCGCTTTTCAGTGGGAAGACCCGCTGCTGCTGGAATCGCAACTCAGCGATGAGGAGCGCCTGGTGCGCGAGGCCACGCGCAGCTACTGCCAGGAACGTCTGCTGCCTGGCGTGCGCGATGCGCATCGTCACGAGCATTTTGATCGCGGGATCATGAGAGAGATGGGTGCCCTGGGCCTGCTCGGCGCGTCGCTGCACGGCTACGGCTGCCCGGGCGTAAGCCACGTCGCCTACGGCCTGATCGCGCGCGAGGTGGAGCGGGTAGATTCCGGCTACCGCTCGGCGATGAGCGTGCAGTCCTCGCTGGTGATGTACCCGATCTACGCCTACGGCACTGAGGCGCAGAAGCAGAAATACCTGCCGAAGCTTGCCAGCGGCGAGTGGGTGGGTTGCTTCGGCCTGACCGAGCCCGACCACGGTTCCGATCCCGGCAGCATGATCACGCGTGCCCGCGCGGCGGATGGCGGCTATCTGCTGACCGGCGCCAAGATGTGGATTACCAACTCGCCGATTGCCGACGTCTTTGTGGTGTGGGCCAAGGATGACGCCGGGCAGATTCGCGGCTTCGTGCTCGAGAAGGGCATGAAGGGTCTGTCGGCACCCAAGATCGAGGGCAAGTTCAGCCTGCGGGCCTCGATCACCGGCGAGATCGTGATGGACAGCGTGTTCGTGCCGGCCGAAAACCTGCTGCCGAATGTCAGCGGGCTGAAGGGACCGTTCGGCTGTCTCAACAAGGCGCGCTATGGCATCGCCTGGGGCGCGATGGGGGCGGCCGAGTTCTGCTGGCATGCGGCGCGCGACTACACCCTGGCGCGCAAGCAGTTCGGCCGGCCCTTGGCCGCCAATCAGTTGATCCAGAAAAAACTCGCCGACATGCAGACCGAGATCAGCCTGGGTCTGCATGCCGCGCTGCGGGTCGGGCGCCTGATGGACGAAGGCCTGGCCGCGCCGGAAATGGTCTCGCTGATTAAGCGCAACAACTGCGGCAAGGCGCTGGACATCGTCCGCATGGCGCGCGACATGCACGGCGGCAACGGCATCTCGGACGAGTACCACGTCATCCGCCACGTGCTGAATCTCGAAGCCGTCAATACCTACGAAGGCACGCACGATGTGCACGCGCTGATACTGGGCCGGGCGCAGACCGGAATCGCAGCGTTCGGAGCCTGAGATTGCCGGCAGGGCGCGTGGTCGCCGACAAGCCGAACCCTCAGGCCGTTTTGCCCGTGCGCTTCTTGCCGGACTTGGTGCCGCCGGCCTCGGTCGGTTTCCCGGCAGTCTTGCGCTTGCCGGCCTGCGATGCGTACCTCGCGACGAAGGCGCGCAGCTTGCGCTCGTGGAACACGGCGAAGATCCGGTTGATGGCGGGAATGGCGCGTGCGATCAGTACCGGGATTTCGTCATCGCGCAGGTCGGTCAGCAATTCGCTGAACAGCTTCAGTTCCTGCTCGAACAGCAGATCGGCCGACGCCTGCACGATCTCGATGTGGCGGGCCGAGAAGCCGCGGGCTGCGGTCATGCCGCTGTGGCGCAGTGTGGCGAACTGGCGCAGGACTTCCTCTTCTTCGGGTGTGAGCCGTTCCGGGTCGACGCGGATGGCGCCCACCTTCTGGAGTTCGCTGAAGTCCTCGTGGCTCAAGCCACGAGGTTAATCAGAGAATCCGCAGGCCCCGATTCAGCCTGCCAAGAAAGCTCCGAGCGTGGCAGCGCTCAGCGGGAAAGGGCGTTGTCGATCATGTGGTCGATGAAGCGGCTCACCCGCTCAGCCTCGACATGCGCGAAACGCATCATCACGATCATGTGCGCCTGGCCGACCAGGATGCGCGCTGCATCCTCGGGGACGACGACTGCGTGAACCGTTCCGGCCGACCGGCCTTCGTCGATCATCTGGCGGAACATTTCGATGATGCGCTCCTGCACCGCGACGTACCGCGGCCAGACGTGCTCGCGTATCGACGTGCTCCAGTCCAGCCAGACGCGCATGTGGTGCGGCTGATCCTCCACGCAATTCGCGAACAGGTGGAAGATCTCCAGTACGCGGCCGCTTGCGGATCCGGCGGCCGTTCCGCACGCCATCACCTCGAACAGGAAACGCTCGGTATCCGCGAGCACCGCGTCGAGCAGAAGCTCGCGGGTCGGGAAATACTCGAACGCGGTGGCCACCGAAACCTGCGCGAGCCGCGCGATGTCGGCGTGGCCGGCGCGCGCGGTGCCGCGCTCGGCGAAAGCCTCGATCGCGCAGTCCAGCAGTTGGCGCCTGCGCGTGTCGCGGTCCATGCGGCTGCGCGGCGGGGTTGCGGCGGTGCGTGTCCTGGAGGGGGCGGTCTTCATCGGGCGCAAGTTAGCAGTGACTTGGGCAAGGTGGCCATTTGGGCACACCGCAGGACACGCCGCTACTATCTGCTTGGGCGCGGGCATTGCGCTGCAAGCGGGTCTGATTCACGGAAGCTTGCCGCCCGTCGGCGTACTGTTGACAGAAATATCAACAGGGAGTGTAGTTGGAACTCATAGACCCCGCAGACGGGGCGTGCTGGAGGAGATGCAGATGGTGGAGTCATTCCAACTTTTGGTTCGCATCCACGAACGGCGCATTGCGTCATCGATCGTCGCGGCGCAAGGCGGATTCGATGCAGACGCGCGCGCCAGTACCCGCGCGCCAGTGCCCATCAATCCCAAGCAGCAGACATTACCTGCGTTGTCGCAAGTCGACGCATCGGGATCCGTTTGACCCGGCGTGAGTTCGGAATCGCAGATCGGAAAATCCAGCATC
>NZ_JAHFRY010000091.1:19103-20594 GCF_023266035.1 Nevskia sp.
CGCAGGTGCACAAAAGCGCCGCTTACGCGATCCCGCTCGAAGAGATTGACGTCAGCAATCCCGAGCTGTACCGCAACAACACGATGTGGGACTACTTCGAGCGCCTGCGCCGCGAGGACCCGGTGCATTACTGCGCCAAGAGCCTGTTCGGGCCGTACTGGTCGGTGACCAAGTACAAGGACATCATGGAGGTCGAGACCCATCCCGAAATCTATTCATCGGACTCTCGTCGCGGTGGCGTCACCATCATGGATACGAACTCGGCAGTGCAGTTGCCAATGTTCATCCAGATGGACCCTCCGCAACACGACGAGCACCGGAAGGCGGTCAGCCCAATAGTAGCGCCGGAGAATCTCGCTCGTCTGGAAGCCATCATCCGGCGCCGCACCGGCGAGGCGATGGACAGTCTGCCGCTCGGGGTTGAATTCAACTGGGTCGAGAGGGTTTCGATCAATCTCACCACGCAGATGCTGGCAACCCTTTTCGATTTTCCCTGGGAGGACCGTTCCAAACTCACCTACTGGTCCGACGCCACGGTGGCGCTGCCTGGTGAGGGCCTGGTGGATTCGGAGGAACATCGAATGCAGATCGTGGGCGAGTGCGCTGCCTACATGACGCGGCTGTGGAACGAGCGCGTCAACGCCAAACCCGGTGCCGACCTGATCTCAATGATGGCGCACGACGAGCGCACCCGGAACATGACGCCCGAGGAGTTCCTCGGCAACGTCCTGCTGCTGATCGTCGGCGGCAACGACACCACCCGCAGCTCGATGACCGGCGGCCTGCTGGCGCTCAACGAATACCCGGACCAGTACACGAAGCTGTGCGGCAATCCGGCGCTGGTGGCGTCGATGATTCCGGAGATAGTGCGCTGGCAGACCCCGCTGTCGCACATGCGGCGGACGGCAATCGAAGACACGGTGCTTGGCGGCAAGCACATCCGCAAGGGCGACAAGGTACTGATGTGGTACGTCTCCGGCAACCGTGATGAGGAAGCCATCGAGACTCCGAACGACTTCATCATCGATCGTGCCCGGCCGCGTCAGCACCTGTCGTTTGGTTTCGGCATTCACCGCTGCGTCGGCAACCGGTTGGCGGAAATGCAGCTCCGCATCCTGTGGGAGGAGATCCTCAAGCGCTGGACCAAACCCGGGCAGCTCAAGGTGATCGGCGAGCCTGTTCGCGTGCCGTCGCCGTTCGTCAAGGGCTATGAGTCGATGCGAGTGCGGATCGACGCCTGAGCGTGCCGCCCATGCAAGGCCCCCACAGCCATAAAAGCCTCGCCTGCGGCGTGGCTATTCCAGATGGAAGTCAAAAATGATCAAGGTCACGTTTATCGAACACAACGGCACCGTCCGCAGCATCGAAGTCGCGGAAGGCACGTCGTTGATGGAAGCAGCGGTCAGCAACCGGGTGCCCGGCATCGACGGCGATTGCGGCGGAAACTGCGCCTGTGCGACCTGCCACCTGTTCGTCGAACCCGAGTGGCGG